>DAOWJB010000157.1 GCA_030640625.1 Bacteroides sp.
ATATCAGGGTGATCATTGCTAGCAATGCCTTTGGCATGGGGATTGACAAACCGGATGTCAGGTTTGTGATCCATATGGATGTCCCCGATTCCATTGAATCCTATTTTCAGGAAGCCGGACGGGCAGGGCGGGACAATAAAACGGCTCATGCGGTATTGTTATACAGTCCATCCGATAAAAAAAGTGTAGAGCAGCGCATTCGGATGGCCTATCCTGAAATAGAGGAGATCAAACAGACCTACCGCGCCGTGGGCAATTATTACCAGATTCCGGTTGGGACCGCCAAGAACCAGGTATTTGATTTCAATGTGGCAGATTTTGCAGCCAGGTATAAGCTATCCATAATGAATATATATAGCAGCCTGAAGTTTCTCCAGTTGGAAGGTTATCTTGAACTTACAGAGGAAATTTTTAATCCTTCCAAGCTGAAATTCATGGTCAACCGTGATGAGCTTTACAAATTCCAGATCGCCAATGTTGATTTTGATGCCTTTATCAAGCTTGTCCTGCGAACTTATACCGGGCTTTTCACCGACTACGTTACCATTTATGAAGAATCCCTTGCCAACCAAGCCAAGGTGAAGCCGGAGCTGATCATACAGTACCTCAAGCGCCTGAGTTCAATGGGCATTATCCAGTATATTCCCCAGAAGAAAACACCTGTCATAATTTTCACGGATGAAAGGCTGGATGTAAAATCTCTCCATATCAGCACGGAGCATTATCAGGACCGGAAAAAGGAGTATATCGAACGGCTCAACACATTGCTGGAATATGCATCCCAGCAGGGCAGGTGCCGTAGCCTTTACCTGCTGGCCTACTTTGGTGAAAAGGCCCGGGATAGTTGCGGGCACTGCGATGTATGCATGCAGGACCAGGAACTGGACGTGAATAAATACGAGTTCGACAGGGCTGTGGAACAGACCCAGAAACTCCTTCGTGAAAAGCCCCTTTCACTGGAGGAGCTTGTAAAGGAACTGGCCCTTCCCGACGAAAAATCCATTATCGTAATCCGCTGGCTGCTTGACCACAACAAGATTCTCAGGGGATTGGATGAGCGCTTGTCTTGGAATAAATAGGGGATTCATTCTTGGTACAATTAGCCTTTTTATGTTTCTTTGTTCACCCGGATACTGTTTTACATATGTTCCAGTCCAGCATAGACAAGGAAGAACTCAAGAAATTGCCATTGCATGCTTTTCCAGGCACCATCCATGTGATCGATTCGAAGCAGGGCCTCAGAAAGTATTTGCCGGTACTGAAACAGGAAAAGGTACTGGGATTTGATACTGAAACCAGGCCCTCTTTTAAGAAGGGACGGATAAACCAGATCTCCCTGGTGCAATTTGCCACCCGGTTTCATGCCTTCCTTTTCAGAACAAATGCACTGAAATTACCAGATGAGCTGATTGAGCTTTTTGAGGATGATTCCATTATCAAGGTAGGAGCCGCCTTGCATGACGACCTGATCGATTTGCGAAAGGTCAGGGATTTTAAAGCCGGAGGGTTCCTGGATCTCCAGAAGTACGTGGAAGCTTTTGGCATTGAAAATAAGGGAGTAGCCAAACTTGCAGGGATCGTCCTTGGTTTCCGGATATCCAAGAACCAGCAATTGTCCAACTGGGATACTGAAACGCTCAGCCATGCCCAGAAAGAATATGCGGCAACTGATGCCTGGGTTTGCCTCCGGATATATATGGAACTCCAAAACTATAAACTGAAATGAAAGACCCAGTCAAGATCGTATTGCATTCGGGTAAGGATCAATCTCTCAGGCGATACCATCCCTGGATATTTTCAGGAGCCATTAAAAAGATAAACGGGGAACCGGTCGAAGGCGAAATTGTAAAAGTATATTCCAACCAGGATGAATTCCTTGGAACGGGCCATTATCAGGATGGGTCCATTGCCATAAGGATCCTTTCCTTCAAGGAGGAGGAGATCGGCGAGGATTTCTATATCACAGGAATCAAAGAAGCGATTAGATCCAGGGAGAAACTGGGACTGCAAGACGATGAGAAAACCAATGTCTGCAGGCTGGTGAATGCGGAAGGGGATGGATTACCCGGACTCATCATCGATTATTATAATGGTGTTGCAGTAATGCAGTTTCACTCTATAGGAATGCACCGGCACCGGGATCTGCTGGTTAAGGGTTTACAGGAAGCCCTTGGCAGCAGGCTGACAGCCGTTTATGACAAAAGTGCTTCTACGCTTCCTTCCCGGTACACCTCCGGATACCGGAATGAATATTTGTTTGGTAGTCCGGGACAAACAATCGTAAAGGAATATGGAAACCAGTTCCATGTAAACTGGGAAAAAGGTCAGAAAACAGGTTTTTTTATTGACCAGCGGGAGAACAGGAAACTGCTGGGTGAAAATTCAGCCGGCAGAAAAGTATTGAACCTTTTTGGCTATACCGGTGGATTTTCTGTATATGCAATGCAGGGTGGGGCGGAGCTGGTGCATACGGTGGACAGCTCGGCACATGCCATTGATCTGGCGGATCAGAATATGGAACTGAATTTCGGAGATGAGGGCCGGCATAAAGGGATAGCTGCCGATGCCTTTAAATTCCTGGCTGACCCTCCGGAGGCCTATGACCTGATGATCCTCGATCCGCCCGCTTTCGCCAAACACCATAAGGTGTTGAACAATGCCCTCCAGGGATACAAACGTCTGAATATCAAGGCAATAGAAACAATTAGGCCAGGAGGGATCATATTTACATTCTCCTGTTCCCAGGCAGTGAGTAAAGAGAATTTCAGGAAATCAGTATTTGCAGCGGCAGCCAATACAGGCCGCAGGGTACGCGTCCTACACCAGCTGGCCCAGCCAGCGGATCATCCAATCAGCATTTATCACCTGGAAGGGGAATATTTAAAGGGACTGGTTCTGCTGGTGGATTAAACCTCCTTCATGGTTAATTGAATTCTTTTGCGGTCTATATCAACACTCAAAACTTTCACCATTACATGCTGATGGATCTTCACCACATCATTCGGGTCGGAGATGAAACGGTCCGCCAACTGTGAGATGTGTACCAGTCCGTCCTGTTTCACACCGACATCAACAAATGCCCCGAAGTTGGTTATGTTGGTCACAATGCCCGGTATCACCATGCCTTCCTTAAGATCTGAAATACTTTGGACATCCTGGGCAAATTCGAATACCTTGATCCGGGAACGCGGATCCCTGCCCGGCTTGGCCAGTTCTTCCATGATATCCTGCAGGGTGGGAAGGCCGGTTTGCGGGCTAATGTAATGATCAAGCCGGATCCTTTTGCGAAGTGCATCATCTGTCATCAGGTCCGATACCTGGCAGTCTAGGTCCCCGGCCATTTTCTCAACCACCTTATAACTTTCCGGGTGAACAGCACTGTTGTCCAGCGGCTGTACTGCATCCGGGATACGGAGGAAGCCGGCGGATTGTTCAAAAACCTTTTCACCCATGCGGGCCACTTTCATCAGTTCCTTCCTGGATTGGAATGGGCCTTTTTCTTTTCGATGTTCAACAATGTTCTGGGCGAGGGCCGGACCCAATCCTGATATATAGGTCAGCAAATGCTTGCTGGCTGTGTTTAGATTCACACCCACTTTATTTACAGAGCTCTCAACAACCTGGTCGAGGCTGTCTTTCAGCCTGCCCTGGTCAATATCATGCTGGTATTGTCCGACACCAATCGATTTCGGATCGATTTTTACCAATTCTGCCAATGGATCCATCAGGCGGCGGCCGATGGAAACAGCCCCCCTGACTGTTACATCGTATTCAGGGAATTCTTCCCGGGCAACCTTGGAAGCAGAATAAATGGAAGCCCCACTTTCATTCACCACGAAGACCTGCAGGTCACGGTCGAAATGCAGTTTCCGGATAAACTGTTCGGTCTCCCGGCTGGCGGTGCCATTCCCGATGGCGATGGCATCGATCTTGTAGGAGTTTACCAGGGAAACCACTTTTTTGGATGCCGGTCCCTTTTCATTCTGCGGTGCATGGGGATAGATGGTCTCGTTATGCAACAGGCTCCCCTGGGGATCCAGGCAAACCAGCTTGCAGCCGCTGCGGTAACCGGGGTCAAGGGCCAGCACGGCTTTCTCGCCCAGGGGCGCGGCCATCAGCAACTGCCGGAGATTCTCGGCAAATACCTGGATGGCCTGTTCATCTGCTTTCTCCTTTGACAGTTTGCGGAATTCAGTTTCGATGGAAGGCTGTAATAGCCTCTTGTAAGAATCTTTGACTGCTTCACGGACCTGTTCCGATACTTCCAGGACTCCTTTTACAAAAATATCTTCCAACAGATTCTTAGCCATTTCACGGTCCGGTTCCACGGAGATCTTCAGGAATCCTTCGTCCTCTCCCCGGAGCATGGCGAGGATTCGATGGGAGGGACAACGGTTCAGCGGTTCGGAGAATTCAAAGTAATCCTGGTATTTTATTCCATCCTGTTCTTTTCCCTTTACAAGTTTTGACCCGATCAGGGCATTTTTGCCGAAGAGGCGGCGTATGGATTCCCTGGCCCTTTTGTTCTCATTTACCCATTCTGCGATAATATCCCGTGCTCCCTGAAGGGCTTCTTCTATGGATTCAACCTCGTCTGAAATAAACTCCTCCGCCCGTTTATAGACCTTGATTTCCTGCTGTTTCATCAGGATCCTGGCCAGGGGGTCGAGTCCCCGGTCCCTTGCTACTGACGCCCGCGTCTTTTTTTTGGGTTTATAGGGAAGATAGATATCCTCCAGCTCATTCATGGTGGAGGCCCCCTCGATCTGCCTTTTCAGCTCATCGGACAGCTTCCCCTGCTCTTCAATACTTTTCAGGATGGTCTCCCTGCGTTTATCCAGTTCAACCAGTTGTGTGTGTTTTTTCTGGATATCCAGCAATACCGTCTCATCAAGGCTACCCGTTGCTTCTTTCCGGTACCTGCTGATGAAGGGAATGGTTGCTCCTTCGCTGAATAATTTAAGGGTATTGGACACTTGCCATGGGAGGAGGTTCAGTCCCTTGGCAATGACCTCTTCATAGTTCTTTTCCATCTGAAAAAATTAGATGGCAAAGGTAGTAAATCTGAATCAGAACCCTGCGGCGACACCGACGCTGAAAATGGGATCCCATCTGTTGTATGGGGAGCGTTCATCCTGCAGGACATCGAACAGAACCTGGGCAGTCAACCAGACATTCCTGCCCAGGGGTTGGCTATAACCTCCACCTAGATAGAGGAATGGTACCCATTCACGGTTTGAGGTTCCATCAAAATTGTAAAGTTCATAACTGAACTGTTCATATTCTACATGAACATAAAGTCTTGGTATGAGCCGGTACCGGGCGAATATACTTCCCCCGTAATTGGAGGACTCATAGGTTGATGCATACCTGTTGTCGCGAACATACTCGTATCCGATCTTCAATCCTCCGGATAGCTTTGGTGTGAATTTATATCCTATAAGCGGGTAGATACCAATCCTGGTATATGAGCCAACCGTTAGTGACATATAACCACCAAGGTATACCCTTTTATAAATGGGTGGTTGATTTTTCTTTACCGGTTGTTGTTTTTCTTGTTGTTGTTCTTGCTGGGTAGTGACCTGGGTTGTATCTGTATCCTGCCCGAATGAAACACCTGCTATTAACAGGGTGATCATTAAAATATTGAGGAATGATTTCATATTTATTCTTATTTAAGTGATTCTTGTATAATAATATCTAAATATATAATTATTTCCGGAATCAATTTAGATGAGTTGCAGAATAATAACTATTTTAGGGAAAATTCAAACCACTACCATAATGATTGATGAAAAAACTCCGGATAGAAAGCCACAGGACACCATATTGAAAACAGCTGTAGACCTGACATTAAAGATCGGATTATTGCTGCTGGTCATTTTCTTTTGTTTCAAAATACTGCTGCCCTTTGTGAACATTTTGCTATGGGCCATGATCATTGCCATCATCATATTTCCCATGTATGAGAAACTGGGAAGTTATTTTGGAAGACGGAAAAAAATAGCATCGATCATAATAACTGTTGTGATACTGGCCATCCTGCTGATACCCTCTTACTGGTTGGTCAGTTCACTGGTTATTGGTTTGAGGGAACTGGGAGATAGTTTTCGTGAAGGGAGTTTTCAAATTCCCCCGCCTACCCAGGAAGTCGCTGAATGGCCCCTGATCGGAAACTGGCTATACACGAACTGGCTGGCAGCATCCGAAAGCCTTAGTGAGACAGTCACGCAATATTTACCGGAATTAGGGGCCATTGGTGAAAAACTGCTGGGGGCACTTGCAGGGACAGGACTCGGTATTTTACAATTTGCCCTGTCTACCATTATTGCCGGTGTTTTTCTGACTTATTCAAAGGATGCCTCCAGGTCAGGAAAAAGTTTATTCACCAAACTTATGGGTGATCGGGGAGAGGAATTTGCCAGGGTGTCAGAACAAACAATTCGGAATGTAGCCACCGGTGTACTGGGGGTTGCACTCATTCAGTCCACTTTGATAGGCATCGCCCTTCTCATTATTGATATTCCACTGGCGGGTGTATGGATCGTACTGACCCTGATAATCGCCATTGCTCAGTTACCGGTCTCACTTATTACCATACCGGTAATCATCTGGTTATTTGCCTTCAAAGAACCTTTGCCGGCTGTTTTGTGGACCATATACCTGCTGGCTGCCGGTCTCATAGACAATATACTGAAACCCATGCTGATGGGGAAGGGGGCTGCTGTTCCTATGCTGGTAATATTCCTGGGTGCCATCGGTGGATTTATCGCCTTTGGTTTCCTTGGACTCTTCCTTGGTGCCATTGGCCTTTCACTCGGATACAAGCTTTACCAGACCTGGCTGCAGGAATAAATAAGGAATCCTGATAGTATTTTGTTTATATTTGAAATCATTGTTTATCACAGATAAAAACGATTATCCATGTCTAGAAACCATTATCATTTAATGGTAAAACTAATGCTGGTTTTGCCATTCCTGCTTGCCTGCTCATGCAAGGAGAAAACCCAACAGGCAGCCCTTCCCCCTGAAATCCAGGTGCATGAAGTAAATACTTATGATATTCCTTATGTCGCGGAATTTGTCGGTCAGACTTACGGCCTATTCGACATTGCCATCCGGGCCAGGGTGGAGGGATTCCTTGAAGGCGTGCATTTTGAGGAAGGATCAAGGGTGCAGAAGGGCCGGCTCTTATACAGTATTGATCCATTGCCTTTTGAGGCCAAGGTTGCCGAACAGGAAAGCCGGCTGGCACAGGCAAA
>DAOWJB010000337.1 GCA_030640625.1 Bacteroides sp.
ACCATCAATGTTCTTGGCCATCATAATGGCCATTTTATCGGTTGTTTTCGCCATGCAGACCATGGTGGTATTGTCGGCTGATCTTACACCGAATATAGCATTGTCAATGAATCTTTCACCTGTCTCAAATTTCGTGAATTTCACCTGGACGGGCTGAGAGGTCATTTCTTCGGCCAATTCACATGCCTCTATCTGTTTGTCTACATATTCCAGGCTTGCAAAATCATTCTCAGCAGCTTCAATTTTATAATGAATATAGAAATCGATGGCTTCCATGAAATCAAAATTGAGATGATGTGCCTTTCCCAGGTAGAATAATGCTTCGTAGGGCGCTTCCTTCTCCCGGTATGAACCATCCCTGTATTTTTTAGTCATGGACTGAATGGCCGCTTCAAAGTGAGGTATGGATTCCTGTTTTTTACCGGGGATATCCAAATAGCATAGTCCGACCAGGTAATGTAGGTTCCGGTTCCCCGGTTCCATTTCCAGTAACTTTTCATAGTTTTTGAGGGCCTTTGCATAATCCTCGGTCAGGTAAAAGTACTGGGCATCAACAAACGTCCTTTTAAAGGCTCTTGAGTTGATTCCCAGATTAAAACTTGTCAGAAAGAAAACACCAATGATGGTAAGCGCTAAGGTTTTCATCACAAAGGGTTAAGTTTATGGAATCAAAAGTATAAGCTTTCAATGTCTGTTTTCCACTGTTAACATCTGGATTATTAACAAGATGGAGCTTTCTATCAACAATTCCAGCCAGTCCGGAAAAAGTATCCAATTAATCTTTATATTGGAAAATCTTTCAGAATCACTCAGAAAAGCAAAAATTAATGTCTGCTGATTCACAATATCTGTCTACAGCAGAAGAGCTGGACCGGCAGGATCCCCTGGCTTCATACAGGGATCAGTTCACAAAATCTGACCCCTGTATTTACCTGGATGGGAACTCATTGGGACGCCTCCCCATACAAACAAGAGATTGGTTAGATGAGGTGATTGACAGACAATGGGGCAAATCCCTGATCCATGGATGGAATGAGGGATGGATGGAACTGTCAGCGCGGCTGGGAGATAAAATCGCCCGCCTGGTCGGTGCCCGTCCGGGTGAAATACTGGTATGTGATGCTACCTCTGTAAACCTCTATAAACTGGTTATGGCTGCCCTGAGTTACCAGACGGGCAGACAAAGGATCATTAGTGATGAATTAAATTTTCCATCCGATCTTTATGTTCTGCAGGGAATCATTGATCAGCTGGGCTCCGGTTATAAGCTCGATCTGATCAAATCAAGGGATGGTATACGGATTGATCCTGATTCGGTCAAGTCGGCCATCGATGAGGAAACGGCCCTGCTGACCTTTACCCATACCTATTTTAAAAGCTCATATGTGCAGGATATGGCAGGTATTACATCACTGGCTCATGAATACGGCGCCATGATCCTCTGGGATTTGAGCCATTCCGTCGGATCGGTCCCGGTTGATCTTCATGCTTGCAATGCAGACCTGGCCATTGGTTGTACATACAAGTACCTGAACGGCGGACCCGGATCCACGGCTTTCCTGTATGTCCGGAAGGACCTGCAGGAAAAGTTGCAGCAACCCATCTGGGGCTGGCTGGGATCAAAAGATCCCTTTCAATTCGGAACAGCATATGAACCGGCGGGTGACATTAGCCGATTCCTCGTGGGCACGCCGCCGGTCCTGTCTATGTCCGCTATTGAACCTGCCCTTGACCTGCACCTTGAAGCAGGGATAACTGCCCTGCGGGAGAAAAGCATTAGGCAATCTGGATTTTTACTTGAATTATATGATGACTGGCTTGCGCCCCTGGGTTTCACCCTGGGTTCTCCAAGGGAGCCGGCAAGCAGGGGATCCCATATTGCACTCAGGCATCCTGAAGCTTCCGGGATCACCCGGGCCATGATCAATCCCCCTGAAGGCAAGGACAGGGTGATACCGGACTTCCGTACACCTGATAATATCAGGCTTGGAATAGCACCTGTTTATAACAGTTATAGAGATATATTCACCGGAATGAAACGGATCAGGGAAATTGCTGAATCTGAAGAATATTTGAAAAATCCCGGATTCATTATGAATTCCCGGGAATAACATTTATTTTTATTTCGTGGGCTCTAACCATTTGACCATAAACATCAGCATTTCATGGACTGGACAGATTTTCATGAATTTTTCAGGCTGGTAGAAGACGACATTCTAAGCCTGTTTTACAGGGGTGATTTTGCGGACGATATTACCATTCGCCTGATTGATTTGTCTGAATCTCACTTCAAGAAAGGGAAGGAACAGATGTCCTTAAAGAAGAAGGTATCCTTCCTGATGGCTGAATGTTTTCAGAATGTGATCAGGTACGGGGAAGAGCTGACCTCCGATCATTATCTCCAGGAGCAAACGGCTTATTTCATGACCCGTAATTACAACAACAAGTTTTATATCGCCTCTGGCAACCTGATTGAACAATCAAAGATCCAGTTTCTGCAGGACCGGATTGAAAACATCAATATGCAAAGCGAGGAAGAATTGAAGGAAATGTATATGAAAGTGCTTGGAGCGGATGAATTTACGAGCAAAGGCGGAGCCGGACTTGGCATGATCGAAATGGCCCGGAAATCAGGCCGGAAACTGCAAACAGAGTTTGAGCAGATCGATGAATTAATGGCTTATTTCTATATCCAGATGATCATTGATTCACATGAACATGGAACGGAGGAAGCCCGGAAAGAAGGGCTGCATATTGACCATGCCATACAGATGAACCAGCTCCTGCGTAAGAACAGCATCATCATGGCCTACCAGGGAGATTTCAGGCAGCACACCATCCTTCCCCTGTTGAATATGATTGAAAAAAACCTGATGGTTAAAAAGACAAAATACGCTGCCTACAAAACCCTGTTTCATGTCCTCGTGGAAATGCTTCAGAATGTCATGCACCATGGCTTTACAGTAAATGAGAAGCGGGAAGGCCTATTCACAATCGGACTGCATGAGCACCATTTTACCATAAGTGCAGCAAATTATGTAGAATGTGAAAAAGTACCTGCACTGAAAGAGAAGATGGATCATTTTTTATCCCTCGATGACAATGATCTTAAAGAACTGTCAAGATTGATCCTGCAGGAACGGGAAGACGGACCCTTCAGGGGCTCTGGACTGGGCGTCATTGATATCATCAGGGCAAGCATGATGAAGCCAAATTATGTGATCATACCGGTCGATGATGTGAAATTTCTTTTCTATCTGAATGTTAAGGTATAATGAACGGATCTTGGTATGATAATTGACGTAGTGATCAGGAACATTAAATTGCAAGCAATGAAACTGTTACCAATATTTCTTGTTTTTGTGGTGGCTGGACTGGCCTCCTGTAGTGGACTAAAAATTGTTCAGGATTATGATTCTACGGTAAACTTCAACCGCTACGAAACCTACAATTTCACACCGGCAGCTGATTCGATCCCAATCAACCAGATGAATAAGAGAAGATTATTCAATGCCATATCTGCCGAAATGAACTCAAATGATATTCGCTGGGCTGCCGATCCGGATCTTTACGTCCATGTACATATGATGATGAAAGGAAGGACGAATACCAATATCACCTATGGTCAGGGAGCTACCTATGATCTTGGTTCGGGATTTTCAACGACCTATATGGATTACAGTGAATACTCTGAAGGATCACTCTTCTTCGATATCATCGATGCAAAGAGAAAACAGCTTATATGGTCTGGTAAGGCAACCGGGGATATAAAAGATTCAAATATTCTAAGCGAGAAAGACATAAACAAGATTGTACAAAAGGTATTTAAAAAATTCCCGCCCCGCTAACTCCGCCACCTTAGATGTGCAGGTGTTCAAGCAGTAGTTTGTCCAGGCACATGAATACCACAACAAGCAAGACAAAATAATTGATCTTCATAAAATACCTGCCCGGCTTGAATCTGGACAGTGAATTTTTCAGAATGGGGGTGAAGACAAGGATAAGCCAGGCTGAGGCCAGCCACAATCCGATCTTTGAGATCATTGAATCCAGGGGCCCCATGAGGGTAAATGCCACGGTGATCAAAGCCGTTCCTGCCACCCACAGGAATATCAGCCGGCCCATCTGCACAGGGTTCCTGGAACCTGACAGGGAGGGGAAACCGGCAGATTCATATTCTTTTCCGTATTTCATGATCAGTAAGCAGAAATGAGGGACCTGCCAGATAAAGAAAAATGCGGCGATGGGGATCACCATTGGATCAAGAAGCGATCCGCCGGCACTTACCCATCCTATAACCGGGGGAATGCTTCCTATCAGGGATCCTGGTATGACAGCCCAGGCAGTATAACGCTTCAGGTAAGTGTATACGATGTTATACCAGAAAAAAGCCAGCCATCCCAGAAGCAGGCCCTGGATCTCAGCCCCAAAGTAAAGCAAAATTGAACCGCTTATACTATAGACCAGCGTAACGAAAGCTGCACCTGATTCAGAGATCCTTCCTGAGGGAAGGGGACGGTTCATGGTGCGTGACATTTTGATGTCATAACGGTATTCCTGGATATGATTCAGTGAGGAAGCCCCGCTTGCCAGCAGGAAAATACCGAGGACAGTCCCAATTAACCCGGGATCAAATCGGTTGGTGTTAAGCAGGTACCCTGTTACCGTGGTTATGCTTACGGCAGCTGTGATCTTTACCTTCCCGAGTTCGAGCCATATGGATAAGCTGTTTTTCACTGGCCTGGCCACATCGGAGTTTCCAGCAATCTTTTCTGCTGGCATTTACATTCTTTTTTCTCCTGGTCCTTCTGGCAGTTGCAATCCGGTTTGCAGTTTTTAATCATCATTTTCAACATATCTATCTAATATTTTGTTATGTCTTTTCATGTTTGTTTCACTTCACTTACCGTAAACTGTCTTCGCCGGGTATATGCTATAAGCGCCACTACCGCAATGGTAGCCAGCGTATAATACACAAATGCCGGGACTGGCACGGGATCGCCTTTGGCATATGAATGCATGCCTGACAGGTAATAATTCACCCCGAAATAGGTCATGATGACACTGGCATAACCCAGTACCGCAGCAAGGTTAAACGGATACAGGCTTTTCAGTCCAGGCATAAATCGCATATGCACAATAAATGCATAGACCAGGATGGTGATCAGGGCCCAGCTCTCTTTTGGATCCCAGGCCCAGTATCTCCCCCAGGATTCATTTGCCCAGATCCCCCCCAGGAATGTACCTATGGTCAGCAGTCCGAGTCCCGCAATAATGGTCATCTCAGCAATGGAGCTAAGGGACATGATAGTATGTTCAACTTTTTCCCGGTTCAGGCGGGTCTGCAATCCCATCAGGATCAGGTTGAGGAATCCAAGTAAAGTGGCCAGTCCCAGGAAACCATAACTCGAAGCGATCACCGCCACATGTATGGTAAGCCAGTAAGATTTGAGTACCGGTACCAGGTTGGTAAGCTGGGGGTCCATCCAGCTCAGGTGAGCGGTATGAAGCATCATCCAGGACAAAACTGCGGTAACAGCCAGGGGGGTTGCGGTACGGCGGGAGAAGACTACACCGGCCAGCATGGTTGCCCAACTGATAAACAGCAGGGATTCGTAACCATTGCTCCAGGGTGCATGGCCGGAAATATACCACCTGAGTCCAAGTCCAATGGTATGTACGGCAAATCCTGCCAGGAGGTGGATCACCATGATCCTGCGCAACCTGCGCGGGTTAAGCTTAACGCTTAGTACACCGATAAGCTGAATGATAAGTAAGGTGATCCCAATGGCGATATAAAAGCGTGCCAGCCGGTCAAATAAATTAATCCAGTTGTACAGTATCTCTGTTTTCTGGCGTCCCGGGGATGGCATGATACCGGCTCCCATACGGTCCTGAAACACCTTCAGGTATCCCAGGTATTCATCTGCCTTTTGCCAGTCCCCTGTTTTCAGTCCCACTCTCACCCCATCCATGTAGAGATGTGTAATGTTCACCGCGAAGAGGGAATCCTCACCCGTGTACACGGTATGAATGGTATTCGGATTGTGCCAGGTATTATTGGGGTCATTTTTGTCAGGCAGGATCCGGAGCAGATTGCCGGAATAAACCATGTAACAGATATTCATCCGCTCATCCACCCTGAGTATTTCGGTATCGAATTTCGAGCGTTCTGAAGCTTTTTTGCGGTGTGCATCACTGACATAGTCTCCAATCCTGTATGAGGTTTCTGTTTCAGGGTCAAAAAACTGAAGAAAGGATGCTTCCTTTCCCTCGAGGTTCAGTGCCTTTTCAATACCCGGGTGTGAAACTTTTACCATTGGGACGGTTTGCCATTTTACAGGATCGGCCATCATACCCAGCAGAACCTGCTCCGGATTCATTCCTTCCAGTCTTGTTTTCCGGGATACCTTTCGCAGGATTTCAGAAGCCAGGGTGTTCAAGGGTTTTACCCTTCCCTGGTAATCCTGAACCAACAACTGCCCAAATGCTTTCGCGTGACTGGCAGGGATCTCATATTCTTGTGTGACCTTTGGATTCTGGGCCAACACTTCAGCCTTAGGCACAAACAATCCCAGGCCAATGGCCAATATGATCATGGCCGGTTTATTCGGATTGCCTGTTGCAGCAATTTGCTTACTGAGTTTGCGGAACCTGCTGTTCGGATTAAACAGGCTCAGCAGGATGCCAAGGAAAAGCAGAAAGTATCCGGTGTAGGTAACGCTGGTTCCCAGACTATCCTTGTTAACTGACAGGACCGTGCCTTTTTCGTCTGTATCATATGATGACTGGTAAAACCTGTATCCCCTGTAGGTGAGGATATGATTCATATAGATCCTGTGGGAGGTAGTAAGGCTTCTTTCCTGGTCTTCGAGCCGCACAAGGCTTTCAAAGGAGGATGGACTATCAGACCCGGGATACCTCTCGAGGATGAAGTCTTCGAGGGCAAGTGAGAATGGAAGGATACGGGAAACGGATCCGAATGAAACCAGGAGTTCCTTCTGCCCGATCGACAACTTTTTGAATTCCCCGGGCATTCCCTTGCCGCCCCATACGGTGATGTTTCTGGACTCATCACCAGCCTTTAGTTGTAATGACAGGGCCGTTTTGCCGGATCCTTCCTCGCCTGACTTTTTGACTGCAATGACCTCTCCTTCAGGTTCATACTCAGACAGAACAAGGCTTGCTGGTCCGAATGTATATAAACTCATGGGATTAAAGGGATGGTCTGTATCTGTTGCCAGGACCTGGCTGGATTGGTCTGCCATACTGAAAAGGCTGATGGGGTAGGGGGCACGAAAGGTAAGGGAATCTCCGGTCGATTTGATCAGAATACCATCTGAGGATTCTTTATTGAAATGGAATAATTCACCCCCGATCCACCGGCTCTCCTGTCCGAAAAATGCAAAATACTCCCTTCCTGCTGTAGTTGATGCGACCAGGATCATGGCCGGTTCTCCACCCGGAACTGCCCTGACTGCAGGTCTGGCCTGGGTCATATGATCCAGGTATTCCACCCGCAGGGGAGCATTTTTCGAAGATACTTTCAACATCCTGCTCCTGTTCCTTATACCAGACAGGTAGACAGGTCTTGATGCCTGGACAGAGACATTGTCTTCGAGTACCTGTACCCGCAGGTAGGCCTCATCTGAAATGACCGCCGAAGAGCTCTCTCCTTCCCTGATATGGATGAGTCCGGTAAATCCAATATACCTGGTGATAGCTGCCCCGGCCAGGATCAGGAAAAAAGAAAGGTGAAACAACAGGATGGTCAGTTTTCCCTTCCTGAAAACCCGGTAGATGATCATACTGCCGATCAGGTTGATGATCCCCAGCAGGAATAATAATTCAAACCATGTGGCATTGTAAACATGGGCTCTGGCAGTTTCAGGTCCGAAATCATTTTCGAGAAATGTTGCCACTGCGATGCTGACGGCCAGGGTAACCAGATTCATTCCCATGAGCCGGAAGGAAAAGAATATATTGAAGAACTGCTTCAACCAGTCTGAATTTTGAAATCCCAAATTTAAGGAGAAAAATATCTTATTCTGCTATTTTGCACAACATTTTTCGCTTTGAATTGTTTTGTAACGAATGCCAGGATTATTCGTCATATTAAAAACAATATGTCTAAATACGGACATGTACTGTTCAAATATGATACAATTAATTGTTTTGAGTGAAGTAAAAAATTATCCTAACTATCAAATAATTAAGCAGTTGATCTATTTGGCATCATATATGAGAATAATAACAGAGTCAAAACCTAACAAAATCCTGCATCATGGTAATTCCCCTGAAAGCAAACGAAGTAGTCATCAAAGCTGGTGATTCAACATATTTTACTGATTCGGAAAAGATCTGCGGAAAACTTATCCTCACCAACCAGCGAATTTATTTTAAATCCGCCAATGGTCATACAGAAAAATTTGACCAGGAAATAATGCCTGCTGATATACTGGAGGTGATATTCTTCAATGTCAAAAAGTTCCTCCCCAATGGACTGAATGTGGTCCTGAAGAGCGGTGAAGAGAGGAAATTCTCCCTGAAGAAGCGCAACGAGATCGGAGCGATGATCAATAAGATGTATTAAAAGGATTATCCGGTAACCTTCCTTCCCCTTTCTTCGTAAATAAAAACTGAAACATTTTTATCGGCATAATTTCAGGATCTGGAGCCTGCTGGATTATACCCGGCTTGTTCCATATTTTCATTTCATGAAACATAAATTTCTTTTAGTCACTCTTATCCTGATACTCTCGGTTCCGGTCCATAGCCAGATGGGGAAGAGGGTGAAACTCACGGAAATACAATTTGGGGCTGGACCTGCCTTTCTTTTCGGGGATATCGGTGATCTGGGCATAGGTGGTAATATTGCCTTTGGTGTCAGAAAAAAGTTGGACAAACATTTTGCCGTAAAAGCAAATGTGAATGCGGCATTGATATTTGGCACAGATGAGGATGCAAGAGGCATGAAGTATTATACCTTCCTGGTGGAACCGACAGGACAGATCGAATACTTTTTTCTTGAGGAGGGACGAGGTTTTGGCTCGACCCACCATATGCGGTATAAACCGAAGTTAAGACCCTACCTCTATGCCGGAGGGGGACCGTTGTTTTTCTTTCCCACACATTATCATGAAGACGCAGAGGAACTTGATAATTTTTCAAACTATACCCTGATCCTGATCGGTGGAATCGGATTTGTCATCAGGGTCAATGCTGACTGGTTCTGGGGTTTCCAGGCAGGTGGCAGGTTATCGACCAATGACTATCTTGACGGGTATTCACCCAAGGCATCCAAAGCAAACGACGCATATATCCTCACCCAGTTTTTCCTCGCCCACAGATTCTGATCCTTTTTTTTAAATCCCTTTCCTGGCAAATGGTGACTTTGGTAATTATTCTGCGTAACTTAAGGATAATTACCATCCAGTCAATAACATGCATAAAAAACCCTTTCAACTGAAAGCTTTCATGCTTTTGCTGATACTTTCTGCAGGCATGACGAGCATAGCTGCCCAGGAAGTCAATATCAAGGGCAGCGTGATCAACCCAAGCCAGCACCCGGTTGGCAATGTAAAAGTATATCTTCAGAGCAATCCGGCTGTTTACTGCTATTCAGACAGCAATGGGTCTTTTCAGTTAAGCTCATCAACCACCTCAGCGGCGGCATTGGTATTTAATGAGCGGATTTCGGTTAATCCTGACGGGAGCCTGCAGATCCATGCGATGCAAAATTCCTTGCACATCGATATTTACGACATGCTTGGCCGGCGTGTTAAGGAGGTTATCTACATGGAAAACCTGAATGGCACTTACAGCATCCACCCGGTGGCTTATCTTAATGATCTGACGGAAGCGATCTATATCGCCCAGGTAAAGGTGGATGAATATTCCAAGGGGATCAAGATCCATAATCTCGGACATGTTGAGTATCCCATGGGATTAATCAGGATCGGAGATTATGCAATCAGCAATGATCCGGTACTGAAAAGTGATGCAGCGGAAGATGATTCCCTGATGTTCTCTCATGATTTCTATAAGCCAGCCAGGTTAGCGATCAGCAGTTACACTGCAGATGTGGGTGTGATACAGCTGGAGAATTTCGGGGATTATAAAGTTGCTGAGGGAATGGATCCTGATAAAACACGAATCGATAAACATTACGGTAATTTTCTTAAATTAACATCAGAAGGAGACATTGAATTTGAGGTAAATTTCGATTCAGCAAGCTGTTTTGCTGAAGAATTATTTGTCAAAGCCATTCCCATCAGCCAGCTGGATTTTCTGCCTGACAGCCTGGAATTCATATCCGGGATCCACCTGGAACCATCGGGTACAAAGTTCCTGGATCTCCCTGAGGTATGGATAAAGTTACCAGGGCGCATCTCAGACAGCCTGGTGGTTTTTGCTTATAACGATGATTCAAATGAAATTTATTATCTGCCCTATTACTCATATACGGAGGGATTTTACGGAGATAATACGGTATCCTATCTGCAATTATATATTTCGCATTTCAGCGGGATCGGAGTAGCCAATGGTGTGATCCCTGATAATACACAATCGGAATCGAAAACATCGGAAGATTATATTTCAGACCTTGCTTATTACCAGCAACAAAATGAGAATATTACACCTGATGTATGGACAGATTATTACGAAAAAGCCATCCTTTCTATGTTCGAGGGAGTGAATTCGCTTGAAAGCTTAAAACAGGTTGTAAGAGACATGCTTGAATACATGGTTAATCGACACCTCCTCGGCGCAGACACAGAGTATCAGGATACACAAGAGTACAAGGATTTTCTGTCGATATTAACTCAAAAGATTAAAGAATTATACGATGACTATAATGATGAATGCACCAGTGCCGCTAATGATTGTGAAAGATCCAAGCAGGGGGAAAAAGCAATTGAGGTACTTGCATTGGGACAATACTTTGGATTGTATGATAATTTGCCTGACATTCATGATTTTTGTGACAAGGAACTGCCTAATTTCAATGACCCGGTCTATTCTACCAGGGGCATCATCAACTTGAATACCGGAGAAACTTACAAGCTTCCCATTGATGTATATAACCTCAAAAACGAGCTCATGGATGAAAAACTCATCTGGAGCAGTAATAATCCATCGGTTGCCAGTGTAAATCAGAGCGGACTTGTAACGGGAATCGATGAAGGATATACGACAATAAACGGCAGCTGGTGTGATGTTAAGAGTCAGGTCAGTGTTTACGTGACCAAAGTGGATTGTGTAAATGAGTTTTGCA
>DAOWJB010000106.1 GCA_030640625.1 Bacteroides sp.
CGCCCCCAAGATCAACCGAGCCAGCAAGTGCGTAACCCTGACCAGTATATATGATGTCCTGTGAGACCTGGAATCCTGTTGAGCCAAAGGTCTTCCAGGTCGTGACCTGAAAATCGTTACCCACCAACAGGAACAATATGTCATTGTCGTTTTTTATGCTTTGCCAGCCTCCTATTGCCAGGGCATCTTCCCCGACAGGTGCAAAAGATGCCGCATGCAGGGAATATGTATCAAGTAAAATTGTGTCAATCTCAACTCTGTTGGGCTCCGTCAGCAACAGTTCTGCAAGATATATTTCAGATTTGGTATCAGGATCCTCACGATTTCCCAGGATATACATAGTCCCTGCAGCATTGAATGTGATATCCTTCCCACTCAGGTAATCTGGCTTTTCTATTTTTAAATCAGTTTCGCCTCTTCCATCCGTGTCTGTATTCAATATCCTGATATGGGTCAGGCTTGTATTGCCAATATCAGAATAGGTCGTTACGATGTAATAACGACCCTGGTATTCAATGATCGCTTCACCGACTTCATTAGAACGCCATAAAAGATATTTTTTGCTCCAAATTGTTTCCCCCTGGGCAGAAGTTTTAATCAGGATCACCTCACTATCCCCCGAATCATCTTTGCCATACCCGGTAATGATCAGGTTGCCGCTGCCATCCTTGGCCTCAGCGATATCCCGGAATTCCATTTCCTGGTATCTGCTGTAGTTCGAATCCCACAAGACCGTTCCATCATTGGCAATTTTCACCAGGTATCCCAATCTCTGTGTCCCACTATAAGATGTTCCGCAAATAACATAACCATCATCTACATCGATCATACTATATCCATGATCATTCATCTCGGCAGTGCCGATGACATGAGGTGAGCCTGTTTTTTGCCGGCCAAACTCATCCGTGATAATGACGAAAATATCTTTCTGGCCTGGAACATTATCGTAGTTACCCAGGATTGCATATCCGCCGTCTGAGGTCTGTAACACTGTCGTTCCGGAATTGTTATTGATATCCACCGGGTAGTATTTCATGAAACTCTCCGCCTGTTTTTCCGAGACAGAATAGTTATTACATGAGGAAATAAGGCAGAGCATTCCGCCGAATATGATCGAAATTAATTGTCTGCTTCTGTAAACGTTCATCCGAACATGGTGTTAGCGAATCTTTTTAATTTTGTAAATACTCCTGGCAATACCTACCCGGATGGAGATGTTACTCAGTCCAAAATCCGAGTCGATCCAACCTTGTGTCCAAAGATTTTTCTGATCATATCTATTCGTTCCCTTTTTCAATGTTTTATTCAGGGATATATGATAATCCACCTCAGTAAATATGTAATATTTATGAAAGTTCACTTTACATCCAATGCCTCCTCCCAGGAAATAATAAAACTGGTTTCTGAATTCCTTATGGTCGCGCTGGATGCTTTCAGTTGCATCAATAATTTGACCGGTAGCCGGATCCAATCTTTCTATCTTACTCTGGGTCTTGGCCCCTGTGAGAAATCCAAACATAAATCCTGCTTTGGCATAGGGTTGAACTTTACTTTCCAGGAATGTGAACTTGGCATACACTGGCAACTGGATCAATGAATTCGTTTCCGATTGTTCGATACTGTATATCCCGTTAATCGCATTTTCGTACCTGATCTCATACCATGGTAAAATAAAGCCTGGTTCGCTATTAATAGAAACAAGCGAATTCACCGGCACATCGATGCTGGCTGCGATAAATAAGCCAGGACCGGCAGCCCGGTAGGTGAATTTATCCTGAAAAGGACTGTACGGTTCAATGATCCTGCCTGAGGTCCAGGATGGACCGATACTGAAGCCCAGATCCATGGACCTGTTAACACTAAAACTGTTGAAAATAAACTGAAACTCCGTTAGATCCTGCACACTGGGGTGGAAATCTGGAAACTCTGTCAGGAGGGATAACATGGTCGCCTCAGCCGACTCGATGTCATCATTCATATATTGTGCAAGGATAATTAAGCGGTAGGCCTTCTTTTTATCCTCCTCATCATACAAATCCATACAGTCCTCCAGCAAGGAGGGTATTTCTTCAAACAGCCCGGTATTGAGCAGTGTTTGGGATCCATCAAGTTTGCTAAGGCAATTCTCATCCTGAGCCCATGAACCTGCTGTAACAATTACAAGAAGGGATGTTGTCAATATGATTTTGAGAAAGACTTTTATCATCTATTGCAGGTTTCTTCATATGGTATATCAGCCCCAATATATTTACTCCATTCAGATTGCGATAAACTTCTGCTTATATTGGGACAAATATAGTTTGATAGATCCTCCATACGAACAGGATAACTTACCAGTGTATTCGTACTTTTACTTCCTATAATCACATTCCTTCCACGATTGATAAACTCTACAGAATATATATATCCGTTAAGGTTCACTATTTCAAGGGCTGGTTGGTCAAGATCTCCAAGATCCTGTACAAACACCCTGCCATCCGTACTTGAAGTAGCCAGATATTTTTCCGAAGGATCCACTTTGATCTCAAGTATCCTGGCCTGGTGCAATTTCCTTCTGAAGATCTGTTTTCCGCTGTTGAGGTACCAAATTCTCAAAATCCCCTTCTGATCACCCGAAATAAGCATGTTTTTCTGGTTGCGGAAGGCCAGGCTGAGGATCTGGTTCCCTGCCTCATTGAAGAGCTCTGACGGAGAATTACTACCCCCATCTGAGAATAATAACAGCTTGCCATTCCTGGTTCCCACAGCAACAGTCTGGTCATCACCGGAGATGGCCATAGACTTGGCCGGACTGTCAAGTTCATAGAAAACTTCTTTGATCCCGGTCAGCAGATCCCACTTAATAATGCTATTATCTATACCACTGGTAAGCATAGACTGGTTGTCATTAAACATGGCAATACTCCTGACCCGGTTTTGATGAGCAGTAAAAATTCTGGGAGCACTCCCCGGCTTGGTCAGGTCAAACACCTGTATGCCAAGACCTTCGCAACCACAAACCAGCCATCTTTCATCCTTGCTTATGGCCATGACCATGTTGATCGTATTATTCTTGATGATAACCTCCGGTTCGGGTACTCCTTCGAAGCGATCCCAACGGATCAGCCTTCCCTTGCTGCCGGCTGAAAATAGCCAGCGGTTCCTGGGGGCATAAACAACCGAACGGACAGATTCTGTGTGTCCCGGGAACAGGACTTCATACCTGACATCCAGGTCCTGCAATGAATTCCTTAATGCCAGATACATATTTGCCTGGTTTTTTAAACCGCTATATTGTTCATTAAACTTAAAAGATTGATATGCCAGAAGTGCTTTCAGTTGGCTATCATATCTTATCGCAATGGATGTATTTGCGAGTGTCTGGGCCAACAGGATTATGTTCTCCCTGAAAGTTGCCTGTTTTTCTGCTTCTACCCTTGCCGTTTCTTCCAGTGCAGCATCAGTCGCACTTTGGGCTTCTTCCAGATTCACACTGACCTCTGCAAGATTCGCTTCAACTATTTCTGTTTTCTGTATGGCCTGGTCTGCAGATTGCACGGCAACATCTCTTTCATCAGTCCTCACCATGAGGTTGGCTTCCACCAAGGCCTTTTGTATTTCCAGTTCAGCAGCAAACTGCAGGGCAAGGTTCTTCTGCTTATCAGCCTCAAGGGCATTTGCCTCGGCAATCGCCCGTTGTTCTTCTTCTTCAACACGGGCTGTATCAGCAACTTTTCTTAGATGAATGCTGTTGATCATGAAAATTACAGAGACAACAGCTGCAATGGCTACTATTATGGCGAACAAACGGGTCCTTCGTATTTCTCTCTCCCTGGCCTTTTCCTTCAATGCTTCCTCTTCCTTATATGATGCCTCACTTATCTCCAGAAACTTCATGCTGCGCACATATGCAGGATGATATTGGGATGCCCAGACTTCATTCGGCTTGAAATTATCCCTCCAGGAAACGGCAAGGAATAATTCTGGCGGTCGCCAGGGACCAGTCTTCCCGGACTGGTATAACATGGAAGCATCAATCAAACGTAAATACAGCTGAACAGCATCTGATTCCTCTTCAATCCAACTTTTCAGACGTTTCCAGTTACGCATAACGGCTTCATGTGAAATATCCAGCACCGTATCATCCGAAAGCTCTTCCAATATATCCGGCGTGATAACGGAATTGCCTTCGTCCCTGTAAAGATTAGCCACCTTATATACTTCTTCCCTTGAACATTTCGTGATCTTGAGAATATTGGCTATGGATGTGGGTCTCCTGATCCCCTTGTTATCCGCCCCTGATTCAGTTATTGTCTGGAAGATTTTCTTACAGGCTATTTTCTCGCTTTCTGATAGTTCCTGGTATAATTCCTCGGTATGCAGGGAGATGGCTTCTCCCAGACCTCCGACAGCCTTATAATCATATATATTGATCGGCTGGTCTGCTTTTTTATTGGCTTTCCAGAAGTTATACAACCGCATCATTAAATGCTGAAGTACAGGCAGCTGATCAGGTTTATCGCCAAGGTTATTTAAAATCTCCTGTAAGACATCCGGACTGACCTGTGCATCGGTCAGTGATGCCGGTCCCAGAATTGCAGACCGGTAAGCCTCCCGGGTCATTTGAGGTACCAGGTAATGACTGAGATTTATGTACTCTGTTAGCATCTGGTAGTTGGAACAGCTTCCAACAAAATCCGACCTGATACAAATAACAACGTATATGGGTACCTTATCCTGTTTCAGGGCCTCTATCAGCAGGTTTATCAGCAAGAGGGATTCATCAATATCCGGGGTTTTTTTATCAATGCCTGCAGTAAACCTGAAGAGTTCCTCAAACTGGTCAATGAAAATCAGAATATTTTCCTTCTGATAATTTTCAATCTTATCAACCAGTGAGCTGATCTCCAATGCCTTCTTTGTAAACAGGACATAATTAAGATTGGTTTCAGATTCAATCTGTTCCGGTTTCTTATCCGGACTGGCGAATGATTCAGTAAGGGTTACCGATAAACTCTCAATGGGTGAGTAACCGGGATGCATCCTTGCTATCTTCCACCTTGATCCGGCTTCATATAAATATCCCCCGTATAATTGAGGGATGATACCGCAATTTATCAGGGAGGATTTACCACTCCCGGATGGTCCTATAATAGCAATGAATCTGTTTTTGGTCAATAATTCCAATACCCTTTCACTCTGGCCATCTCTTCCAAAAAACAGATGTTTCTCTGCCAGGTTGAATGCCCGGAGACCTGGGAAGGGATTACTGATATCCTTTACTTCTTTGCTGTCGGCATTAGGATTTATAGATACAGATTTAACCATTACTAACTTATCATTTTTTTAAGGTATTTCTTGAAGAAATTTTGGCTCATTAATTCTGAGATTTTCAAATATAAGAACTCTTCAAATTTAGGTAAATGAAATACTGGTTCTTTTTCATTAATTACAGCCTGGAAGGCAAACGGCCGCTTCCGCTGTGTTTTTCTGATTTTAATAATTTCCTTGAGGGTACTTTCATACCATTGGACATTATTCAAACCATAGTAAACCAGCACTGCATCACAATTATTTAATGTTTCATTATGTGCCCGAATGAAATTTTTCTGCAAGTCCAGGTCATGCGTGAGAATAACATCAATTGGATAGTCGCGTAACTGAGCGGCTATATTCAGTGCTTCTTTGTATACGGATTTTTCATGTATCAGGTAGATATAATTTTGCATGGAGTGACTTGCAAGAGAAACCTTATGTGAAATCCTGGATTTTAATGTATTCAGAACAAACTCCTTTAACTGCTCAAATGATCCGGTAATCAATTCAGTATCCCACCCGGAATAGCCAATCTGTTTGCGGATCTTCTCAATAAACTTTTCCTGGAAAATATCCTGTATATCCATACTATCAGGGAGCCAGATTACGCGTAAACGGGTTTTTGAAATACCTATATTGCTGCTACTTAGTTCACCATTCATGAAACGGGTAATGGTATCATATTCGATTTCCATATCCGGTTTGCCTGAATCATCTAATGCCATTCCGGATTTACCACCGACGAGCTGAATAATCATTTCTGAAACCTCCAGTAAATCGACCAAGGTGTCCTCATTGATATCATTCCAGTTAATTTCATTGGAATCTGGCAATATTTCAATTCCCAGTTTATTCAATTCATTTGTCAGGATCTCCCGCTGACCTTCCAGATCAGGAGTGGTCCTGCCGATGTATGCAATGATCGGCTGCTTCTTAACTGACCGTCTTTTTGATTTTAATTCAGACTGATGTGAGATAAGATCAATTACATCCAGTATTTTCACCCAGTAATCCTTATCAGATGAACTCATTAATTCTGTCTGATTGAGGAGGTTGAATCCTTTCTGTGAATAGAACTTAATCACTTTCTCAATATGGATCTGTAAAATCTCGTGATCCAATGGGGATTCTTTCAGGAATATCAGTGCTGTCTTCTTTGTTTGAAGATGCCTGGGCAGACTGCGCAAATAATCCAGCAGCTGATCAAATTGTTTTTTCAGGTTATCTGTTCTGCTTACCTCGTCATGGATCAGGATCAGATAGTAATCAAAATCTTTTGGCCTTAAGTCAGGAATTTGCTCTGCATATTCCACGAGATCAAGGCTCAGTACAAAATCCTTGGGATTACCGGAAGTTCTATTAACTGCTGATTTTAAATTATGCTGGAATTCAATCAACCAGGATTTAAAGCTATCATTTATCTCCGGGTATAAAGTATCATGGATTACCAATATTTTTTCTTGCTCCTGCATACAACTATTATTATCTGGATTAACAATCCAATTTGAAAACCATAAAGCCCAGGTCGAACAAAATTAAGAATTCGTTTAAATTTTATGCTATCTTTTTAAAGGTACTTCTTATGGTAGTTCTAATAATTTCAATTTCACCTACTCCCAAATTTAATAAGAATCTATTAGCTTTCCTTATCTTATCATCTTTTTACTTGGTAAAATTGATGAGACTCACGCTGGAGTGTATATATGTTTATTTCAACCTGATTAAACTCCCGTCATCAGCCTCCATATCTTTCCGGATTTAACGGTCAAGCCATAACCTGAACTGATGGGCCCTGGCTGTACTTACGAGAAGATCTTCCCGGGCAGGCGGATTGGTTTCCAGTTTGATCCTGCTCCTGGAAAGAATATGGATTTTTGCAATGCTGGTAAACTGGATGATCGCCTGCCTGTTGATCCTGAAAAACATCTCAGGATCCAGCAATTGTTCGAGGTGCTCAAGGGAGAAATCCAGGGGGTAGTGGTGGTCATCGACGGTACATAAAAAGGTGCTCTTTTGCATGGAATAGAAATATGCAACAGACCGGGTTTCTATCGATATGATTTTGCTCCCGATATTTACGGCAAAACGCTTCTTAAAATTGGATTTCCTGCCTTCAAGTGTCTCCATCAGGGCCTTAATATTCACCTGTTGGGAAGATTCTGTAAGTTTTCTGTACTTGATGATACTGCGTTCCAGTTTTGACTTATCAACCGGTTTGAGAAGGTAATCAATACTGTTCAGTTCAAATGCCTTGATGGCATATTCATCATATGCGGTAGTGAAAATAACAAAGCTATCCACCCTGGATTTCTTGAAGATGTCAAAACTCAGCCCATCTGCGAGCTGTATGTCAAGCAATAAGAGATCAGGGGGGGTATTTTTCTCAAACCATTTTACGGCTCCTTCGACGCTGTCAATAACATCCAGTACCTCTATGGCGGGCTCAACATCTTTCAATAATTTCTTCAGCCTGGCTGCTGCCGGCTCCTCATCCTCAACGATCAGTGTTCTTATCATAATTCAATGGTAAGAAGCGGAATAGCTACCTTAAAGATAGCCGATGTTTCTGTTATTTTAACCTCACGTGTCGTAAAAAGTTTATAGCGCTCAGAGATGTTCCTTAATCCCTGGCCGGTACTGGATATCCCCGATTTTTTCTGAAGGTTATTCTCAACCACCAGGGTTCCATTCCCAGCCTTTACAGTAACCCTTAATGGTTTATCCCTGGAAATAATGTTATGTTTTATGCTGTTCTCAACCAGCATCTGCAGAACCAGGGGAGGAATGGCATAATGGTAGAATTTTTCCGGAACATCAACGTCTATCCTCAAGGTATTTTTGAACCTGGACTGCTGGAGATGGATATATTTGTCAAGCAGGTTTATTTCTTCGCGTACCAGGACCAGCTCCTTATCCCGGCTGCTCAGCATATACCGTAAAAATTCCGATAGATCACTGATGTATTTTACGGCTTGTTCATTATCATCCACAAGGTTTGTGAGGCTGTTCAGGCTGTTAAAAAGAAAATGGGGGTTGATCTGGGTCTTAAGCGTTTCGTATTTTGCCTGTATATTGTCCTTTTCAAGCCGGATAGATTTTGAAAAATTTTGTTTCCACTGCTGGTAAAAAAAGACCAATTCATGGATGGCCGTGATCAGGTAAGTGATGAGCAGGGTAACAAAGGCTTCCATAAACAGATCTTCTGTCCGCTCGAAAATCCTGAGCTTTTGCTCAATCAGATAAAGGATAGAAGAATACAGAATGGTCCAAGCCGTGATGGATACAATTTCCAGGATCAGGTGTTTTACGGGATAGAATTCCCAGGGGAATTTTTTCCAGAGGTATTGAACGATGGCCATACAACCTATCCATATCCCGGCGGTCATGATCAGACCATGTCCTATGCTTACCAATCCCCGTACAGGAGATTCTACCCCGTTGGAGATAAGGTAGACCCCGGCGACCACTATCCCTACCAGGATGACCAGGGTTGGACTGATCCTTATTCCAAATAATCTCATCCGTTTAGAATTATTATCGAAACTACACATTTTTTCAGAAATGGATCCGGTACAGGAACATGGGAATAAATCCCTGCTGGTAAACCGTATAGATCTCCTGTTTACCGGCATCATAACCTTCCATGAAAATACTCTGGAATCCGGTGAGGTTTTGCAGGTCAACGGCCCATTCCTGGCTGGCCCTCTTTCCATTTAATTTGATCCCGATCCGGAAATCGGTCCGGAAATAATCGTCATACCTGTCTTCATAGGCACGGCTCCAGTCCCTCACTTCGCTGCCTGTCCTGATGGATTCTTCCAGGTCGATCGGCACATACCTGCGGCCACCTGCCAGGACGGTTTTAAGGTCCAGGGTAAGCCTCAGGTTTTTGCCCAGTTTTCTTTCATATCCCCCCAGGAGGTTAAAAACGTAATTCCCGTTAAATGCTGTATTCCTGGCGATGCCATCAGCTCCTTTGTATTTTGAGTCAAAAAGAGAGGCGGTAAACAGGAAATAATAACCCTTGCTCAGGAATTTTTCCACGGTCAGTTCGATCCCGTAATTCTGGCCTGTCCCATTGTTCTCAAGGCTATCCTCCATGGGGAGTCCGAAAAAATCCCCTGCATTGATCATGGAGAATTCCGGAAAGGATTCTTTGATCGGGACATTATACAGATGCTGATAATACGTCTCCATGCGGATCCGGAAGTCATCGCTGAACAGGTGGTCATATCCCAGCACAAAATGACTGCTGCGGGTATAACCCAGGTCCATATTGGTCTTGTGGTAGGTCCTTGAGATACTGTCCCAGGTCTCGGTAAAATAGATGACCTTGGGCTGGGTCTGGCTGTGCAGGCCGAAGCCCAGGCTGAATGAGTTCCTTGTGTTTAGTTTGTATCTGGCTCCCAGCCTGGGCTCCACAGCAATTTCATCATGTAGCCCGAAATACTGCAGGTGGAGCCCGGCATATCCCGTGAGTTGTTCCCCGAAACGATGCTGATATTGTCCATATGCCCTTACCATGGCCATTGATCCGGTAACATCGGCACGGGTAATAAATTCCCCGTAATCCGGATGGTTCAGGCTGTCTATGTAATCAATGTTAAAATTATCCAGGATAAGGCCAAAACTATAGTTGTTCCTTGCATTGATCTTTTGCCTGAATTGTGTGCTGAATGAAAACTTGTTCTCTTGCTGCCTGCTTCTCAGGAAGGGTCTTTCAGGAAGATCTTGGTGGACTGAATCGAGGACTGTCGTGGAATATGTCTGTTGATAAGAGAGGGTAGATTTGATACTGGTTTTTTCATTGAAATAGTATACATGTGACATACCGATGACAGCCAGTCCCGATCCAAAATCAATAGCCATGCCACGGTTGGAGTAACTATTAGCTGATGTATCCGAGACTTCCCGGCCCAATTCTATATAGCTGTCCCCCCATAATCCAAATACCTTGAATCTTCCCAATTTAGTACCCGGCAGATCCACGAGAAAAGTAAGGTCCTTATACTGTGGGATGGCCTCGCCGGTACCAAAATTGAACCCGAGTTTATCCATGACCTCCAGCGTAGAATACCTGAAGTTGGCCAGGTAAGAGGCTTTCTGCCCGTTTTGTAATGTCATGAATGGCCCCTCAACCCCTGCTTCGAAGCCATTGAACCCGATCTGTCCCGTAAATTCAGCCTTCCGGTTATTACCGGAGCGAAGATTAAGGTCAAAAGCCCCGGCTGTGGCATTCCCATATTCTGCAGGAAAGGCACCCGTAAGGAAATCAGAGTTGGCCAGGAGGTTATTGTTCACCATGCTTACCGGTCCACCAGTAGTCCCCAGTGCCCCGAAATGATTGGGATTGGGAATTTCCACTCCTTCCATCCTCCAAAGTACCCCTATGGGTGAGTTCCCCCGGATGATGATGTCATTCCTGGAATCATTCTGGGTCATTACGCCGGCATAATTGGCTACCATCCGGGCCGGATCACCCAGGGAGCCGGCAAAACGCTCAGTCTCTTCAACGGAAAATGTGCGGGCAGAGACTGTGGCCATCTCATTAATGGCCTGATCCTTCCTCCTGCCCGCCCGGACCACGACCTCTTCCATTTCAATGGTTTTCTCCTCAAGCCGGATCTGCAATACGACTTCTTTTCCAGAAGTAAGGAGAATGTTCGGAATGATCTTACTGAAATAACCCACATAGCTGATCTCAAGGCTTTGACGGCCTACCGGTACAGCGGTAAGTTCAAAATTCCCGTTAACATCGGTAATGGTTCCGACCAGTGGATCAGAATCTGCCAAAACAACGTTGGCACCAATCAGCGGAAACCCTGACACAGCATCCACAATGGTTCCGCGAATGGTCTGCGTATAGTCTACATTGCCAAATACGCCAACAATGGAACTGAGAATTATTATCGAAGTGAGAAATACTTTTTTCATGGCTGTGGTTTTATAGATTCTACAACAAATCTAGGGCCATGGGACGGGTCATGAAAAAAGAATATGATGAATGAGAATTTTACGGGCTGAATGAAAAAAAATCCGGATCAGCCGCATTCAGGTTTCCAAATCCTGATATTAAGCCTGCGTGTAAAGCAACCATCTGCTTTCTGAAATCGTATACCTGTGGTAAAAGTAGCATTGATGTCAATTAGCAGGTGGACATACGGAGTTATTTCCCTTGTTTTAATCTTCCTTCTGATCTATCCGGGGGATATTTCAGCCCAAGGGAAAAGGAAGCGATCCTACAGCTCATCCAGTCTCTATCTTGAACCGCAATATTTCATCCTGAAGGATGAGTACAGTTTCGGACATGTATTCAAGGGACCCAATTTTTCCCTGGGTTATAACCAGCTCAGGCAGTCCATCTATGGCTTTTCCCGCTACGAGGCGGCATTTACTGTAGGTGCAGCTTTTGGTGGTGGGACCACCGGGATCAATTTACAGTTTAAACCGCTTGACCTGACCGGGGGCTGGCCCCTGATCGATGATAATGATCTATCCCTTTACCTTGGCGCCTATGTAGCCATGAACTATTACCTTCAGATCTATCCTGAACTGGAAAGCGGGCATGTTTTTTGGTTTACTTTTATTGATGCCGGTCCCAGGATCATCCTTGAAACGAATATAAAAAAACAGAAACTCAGGTTTCAGTTTGCCAATTCTATCGTTGGACTTGCATCGCGTCCCGATGGACTGGAAGACACCTATTACCATGAGTTACATGCAGTTGACATCATATCCAATATGCACAGCAACCTGAAGCCCGGTTCTTTCAACCTGCTGAACCATACCGATTTCGAGATCGAATGGCGCAACCTGAGCAAAAAGGGATCCTCCATTGCTTACTGTCTCGAATACTTTGGCTACTACGGAGAAGGCAGGCTGGATTACCTGGTAAACTCAATAAGTATTCGGCTTCTTATTGGGGGAGAAGCCAAATAGATTCCATGAAAGGATATTAAAATGTCGCTGAATTTTGTGGCAGTAACCACAAAATAAGGCTCCGTATTTAATATCCCTTACAAGTAAAAAAGAGGCTGTCCCCCCCAAGAAGACAGCCTCATTCATTTGATTGGTCGGGTAATCAGCCAACCCTAAAACTATGTTGTCTCCGGGAGAAGCTGTTTTTTATCCAGTTCTGACCTGGTAAATATTCCAATGACTCCCTTCAGTCCAACGCTCATCACGATGTTATAGAAAAATGCCAGGAAGGCGATCAGGATAAAGGCTCCTGAAATGGCTGCCAGGATCATCAGTGTATTGAATTCACCGTCAACATAGAGCGTACGCCTGAGCATTCCCTGCAGTCCGGCCATCCCCATAAAGGCTCCCATGCCAATTCCACCCAGCAGATGGCACCAGAAATGCACATTCGCCAGTTTCTGACTGTAGAATTTTGCACCATTGGTAAGGATCGGGAACAGGATATAAATGGCAGCGTAAAGGGTCATGGTCAAGCCTATGAGTATGGCTACGTGTACATGCGGACCAACAATCCATTGCGTGTTGTGCAGGATACGGTTGAGTCCGACATCCGCCTGCATGATCCCCGCCGGAACAGCCAGCGCAAAGCCCAGGAGTCCACCAAGCAGGAATTTCAGTTCATTGGTCATCTTCAGGGGACGTGCAGCCCAGAGGGTGGCCAGGGTAATGAAAAAGGCCAGTCCCTGGGTGATCAACTCGAACGCTGTTACAAATTCCCCTGAGACAACCTTAAGGATAGCAGGCTGGGCCTGGTCAGCCAGCAGGTGGTGAGACCAGACGGTCCAGGAAACGACAAGCTCAAGCAACAGGGCGGCCCTGGCAATGTTCTGCATAAACAGTCTTTTACCGGTGATCATGGTGGCCAGCAAATACCAGGTCCCTGCCACAAAGATCAGTACCAGTCCATCTGCAATGAGGTCGAGTCCCCACCAGAACCAGTTCTTATAGAGCAGGGCATCTATGGCCGATTTTTCCAGGTTGTATCCAAGCACAGCGGCGACCATGTATACCAGGATCAGGACCCCGGTAAACAGGATAATCCCTGAATTAAGGGCCATGTCAACGGCTCCCCGTGCAATGGCAGCTACAGGCAGAGGTACCAAATGATCTCTTCTCTTCTTCCGGAAGATATTTTCAGCACCACTGTATCCGATGGCTGAACCCAGCAATGCTCCGGCAGGTTGTTTTTCCCAACCTTCGGGTGTATAGGTTATGGTCTTGAAAACGTTTATCACAAAAAATATGGATCCCACCATGACGATCGCTATTCCCAAAATGAATATCGCTCCCCCGAGGGGATTAAACTGGCTGAAATCAGCAGGAAGGGGCCAATACAGAGTATAAAGGGGCGCGTAGTGGGTTATGAACCCGGCGGCCCAGAAAATAAATGTACCGATGGCGATCAGCAGGAAGTTCCAGTTTGCCAGTTTAAAACTCCATAAAGGTTTTTTCATCAGAAAGGGAACCAGGAAAAGGAAGGCTCCACACACAATGGAGTAGGTTGACCCGAAGATACCGACAAGCGGATGTGCTGTCAGGATAGCGAAAAACTGGTCATCGCTGACAAAGGGAAGCGGATTGATCTCAACGAGCCTCATGATCATCCCTTCGATCACCACGAATAGATAAAATACAAGTCCCACCACAACGAAACGAAGGGTGAGTTTCTGCATGGGAGTCAGGGTTTTCGGCTTGAATAATCCCTGTTCCCCGTTCATCAATGTCTGTATATAGCTCATATCAATTGGTTTTTTCGGTTTCATCACAACCCACTACTTC
>DAOWJB010000169.1 GCA_030640625.1 Bacteroides sp.
TGCCTTTGATCAGATTGCCATTCTCAAAGAGTATGGTGTTTCTCCGGAAGCATTTATCTGGACCCATGCTCAGGCCGGCACCCTGGATGGATGGATCAAGGCTGCCCAAATGGGAGCCTGGATTTCACTTGACCACGTAAGCCTTGATCATCTCCAGGATTACGTGGCTTACCTGGTTGAAATGAAAACGGCCGGCAACCTCGACCATGTGCTTATCTCACATGATTCAGGATGGTACAGGGTCGGTCAGCAGGATGGAGGTAAATACAACGGATATACCACCATATTTTCAGAATTAATCCCTGAATTGATGCAAAATGGTTTTGATGATGAAGACATCCATCTCCTTCTCCATCAAAATCCAGCCCGGGGCTTTGCCATACGGGTCAGATCCTCCGACCAATTAGCAATAAAATAAATCAAAACTGGAAAAAATGAAAACACATGCAAAACTTTTCATAACGTTGCTGTTCTTGCTGGCAATTGCCTGCAACAGTAGCAGGAATACCCCTGATAAGATCCTCTTTTATGTAGGATCTTCTGATGGTTCGATCGAGCATTCTATTTTCCTTTGTGAACTGGACTATGGCAGCGGGCAGGTTGTCAAGGTGGATTCATTTGCGGGCAGCAGTGGATCATCCTATCTGGTTCTATCCCCGGATAGTAAATTCCTTTACGCGATTGACAGGACACAATCTGATACGACAAAAAAGTATAATTCAGTCACTTCCTTCAAGGTAATGGATCCTGCAGGAAGGCTGAAAGCCATGAACAGTCAGTCTAGTGAAGGTCAGGGTCCCTGTCATGTTTCCTGCCATCCTGAAGGTTCGCATATTTTTATTGCCAACTATTCGAGTGGGAACATCGCCGCATACCCGCTGGCGGATGATGGCAGTATTTCCCCTGCCTCTGATGTTGTCTGGCATACCGGGAGCGGTCCGGATCCTGACAGACAGACCAAGGCATATGCACACCATATTATGCCGGATCCAGCAGGCAATTACATACTGGCTACAGACCTGGGCGCAGACAAAGTTTTCATCTATGATTTTGACCTTACAAGCGGACAGTTCACAGCAAATCCGGAACAGGAATTTTTCGCAGCCGCTCCGGGTGCCGGTCCCCGGCATCTGGCCTTTCATCCCTCCTCTCCTTTCCTGTTCATTGTCAATGAACTGAATGGAACCCTGACTGCATGCGGTTATGATCAGCAAACCGGCCGGATAGAAGAAATCAATACTGTCAGTACGCTTCCTGTGGATTTTAACGGAACCAATGGCTCAGGCGCTGTTCATGTACACCCGGATGGCCAATTTGTCTATGCCTCAAACCGTGGTGACCTGAACAGCATCGCCGTATTTCGCATAGAAGAATCAGGAGTAATCGAACGGATCCAGATAATGGAAGATGTACCTACACATCCACGGGATTTTAATTTTGACCCTCATGGCAGGTTTTTACTGGTGGCAGGCCAGCGGGCTGACGAGATAGAGATCTTCCGAATTGATAGCAATACGGGCAAACTCAGTCGTACCCAGCAGAAGATATCCATCAAAGCACCGGCTTGTATTCTATTTTAAATACGACTGCCATTTCATCCGGTGCTTGTGATGGTGTTAGAATTTTCAGTCCACCACCGGTTTGTTGCCATTCAAGTCCGGTCTCAGATCCTAGCAATGTAACTTCCTTTACATTCAGCGGTTCAGGCAGGGAATCTGAAGCGAAGGCTGTGAGTTGAATTTCTTTCTCAGCGCCTGGCCAGCCTAAAACAGTGGCATATATGCAATCTTCCTTCCTTGTATAACGTATGTCTTTTGAAGAGTAGACAATTTTCAGGAAGTCCCTGTGGAATTTGAAATGTCCCTCTGGTTCCCTGGTTGGTCCCTCTCCAAAAGTATACCAGGGCCTGGTTTCGTAGATTGCCTCACCATACTTATCCAACCAGTCTCCCATGTCGAGCAATACCTGCTTTTGATTTTCAGGGATGGTCCCGTCTGCTTTGGGAGATATATTGAGTAACAGTATCCCATTCTTGCTTACTATATCGATCAGCACATGCAACACGTCTTTTGAGACCTTGATTTCCATGTCCTCCGTATAACACCAGCTTCCTTTGCTGACTGTCTCATCTGTCATCCAGGGTTCCGGATCGATTCTGTTCTTCCTTGATTTCTCAAGATCATCCACACTGAAATCCAGGGGAAGGTCATCCTGTTTGCGAACGATCACAACTTCCTTACCCCACTTTTCAGCCTCGTTCAGGTAATAAGCACAATAATCCTGGCGAATGGTATCGGGTATTTTATCCAGCACATAATCGAACCACATGATATCAGGCTGGTACTGGTCCACAACCTCTTTTAATTTTGCGAGCCAGATTTCTTCGAGCCATTGGGTCTCCGGTAAATTTCCATACAGGTATTTTAACTTTTCATCATCCGAAGAAGGTGGCATTCCTTGAAAAAACGGAAAGTGACTGAACCGGTAGCCCACATCATTTGAATCTACCGGAATACTGTCATGGCGTTGAAGTTGCTTGGCATGATGGAAGGTAGTGATAAATTTCATATCCCTTTTTCTGATCGCCTCTTCCAATTCACCCGTGATGTCTCTTTTGGGACCCATTTGCTTTGCATTCCAGGGAGTTGCCTTGCTATCCCACATGGAAAATCCATCATGGTGTTCCGCCACCGGTCCGGCAAAACGGGCCCCGGCTTTTACGAACAATTCTGCCCATTCATCAGCATTAAATTTTTCAGCCTTGAACATGGGCACAAAATCATGGTAACCAAATTCTGAAGGGTGCCCATATGTTTCCAGGTGATGCTTATATTCCTTTCTGTCTTGAAAATGCATATGGCGCGGGTACCATTCACTGCCAAAAGCGGGAACTGAATATACGCCCCAGTGGAAATAGATCCCCAGTTTGGCATCGCGGAACCATTCCGGTGCAGCTTCGTGCTGGCTCAGTGATTCCCAGGTGGGTTCAAAGGATTTAGTATCCTTGACAGGCTTACAGGATACAATAATGATAGTCAGGATGAGAAGCATTAAATTTTTCATCATCATCAGGTTTAAAGGTTTCATATTTTATTCATGAGATTTATTTCCCAGATTAAACATTGAAATCCAGCAAAATCTTCATCACTTTCCCCGGATCATTGGCCCAGGCCTTGATAGCAGTGGCGGCTTCATCCGGCCGGATTTTCCTGCTGATCATCTGATCCATTGGGAAGGTTCCTTTTGCCAGGTATGAGATCACGGCCCTGAAATCTTCAGCGCTGGCATTCCTGGAACCCATTATATCCAATTCTTTCTGAACGAACAGTTTGGTGGCAAGGGATACTTCCTGTCCCGCATAACCGATACACACCACCCTGCCAGTGAAGGCCACTTCATCAATCGCAGCACGGTAGGTATCCGGATTCCCGGCTGCCTCGACAAGGACATCCGGACCATCACCTCCGGTAATTGTAATAAGTTGTTCATGAAGATCAGCGCTTGTTGAATTTATCATATGATGAGCGCCCAGTTGCCGGGCCAGTTCCAATTTATGATCATCGATATCGACTGCAATGACGGTAGCTCCCCGAAGGACTCCCCTGATGATGGCACCTGCACCGATCATTCCGCAACCAAGTATCACAACCCTGTCTGAATCCGTTACCCTGCCCCGAGCGATGGCGTGAAATCCTACCGTCAGCGGTTCAACCATGGCCAGTTCCAGTTCATTCAATTCCGGAGCCTTTAATACCTTCTGCCAGGGTACGGCCAGGAATTCCTGCATTGCCCCGTCACACTGTACGCCAAGGGTCTGGTTAAACTGGCAGGCATAGGCCCTGCCCCGCCTGCAGGAAGGACATTGTCCGCAATTCGTATAGGGAACAACCGTTACCAGTTCCCCGGGACTGAACCCTGCCGGAACATCACTCCCTTTTTCCACAATCTCAGCGGAGATTTCATGTCCGGGAACCCGCGGGTATTGTACCATGGGATTTTTCCCCAGGTAGGTATTGAGATCGGACCCACAGAACCCGACATATTTAAGTTTGATCAGAATTTCTTCAGCTGAGGCAGCGGGGTTATCCCTGCTGACCACTTCGATGGAACCCGGTTCATTGATCAGTACTGTCTTCATATGGATGAATCTCTTCTATAAATATTTATATCCCGGTGCAATTAATCCCTCCTGTTTCATCTCCTTCCAGAAGGCATCCGGAATTTCCTTCTGCAGGATTTCCACGTTCCGGTTCATTTTTTCAGGTTTGCTCGTATTCAGTGCTATGCTGACAATGGCCGGGTGGGACATGCTGAAATGCATACAGGTGTCACCCGGTACCACATTAAATTTCTGGCAGATCTCATTAAACCTTTCCCTCCAGGGATAAATGATTCTTCCCTTTTCAGAATCCGGTTTAATCTCCTGATAATCAAATAAATTACCACCCGTTAGGAAGCCGCCGTGAAATACCGCAGAATTGATAATCCCCACTCCATCCCTGTCCAGCTGGTCCATGAAGTCCAATAATTCATCCGTATGGCTGAATATGGTAAAGCTATTGGCGAACATGACCCAGTCGAAAGGCACATGTGCATATAATTCCTTTATCGTGTACCAATCCTTCGATCCGATCCCTACAGCCTTTACCAGCCCTTCATCCTTCAGGTTGAAAAGCGCCTGGTAAGATTCGAGCACTTCGCTTAAACGTTTGTTCCTGTCTTCGACATTACTTGCCGCGAAAAGGTATTCATCCGGGTCATGAATGGATACAACCTCAGCCCGGTAGGTTCCGCCCAGCAATTCATTTCCCTGCTCGAAACACTTGATTATACCATCGTAACTGAATGTCAGCTGGGCATCGTTCTCAAGATCGACCCAGGTACCTGGTTCAAAGGTAGGTTCATCTGTGTCAAGCGGCACCCTGTACCAGCCAAGTTTATTGCTGATAAGGATATCTTCCGGTGCAATCCCCAGATCTCCAAGCCCTTTGCCGATCACCTCAAGGGCCAGTCCAGCTCCATACTTACCAGCTGAATCAATAACCACAGGCTTCTCCGTGCATTCAAACCATTTCTTCATCAGGGCAAGTTTGTCTTCATAGGGAAGTGCCCTGTAGAGGTTTCCCAGGTAACTGGTTCCATAAATAATGGGCGGTACTGTGAGTCCGGATTTTCCTAAGGGTTTCTTTTCAGAAAGTTTCATAAATCGATAATAATAATAATTGATGCGCTAACTCCTAGCTCAATCCATCCCTTGTCCTGTAACCGTAAATCGTAATGACTATAAAGCAAATGAAAGGCAGTATGAATGAGACATTTTCAGCATGCATGGAGAATACCATACCCTGCTTGATGATCACCCCTTGCAATGGAGGCATAATGGATCCGCCAAGGATGGCCATGATCAGGCCAGCGGCACCAAACTTGGCATCCTCTCCAAGTCCCCTGAGCGCAATCCCGTAAATGGTAGGGAACATCAGCGACATGCAGGCAGATACTCCTACGAGACAATACAATCCGGCAATGCCATTGATGAATATGACACCGAGAATGAGTGCACCTCCACCAATAGCCAGGAACATCAGCAGTTTCCCGGGTTTAATATACTTCAGCAGGAAAGTGCAGATGAAACGGCTGGTCACAAATATTGCCATGGCGACAATGTTATGTTGCTGGGCCAGTATCTCGGCCTCCTGCTCTCCCATTCCCTCTTCCATAAAGATCCTTGTTCCGTAATGGATGATGAATGTCCAGCACATGATCTGTGCCCCCACATAAAAGAACTGGGCGATCACGCCTTCCCTGTACCGGGGAAGGCTGAATATCCTTTTCAGTGTAGGTATGAAATCAATCGAATGATTCTGGTCTGCATTCCTCGGCATTTTAACCATTGCAATGATGACCAGCATCACCAGGATAACAATTCCGATAACAATATAGGGATTGGCCAGTACGCGCAGGTCATGGTCTTTTACCGCTTCAAATTCAGCCGGGGACAAATCCATGCGAGCTGCAGTATCGCGGGGGTCCAGCCGGGCCTGGATAAAAGTCTTGGCGACGTACATGCCCATCAGGGATCCCATTGGATTAAAGGACTGGGCAAAATTCAAACGCCGGGTGGAGGTTTCCTCTGCTCCCATGGAAAGGATGTAGGGATTGGCACTGGTTTCCAGGAAAGACAGCCCGCATGTCAGGATAAAATAGGCAAAAAGGAATGGACCGTAAACACCAATGGCACTGGCAGGTATAAACAACAATGCACCGGTTGCATAGAGCCCCAGTCCCACAAGAATCCCCGCCTTATACGTAAACCTGCGGATAAACATAGCCGCCGGGAAGGCCATGGCAAAA
>DAOWJB010000269.1 GCA_030640625.1 Bacteroides sp.
AAATGTAGGCGGCCAGGAAGACCGGGATCACCTTGATGAAGGTAACAAAAGTGAAAAGTATCCCCGCGATATGTGGTTTCTTTTGTGAAAGGTAGTAGATACCACCCAGGATAAAAACAAGGATGATATAATTGATCTGGAACATAACCAGGTTGTTCCAGAAATATTTCAGTGTGAAAATTGTGGCGAGGATCAGGGCCACCTCTGCCCGTTTTGCACTCACGCCAATATTCAGGAGGGTTTTATAGATCAAATAAATGGACAGCGGAAGAAGAACAAGGGCATTGAGAAGAAACAGGATAAGTGCTGAAACATGCAGGGGAAGTGCATGAAGTGGTTGCCAGAGAAAAGGGCCGAAGGGTGGGGAAATGAAAGGCCTGATCTCATCTCTGTAATACAGTTCCTTCTTATTGAAAAAATCCTTTCCGGCCTGCCAGATGATCCAGTGATCTGAATCCTCGGTAATTTCCTGTGACTTTGGAATAGAGACAGCAATCATCCCGGCAGTGTAAATGATTATAACTATAAATAACCAGGGTCGCTGACGGAATGACTTTTTAAGATTGTTCATCTTTCTTTTTGGTAAAGCATTAAATATAGTCAATTAAGCCAGATGATAAAAAACTTCGTTTTACAGAGAGTACAATGTCACCGGCTAAAACATAGAGGCCAGTTTCACCAGGTTTTCTCCGTCTACCCGGGTAATGATCCAATCTTTCATCAAGGTTGCACCAAATGATTCATAAAACTTAATCGACGGCTCATTCCAATCCAATACGGCCCATTCAAAGCGTTCACAATTTTTGTCAATGGCAAGTTTGGCCAGGTAGGTAAGCAAAGCCTTCCCAAATCCCTTCCCCCTTTCTTCCGGTTTGACATATAAATCCTCCAGGTAAATGCCCGGTTTGCCGGCAAAAGTGGAAAAATTATAAAAGTAAAGTGCATAAGCAACAGGTTCATCATGGTATTCTCCGATGACTACTTCGGCGAATTGTTTTTCCCCAAACAGGTTATGCCGGTAATCCTCCTCTGTGGCCAGGACTTCATGGGACAGTTTTTCATAATTTGCCAATTCCTTAACAAACCAAAGTATCAAAGGAACATCAGATTCCTCAGCATGTCTGATCGTAAATCCGTCAATTTTAGTAGGGATAACCATAATCCATACAATTAATAAAACATTAAATCCCTGCAATATGCTATTTTTTTTGTAATTTTTTAAGCTAAAAAGGTTTTGAACTTATAGCTTCAAGCTATTAGCTCCAAACCTATAAATCCCAAAATATGGAACCAGATCTTTTTCACCAGGAATCTCCGAAAGAATACAAAAAAGCCATTGTCGTAGGTGCATCTTCAGGGATGGGCAAGGAGCTCGTAAAGATCCTTGTCAAGAGAGGATACAATGTAGGCATAACCGGACGGCGGGAACATCTGCTGAAGGAATTAAAGGAAGGCTACCCCGGCCGGATATTTTATAAAGCTTTTGATATCCGGGACCTTTCTAAGACAACCAGATCGATCAGGGATTTAATTAAAAGCCTGGAAGGTCTGGATTTACTGGTATTGAGTTCCGGGGTTGGATTCTTAAATGAAGAACTTGATACGGAACCTGAATTTCAGACCATTTATACCAATGTTACTGCTTTCACAGATATCATGACCTTTACTTTCAGGTATTTCCTGAAACATCCTCCAGGACATTTGGTGGGGCTGACCTCTATCGCCGCGCTCCGGGGAAATAAATCAGCCCCTGCTTACAACGCCTCAAAGGCCTACCAGTCAAATTACCTCGAGGGATTAAGGCAGAAGTCCAAAAAACAAAAACTAAAGATCACTGTTACAGACATCCGTCCGGGTTTTGTGGCAACCGACATGGCCAAGGGAGAAAAATTATTCTGGGCAGCCTCACCTGAGAAAGCCGCCAAACAGATCTACAGTGCCATTAGACGGAAAAAAGGCATTGCCTATATTTCCAAACGTTGGGGCCTCTTCGCCCTCTTGCTGAAAATCGCACCCCGTTGGATGTACGATCATTTTTAAAGACCTATAAATACACAGGTGAAAGAATTCTGGGATCAGCGTTACAGTGAGCCAGGTTTTGCTTATGGCATGGAACCCAATGCTTTTTTCAGGGAAGTATTGGATTCTCTTACCCCCGGAAAACTCCTTCTCCCCGGGGAAGGAGAAGGCAGGAATGCCATATATGCAGCCGGTAAAAAATGGAAAGTCAGGGCTTTTGACAAGAGCATTGTTGCCCGTGAAAAAGCCCTGGAATGGGCTGAGTCGCTTGACTTACAATTTGAATACCAGCAGGCCAATCTCGAAGAATTCAAATGCTGGAAACCCATTTATGACCTAATTGCCATAATTTATATTCATTTGCTGCCGGAAACCAGGTCCCAGGTTCACAGGCAACTGTCAAAATGCCTTAAACCAGGCGGAAAGATCCTCATAGAATGCTTTCACAAAAACCAGCTTAAGTATAAGACCGGTGGCCCTCCGATTGCAGAGATGCTGTACCATGAAGATGACATGGTATCCGACTTCCCTGACCTGGAAATAGAACGCTGCGAAGAAACGCTGGTGGACATTAGCGATGGAAAGTATCATTCCGGCAGGTCAAGTGTTGTCAGGTTAATAGCAAATAAACCATTTTAATTATCTTCACCTTTCACTAAATTATCGCCTCATGAATTCGCTGAAAACTGCATGTGTACATGCCGGAACTCTCTTCGATGAGAAGACCAGGGGGGTTAATTCCCCCATTTATACCTCAACCTCTTTTGCCTACCTCGACCTGGAAGAAGCAGTTTATCCGAGGTATTTTAATATCCCGAATACAGAAGCCGTCGGGGAAAAAATAGCTGCCCTTGAACAAGCAGAATCAGGCATGGTATTCAGTTCCGGAATGGCAGCTATTACATCTGTCCTGTTTGCATTTCTCAGGCAGGGTGATCATGCGATCTTCCAGACAGGTTTGTATGGAGGAACATTTCATTTTGTCACCAGTGAACTGGAAAGGTTTGGCATTGAATATGATATTACGAAGAACAATGAACCTTCCACCTTTGAAAAACTCATCAAGAAAAATACCCGCCTGATCTATATTGAAACACCCTCCAACCCACTTCTCAAGATCACAGATATAAAAGCCATCGTAAATCTGGCCCGGTCCAACGGGCTGGTTTCCGTTATTGACAATACCTTTGCCAGTCGCATAAACCAGGTTCCCCACCACCTTGGCATTGACATAGTGACCCATAGTGCTACCAAATACCTTGGTGGTCATGGGGACATCTGCGCCGGGGCGGCGGTTTCAGGGAAGGAACATATGTTGAAAATCAGGGATATGGCGCGCAGCCTGGGAGGCAGCCTGAATGCCCAGACGGTTTACCTGCTGGAAAGAAGCATTAAAACCCTGGCTTTAAGAGTCGAACAGCAAAACCGTAATGCGCAATACCTGGCTGAAAAATTATCCACCCATCCCTCTATCGTCAGGGTCTATTACCCTGGCCTGAAAGATCACCCGGAACATGATATTGCCCGCAGCCAGATGTCCGGGTTCGGGGGCATGCTTTCATTTGAAATCAAGGACCTGGATCCGGTTGCTGTCCAGCGGAAACTGAAACTCATCAGACCATCCGTAAGCCTGGGTGGGGTGGATACAATCATCTGCTCTCCAGCCCTCACCTCCCACCGCCATCTTAGTCCACTGGAAAAACAGCAGGAAGGGATCAGTGACAATCTGCTAAGGCTTTCTGTTGGGATTGAAGATGCTGATGACCTGCTCGCTGATATTGAGCAGGCCTTATAATTGCATCATATGAAACATTCAGTGTTGTTAAAACGTTCAACTGTTTAAGAAACAACATTTTAATATTATGAAACCCCTATACCTTACGCTGGTAACCATTCTTCTTGGATGCTTATCATATCAGTCTGTCCAGGCACAGATAGATCCAAATTCCGTTCCTGCTGTGGGTACATTGGTCAGGATCACCATGACTGACGGATCCGTGTATCTTGGTGAGATTATTTCCCAGGAGATGGGAACCATCCGTTTAAAAACCACGAACCTGGGCACTCTTCAGGTCCCAACCGTCAATATTGAACGGATCGAAGACATCAGCGCGGACAGAATGAGGAAAGGTAAATACTGGTTCGAAAATCCTAGCTACAACCGGTATTTCCTGGGACAATCGGCCCAGCCTCTTCGAAAGGGGGAAGGTTATTACCAGAATATCTGGGTATTTTTCAATTCCGCGCATTATGGGATCACCAGAAATATTTCCATCGGCGGGGGCTTTGAATTCCTCTCCACATTTGGTGCCCAGACACCGATTTTCTTTCTTTCGACCAAAGCTGGCTTCCCCATCGGAGATAAGTTCAGCGCCGGTGCCACACTCAGGTATCTGAACATGGCCGATCTGGGTGGAAAAGATAATATTGATACCGACCTGGCCGGAGGAGTATTCCTTGGAACCGCCCAATTCACCTATGGAACCAGCGATCACAATATGACCGCTGGAATAGGCTATGGAGTGGCAGGGAAGGAAGCCGCAGAAAGGCCGGTTTTTACGATCAGCGGACAGACCCGGGTTGGTCAGAGATTCGGACTGCTGACAGAGAATTATATAATCCCGGCCAACGGCGTAGAAGCCATCTTCATCTATGGTATGCGTTTCATGGGAGAACGTATTTCATTCGATCTTGTATTCCTTAACCATCCAGAAATAGCCAAGGTTATTTTTATAGGGATCCCCATGATCGATTTTGTCTTCAAATTTGGCAAATGATCCATTAACACCAATCCCGGTATGCAGCATTTTAGAATCATTCCAACCTGAAATGTTTGTATTTTCGGTTATCAGATAATGATAACCTGATGGAAGAAAATAACTGGCAAAATTTTTTTGATGGTCATGCACCAGACTATCTTGAAAATGTATTTACGAAAAACACTGAGTTCGAGGTAGAATTCATTATCAATGAATTGGGATTGACGCCCGGCGCAAAAGTGCTGGATATTGGCTGTGGTACCGGCAGGCACTCTATCCCCCTGGCCAGATATGGGATATCAATGACTGGTTTGGATCTTTCGGATGGCATGCTGGATCAGGCAAGGGCATATGCAAAAAAGGACAAGGTAAAAGTGGAATTGATCCAGGCCGATGCTACAAATTTTCAACTCCCGGAGCAGTTTGACCATGCCATTTGCCTTTGTGAGGGGTCACTGGGACTACTGGGCAATGATGATGATCCCTTCAGCCGTGATCTGGCCATTCTGAAAAATATCTTTAACTGCCTTAAACCCGGTGCAAAATTTTTGTTAACAGTCCTTAACGGACTGAAAAAAGCCAGGGAACATACAGCAGATGATGTAATAAATGGGGTATTCGATCCGGTTCATTTAATTACTTATGAGAAAATGAATGTGAAGGAATCAGGGAAAACCATCGAGCTGACTTTCAGGGAAAAGGGATTCACCCCGGGTGAACTCAACCATCTGTTGAACCGGGCCGGATTTCACATCCTGCATCTCTGGGGTGGCACAGCCGGTGCCTGGCATAAAAAGCAACTGGACCTTGACGAATACGAGATCATGGTGCTGGCAGAAAAACATATCAGCTGAAACTTTTGTATCTTTCACGCAAAATACGAACATGCCATTAGTGCTTGAAGAATCTGATCTTGAAAAGTTTATCGTGGTAGGTGACCGGGTATTAATCAAACCTAAATCACCACAGGAAAAAACAAAAACAGGCCTTTACCTGCCACCCGGCGTACAGGAAAAGGAAAAGATTCATTCAGGTTACGTGATGAAGGTCGGACCGGGATATCCTATTCCGGCCATCAATGAAGCCGATGAACCATGGAAAGACCGGAGCGAGGAAGTTAAATATGTTCCTCTCCAGCCCAAGTCGGGGGACCTGGCAGTATACCTTCAAAAAAGCGGTTATGAGATCGAGTTCAAGGACGAAAGGTATGTGATCGTCCCGCATTCAGCCATCCTTTTACTAATCCGGGACTCCAGCCTGTTTGATTAGGCTTCAGCATAAATTAAGGCTCATCTGGCTTTTATCCTATCACTAAGAATTTGTCTAAATAAGACTTCATTGATATATTTCATCCGGATACCCGGATAATGGAACCGGATTTCATATATTTTTAACCTTCTTATTATCCATCACAATTTGAATCTTATCATGGCAAAAGCAAAAATTCTGTGTCTTATTACCACTACCTTAATAACACTGAACTTATCGTATGCACAGGATGTGAAGGATTGGGGACCTGAGGAAAAAAAGTAAAATCACCGGTCATAGAACCGGACTAAATCATTAAATAAAAAACCTTATTGTTATGAATTCATCCAGAAGAGCATTTTTAACACAGATCAGTCTTCTCGCTGCAGGAAGCGCTTTCGCTGTTCCTTCAATTAACTGGGGACTGGGAGACAGAAAGTTGAAAGTTGTCCTTGTCGGCACCGGAATCAGGGGAACCTCATTCTGGGGACGTAGATTGCTAGAACAATATGCTGATATCCTTGAGTTTGTGGGACTTTGTGATATAAATCCCGGGAGACTGGAGTATGCCCTGGGGTATATGGGGGTCACCTGTCCTACCTATTCCGATTTTGAAAAAATGATCAATGAAACCAGACCGGACCTGGTGATCGTGACCACCAAGGACTCTACCCATCATGAATTTATTATCAAGGGCCTGGACATGGGATGTGATGTGCTCACCGAAAAGCCCCTGACCACGGATGAATTCAAGTGCCAGCAAATCATTGATGCCGAAAGGCGCTCAGCAAAAAACCTGATCGTGGGCTTTAATTACCGCTGGAGTCCATACACGACCAAGATCAAGGAATTATTAATGGAAGGAGTCGTCGGAAAAATCACTTCAGTTGACTTTAACTGGTACCTGAATACCTATCACGGGGCGTCCTATTTCAGGAGATGGCACGGGCTGAGGCAGTCCGGTGGTACGCTCTGGGTCCACAAAGCCACCCACCATTTTGACCTGCTCAACTGGTTGATAGATTCTGATCCCGATGAAGTCTTCGCCTATGGAGCCCTTGAACATTATGGCGAAAACGGGCCTTTCAGGGGAGACAAATGCAGGACCTGTCCACACAAAACTGAATGTAAATTTTATTGGGACATTACAAAAGACAAACGTGCTATGGATCTATATGTCGCCAATGAAAAATATGACGGATATATTCGTGATAACTGCCTGTTCAGAAGGGAGATCAACATCTATGATAAGATGTCGGCCCAGATAAAATACAAGAACGACGTGGTTGTCAATTATTCCTTAACCACCTATTCACCAATCGAGGGCTGGAGAATGGCATTCAACGGGATGGATGGCCGTTTGGAAGCCTGGCTGGATATACCGTATATTAAAAGTATGCAGGTTGACCAGGCTGAATTGCACAAAGCGGAAATGGACCAGGCCGGTGATGATGAAATGGGTAATGAACCCGTGATCGTCCATAAACTCTGGAAGGATTTCGATACCGTCATTGTAGATTCGGAAAGAGGAGGCCATGGTGGAGGGGACAGAAGGCTCCATGACCAGATCTTTATCAACCCGGAAAAGAAGGATCCTTTTGATCGTACTGCAGGTATTCGTGATGGAGCCATGTCAATCCTGATTGGTATTGCAGCAAGAAAGAGCATTGAAAGCGGCCAGCCGGTAAGGATAAGCGAATTAACCGACCTTGATCCCAGGGCAGAAAGAATTCTCTAGAAAATCGGGCGTACGACCATCTCTCAGACCGGTTTGATATTACGGTTCGTACGGAACACGTTCTCAGGATCCCATTTCGCCTTTACTTCGGCGAGCTGCTTGAGCCCATTGCCGAGCGCCGCCTCAATGCGTTCGGGACCTTCGTCCTCGGTCAGAAAGTTGATGTAAGTGCCACCGGTCGAGAACGGTCTCATGTCGGTCCACGCTCCGCGTGCCCACTCGATGTGCTCGCTGTCTTCGTCCGCCTTATCCCATGACCCTCCTATGTTAAGTACGTAGCGCGCGTCGCGGTTGCCAACAGGAGAGTGATCCTCATTGAGTTCGTTCAAAGCTCCTTCGATCTGGAACAGGATCACGGCCGAGTGAGGCGACCGGATTTTCGCCGAATGCTCGATGACCTTCTCGCCCAGGGCCTGTTCGATGCTCGACAGGTATTCGCTCTTCCAATAGTAACGCCGGCCCTTTGGCTGTGTACCGTCAAGCAGCAACTGTAATTGCGTGTACGGCCTGCGCACAAGTACGTCACCAATGGGCTTGCCAAACGATTTGATAGGAGCAACGGCCTTCTCGCCCTCAACGAGATCCCCGCTATAACAAGCAAGCATGGCCACAATCGGCTTCCCATGCATGTCCTTCGGAAGCCACGGTGCCGGGGGAGCCGGGCGCATGAAAAAAACAAGCGTGAGTTCGGGCGGGGCCTCCTTGGCAAGCTTCCGGTACAGTTCGAGCACCTTGGGTGCCTCGCTTGCAGGCCAGGCCACAATCCCACCAATGACCTCGGGACCTACGGGGTAGAGCTTGTAATCGATGCCGGTTACAATGCCGAAATTCCCGCCACCACCCCGCAGTCCCCAGAAAAGGTCCGCGTTCTCGTCATTGCTCGCGTGCACGATTCGCGCATCAGCGGTCACGACGTCCATCCCAACAACATTATCAGTTGTCCAGCCCCAACGCCTTGTCAGGTAGCCGAACCCACCTCCCAGGGTGAGTCCTGCGATTCCAGTTTGCGAGACGAATCCGAGGACTGTAGCTAGACCGTCCACCTGTGTTTCGCGATCCACGTCAGCAAGCAAGCAACCAGCCTGGGCGTGGGCGATCCTTTTCTTTTTGTCCACCCACACGCCACGCATGAGTGACATATCAAGCATCAGCGCACCGTCAGCCGTAGCCAAACCGGCGATGTTGTGTCCTCCCCCTTTAATGCATAGCAGGAGATTGTGTTCCCGTGCAAACTGCACACTCGCGATCACGTCGGCGACGCCAAGGCATCGTACGACAAGTGCGGGCTTTCTATCGATCATCGCATTCCAGACAGTTCGAGACTCTTCGTAACCGACTTCTCCGGGCATGAGCACCAGTCCCAGGACACGCATTTTTAAGCCGTTGAGTATATCCTGCTTAAGGTCGATCTCGCGATCTTCAATTGTTTTCGCTTTCATGATTGGGTCCGTTTCGGATTGATCTTTGCTGTCTAAGAGTCTCATAATTACTTGATTTTTTAGCAATAATAAATATTAAACAATATTACGATATTAGCATCTGAATATCCTATTATTTCCGAAAAATAAACCTAAAATAAGACAAATACGTAATTGCCTGGAAACGAATCGTATATGAAAACTGAATCTTAATGAAAAGATGACAAATAATCACTAATATTTACTGACTCGAGGCAAAGGACAAGGTCTGATTGCAAATTTCAGCGATAGTGAGTATCCTAATCCGTTTTAGGTGAGTAGTTTATTTGCAATAATGTTGTGCAGTTTGCATTAATCTTGTAAACAATTCTATTTAGTGAATGCTTCAGCCAGTTCTTCAAGCAATGTTCTGGCATCTTCGTTATCGTTGCCATCAATAACCCCTGCCAGATATGGGCCTTCAATAATGGCTGGTATATCACCATTATAAGGATCCTTGAAAGTCAATGTAGATGCAGCAGCAGGATCAAGGTCCTGTTTGGTGAAAGCCAGGTATTTTTTTGCCATTTCCAGAATTTCTTCTGCATTTTTTCCCTGGATCACAAATAATTTAAATCCACCTTCGTACCCGACAGTATAGGCGGAATGCAGGAATTCAAATCCAATGAAATTCTCCCGGATGTATTGATCTGAATACGGGAGTTGTCCTGCCGGGGGAAAAACTGAGATCATTTTAGGCAGTCCATCTTCCTGGTCCAGGTGTCCGCTGATCTTTTGCCCGATCTTATGCAATGCTTCCTGGACCTCAGTACCTGAATCTGTGGAGTAAAGCTTGATATAGAACTGCCCGGCCAGGAAGTTAAGCACACCTTCCTCCAGGTATCCCTGTGCTCCTATCTCGATGAAGCTGTATTCCGGACTGCGCTCTGCGGTGTATATCCCGTAGGCATTAACCGCTGAACTGTGCCGGTATACTTCTGCATGGATAACAGTTCCGGAAGCATGCTCGTAGTCTCCCAGGTGGAGGTCCACAAAATCATAGCTTAAATAGGATTCGGCTGCCCCGTTGATCAGGTCCCACAGGTTCCCCGGAGTATAAACATCGGGCAGGACAGTAAGGTTCCAGTTCTTTACTTCTGGGAAACTAACTGCGTCATTCCCGGCTGCTTGGTATGCGCTGGATACCAGGACAGCCAGGCTTATCATAGTGATAATGTATCTTTTCATTTTCAAAGATTTTCAACAAATGTATCAGGATTTTGGCAGATCCTGATAATTAATTATTATTAATTGCGTTTAATTTGCACTATTTGAATGGAGAATAATGAGGGTATCCGTGTTTTTATTTGTTTTAATTGTTTTCGCCAACCCGGCTTTTGCCGGCACTTCAGATGCAAAGTCCATCTATGATCAGATAGACAATCAATCCATGTCCTTTGAAGCGTTCGACCTTGCTTTCAGGGGGTGGAATGAACTGAAGGATTCCATTGATCTAATAGACAATGTTATTTCGGTCGTGGACTTCAGTCAGCCTTCTAACAACAAGCGTTTTTACCTGATCGATTTGGATACCAGGCAGGTGATCTATCAGGATTACGTTGCTCATGGCAGGAATACCGGTAATTTAATGGCGGAAAAATTTTCCAATACCCCTCATAGTAACCAGAGCAGCCTGGGTTTTTATAAGACGGCAGAAACTTATAATGGTAAACATGGCCTTTCCTTAAAACTGGATGGTTTAGAAAAAGGTATTAACGATAAGGCCAGACAGAGGGCCATTGTTATCCACGCCGCAAAATATGCTGAGGAATCATTCATTAGAAAATATGGAAGGTTGGGCAGGAGCTTTGGCTGTCCAGCATTGCCGGCCCGGAATTACGAGGAAATAATAGAACTGATCAAAGGGGGAACTTTGCTGTTTATTTATTTTCCACAATCTGGATACCTGGAAAATTCAAGCGTTTTAAACTAGAATTAATTATATTGCTGCTTTATTTGAAAGCAGTAAAACATGAAACGTATTACCTTTTTATTCGTTTTTACTATCCTGGTTTTTCCATCGTTTGCATACCATGCCCAAAATACAGATGAAGGATCTATACAGGAAAGCATACGGGAATATATCAGCCAGTTGGAAGGATCCGGTACCATAAAACTGGGTAAACAAAAGATCATCAGAAATCCGGTCATCACCAAATTATATAAAGGTGAAGATTACCAACCTGTCTGGGACAATACCAACAGGAAGGATC
>DAOWJB010000042.1 GCA_030640625.1 Bacteroides sp.
AAAAAGTAGGATACCTAACCTGTGCATTCAAAGGCTGTCGCGATTACACGACAGCCTTTTTTCTAGTCTTGGTTTATATATCATTAAACAATAAATGATAAGAAAATGACATTCAGAATTGTCATTTGCATCCTGATCTTTTGTTCATCTGGGTCTATATCGGCCCAGCAGGTATCACGCGAAGACAATATAACTTCATATTATGACAGCCTGTTCCAGACCAACAAGTACCTGTTAAACGGGAAATTGCATCAAACCAGGTATCCGAGAGGTTCCGGACACCCTTATTTTGGTGATTTTTCCTGGATGAGCGGGATCATAAGTATTAATGAAGTGAGGATACCCTATCATGCGATCAGGTATGACCTGCTGAGTGATGATCTCCTTATCCAGCATTTCTCAGTTACCGGTTCACATATAATTATTGTCAATAAGGATATCGTCGGGGAATTTATGCTGGGTGATCACAAATTTTACCTGCTTGAATCTCAGCCAGGTGCGGATTATAACTTCGAATCAGGATTCTATGAATCGGTATACAGGTCGAATACTGAAATATGGATCAAATGGAATAAATTCTTTTCGGAAAGATCATCCGGATCGGGAGAATATAAACAAACCCGTAATGTTTTTATCAAAAACGGGAATCACTTTTATAAAATCACCAACCGCAAATCATTGCTCCTGGCCTTACAGGACAGGGAAGAAGACATTAAAGTATATCTCAGTCAGCATGGCATTACGGTGAGCCGGGCCGGGATCGATCAGCTTATCAGCCTTGTGAGATATTATGATGACGATCATTGAATGAGTTGTATTGAGAAAGGCAATTTTTATCATATGGCTGATCTTTTGTGCCCTGGCAGGAACCCGGGGACAGGGTGATACGCTGTTGATTGACATGCAATTCAGGGATACTGACTTTACAGAATTTGTAAGATTGGTGGAGACGAGGTACCCCCTGAGGTTCCATTACAGGCATGACTGGATCAGGTCGGTCAGGATCACGGACACAACCCGACAGCATCGGCTGAATACCCTGCTGGATAATGCCTTTGAAGGAAGGGATGTTTATTATTATGCCGACAGATTTGGGAACATCATTATCACCAATAAAAACCCTGTTTATGCCCTGTCCGGTGATTTTTTCAATGCTGCATCGGATCTGGATCCTGTTGATATTCCGAACCAGTCCACCAACGGCAGTAATCAATCAGAGCAGAATGGCAGCCAGGCCGATCAGGTTATTTATATTAATGGTCCGGGTGGGAGCAATAAGGGAGCATCTGACCTTACACTTTCAGGCCGGATCAGGGAGGCGGAAACCGGGGAACCTATAATAGGTGCTGTGGTATATGTGGAGGACACCGAGACAGGTGTGATAACAGATATTAATGGATATTACCTCTTACGCCTTTCAAAAGGAGCTCATTTTATCAGGTATCACAGCCTGGGTAAGAAAGATGTCCTGCACCAGGTGGAGATCTATTCCCCAGGGTCGCTGGATGTGGATCTGGAGGAAAAAATCAGCAGGTTGAAGGGGGTTGAGATCGTTGCCGAAAATACCAGGAATGTTACACGCCTTCAGATGGGCCTGGACAAGGTAGATATTAAAACGATCAAAGAATTACCTGCGGTGCTGGGTGAAACAGATATCCTGAAAGCAGCATTGCTCTTACCCGGTGTGCAGACAGTTGGAGAAGGCGCATCGGGATTTAACGTGAGAGGTGGAAGTACCGGACAGAACCTGTTTTTGATAAACGCTGCACCCATATTTAATTCCTCCCATCTGTTCGGGTTCTTTTCCGTATTCAATCCGGATGTCATAAGCAATTTTTCGCTATATAAAAGCGGGATACCGGCAAGATACGGAGGGCGGCTCTCATCGGTATTTGATGTGGCCACCAAAACAGGGAACCGGAAAAAATTCTCTGTATACGGTGGCATCAGTCCGGTTACCGGAAGACTGGTAGTTGAAGGTCCGATTATTAAAGATAAGACAGCTTTTATTATCGGCGGAAGATCCACTTACTCCGACTGGATACTGAACCGTGTGAATGTACCTGCCATCAGGAATAGTGATGCCAGATTTCATGATCTTAATATGCGGGTCAATCATGATTTCAATGCTACCAATAAACTCGATATGGCCGGTTATTACAGCTATGACCATTTTCGCCTGAACTCCGATACTTCCTATCAATACTCAAATCTTAATGCAAGTATTACGTATGATCACCATTTCAATGATAAGCTGCTTTCCAGTTTTTCCGGGATTTACAGTAAGTATAATTATAAGATTTCAAGTCGCAATAATCCGCAGCTGGCCTTTGATATGACCAACGAAATACTGTACGGGGAATTGAAAGCTGATTTTGCCTGGTATCCAAACTATAATCATAAAATCAAATTCGGGTTAAGCTCCATTCTCTACCGATTGAATCCGGGCACACGTCTGGGCATGGGAGATGAATCACTAATTAAGAACCTGGATATGGAAGACGAGAGAGGGAATGAATCCTCAATCTATTTCAGTGATGAATACAAAATCAATAACAGGCTGCTGCTCTATGCGGGATTAAGGTTCTCCTCATTCTTTTACCTGGGACCGAAAACGGTGTATTCCTACAAAGAGGATATGCCGGTTGAACCTGTGAATGTAAGTGATACCGTATATCACGATGCCGGATCGCCTATCGAAACTTATATGGGTCCGGAATTCAGGTTTAGCCTGAGATACATCATTGACAGGTACAGCTCCGTAAAAATCAGTTATAACCGCATGCGGCAATATCTTCATATGATCTCCAATACCACAGCAATATCACCCACAGATTACTGGAAACTAAGCGATCCTTATCTCAAGCCGCAGATTGGCGACCAGATTTCACTGGGATATTATCTGGATATGTTCGGCGATCAAATTGAATCCTCTGCGGAAATCTATTATAAAAAGTTCAACAATATTGTGGAATACAAAGGAGGTGCAACATTGTTGTTGAATGATATGATAGAAACAGACCTCATTAACGGAACCGGCAAGGCATACGGACTTGAAATAATGATCAGGAAAAAAGGAAGATTAAACGGCTGGTTAAGTTATACCTATTCAAGAATATTTTATAAGGTAGACGGAATGTTTCCGTCCGAGCAAATAAATTCAGGAGAGTATTACCCGGCAAACCATGATAAACCTCATGACGTCACATTAACGGGGAATTACAAATTTTCAAGAAGATTCGGGGTCTCAAGCAATTTTACTTACAGTACGGGCAGACCGATCACATTTCCTGTTTCAAAGTATATACAAAGATCAAACGTCCTGCTACAGTATTCTGAACGCAATCAGTACAGGATCCCTGATTATATGCGTTGGGACCTGTCAGCGACCCTGTATGGAAACCTGAAATCAAAGAAAATTGCTCACAGCGACTGGACCTTGTCCGTCTACAATGTAACTGGCCGGGATAATGTTTATTCAATATTCTTTATCACCCAGGAGGGAGTGACCAAAGGTTACAAACTTTCGGTTTTTAACCAGCCAATAATAACACTTACATATAATTTCAGATTCTGAAGATGAATAAAAACCCACAGATCACCGGTCTCATTTTACTGGCAGTTATTTCACATGCCTGCATTGAAACATTTTATCCGGACATTGAAGAGTATGAGAATATCCTTGTTGTCGATGGCATGGTTACAGATGAAAAGAACCCCTGCCTGGTAAGATTATCGCGTACATTCTCATATGAAGACTTCAATTCTAATCCAGAAACCGGGGCTACAGTCATTATCCTTGATGCTGAGGGTTTGCCGTTCGACCTGGAAGAGATAAGTCCAGGCAATTACTATACTGACAGCTCCTCGTTCAGAGGCAAAGCCGGAGGCCGGTACCAGCTGCACATCATCCTGGCAGATGGCAAGGAATACCAGTCGGATTATGTGATGCTGAAAAAAGCTCCACCGGTTGAGAACCTTGATGTGCGATATGAAAAAAAGGAAACCAGGACTCAGGATGTTGTTACCGATGGTCTACAATTTTACCTGAATACTTATGATCCCCAGAATGAAACACGGTATTACAGGTGGGAGTGGGAAGAAACATGGGAGTTCACTGTCCCCATGCAGGCAGCGGACAAAGCCGATCGCTATAAATGCTGGAAAAGCAATGGGTCCAGGTCTATTATGCTTGGGAATACAAACCACCTGACATCCGACAGGATTATTGATTATCCCTTGCATTTTGTTTCAGATGAGACCAACAGGTTGAGGATTTTATACAGTTTGCTGGTTAGACAATATGCCATTTCACAGGCTGCTTATGAATTCTGGAAAATGCATGATGATCTGAGTGAAAACTCCGGCACTCTATTTGATCCCATCCCTACAAAAGTTGCAGGAAATATTTATAACCTCACTGATCCCGGGGAACCGGTATTGGGTTATTTTGAGGCCTCCGGTGCAAGTACCCGGCGGGTCTTTGTATCCAATGATCTTTTACCAAAGCATGTATTTGTTCCGGGTGATTTCGAATTTTGTAAGTTCCTGGTACTCGAGGATCCGCCCAATCTAGCTTATTTACTGAATTCAGGATGGGTGTATATAGATGAGTATTATGATATGAACAAACTCATCGTACGCCTGACAAACAATCCTAAATGTTATGATTGCACCCTGACGGGTTCCAACAAGAGACCTGATTACTGGCCGGCTGAGTAAGGAAAAAAAAGAAATGAATAAAACCTACAGGCACATATCAATATTATACCTGTACTGCTTCACGCTCAGTCTTTTAATACCTGCAGGATTATTTGCACAAAGAGCTGGTTCTGAGGATTATGAATTGGTCAGGGGAAGCAGTCTGTCCAACAGGGGTCCCATCGAAAAACTGCTGGTCTTTCATGACAGGGACCTTTATCTGGAAGGTGATACTATATGGCTGAAAATTATTAACACAGATCTGTTCAGTGGAAAGACAATTGAATTGAGCAGCATTGCCTATGTTGAACTAGTCGGTCCGGGTGAAAAAATATTTGCGCGCCAGAAAATTATTTTGACAAATGAAGCCGGTTACGGATGGATCAGGATACCCGAAAATATCCTATCAGGGAATTACTATTTGAGAACCTATACCTCCTGGATAAAGAATCACCCTCCTTCCGGATATACTTATTCCCTGATATCCATTATCAATCCTTTTATTCCACTTTATTTTTCACAGTATGAAACCGGCAAGGATAAGCAGGGAGAGATCGAAGTTGAATTAATCCCTGAGGGAGGGCACATTATCTCCGGTATTGAAAACCGGATTGCCTTCAGGTTATCAGGCATGATAGCAAATAAGAACAGCCTGCAGGGCGAGATCAGGGATGAGATTGACAGTGTGGTAACCCAGGTTAAATTTATCAGTACAGAAAACGGTTATTTTTCACTTATACCGCTTGAAACCAAAGATTATTACCTGTCAGTCATTATAAACGGATCACGACATAAAAGGGTCAAATTGCCCCAGTCACAAAAAGGCGGGTATACGATGGATTGGACTGAAAACCTTAATCTCATTACTTTAAATATTAAGAAACATCCTCAGCCCTCCCAGGATAGCCAGCATCTCCGGCTGACAGGAAAGGTCTCCGGACAAGTACTTTTTTCGGTACCTGCCGATCTGGAAAATGGAGCTTCAGAAATGATGATAAGCACGGCGCAGCTTAAAGAGGGCATCAATGAATTAATACTGACAGACATGAACGGAAAAAGCTTATGCAGCAGAATCATCCACAGGCCTGTCCCCTACCCTCTTTCCGTTGAAATCGACCTGGAGAAGGAGCGTTTCATGTGCCGGGATAATATTCGGTTTTCCGTAAACGTCAGGGATATGGGTGGCAGGGCTGTGAAAAGCCATTTATCTGCTTCAGTATACCTGGTCGATGTACCAATTAATGATGTACCATTTAATAATGAGGAAAGGAATCCAGGAAAAATGACTGTGATGGATCCGGTATTTTTAACGCAATGGATAAAAATGCATGGGTGGGGCGGTGCCGGGATCGATGATGAAACACTTGATCTTGCTTTATCAGCAGGTTATTTGATCCATTCAGCCCGAAATCCAGGTTCATATGAATCGTTATCTGAACTGCAATTTTACCCGGAACTGGCAGGTCCTGCCATATCGGGAAGAATTCTTGAAAGGACTACAGGCCAGCCGGCTGATAACAGGCTGATCATATGTTCATCAATGGGCTCAGCCTCACTATTCCAGGTTTTCAAAACAGGTAAAGATGGTAAATTCAGGTTTGCCCTGGGGAAAGATCGGGGATACAATGATCTTTTATTCAGGACATTGGATCAGGAAATACCTTTAGATATAGAGATTGATAACCCCTATTCAGATAAGTACATGCAGATGACAATACCGGCTTTACATCTGGATGAGAACCGGGCTCTCTATATAGAACAACTTTCAATAAATAAACAGGTTCGTGAGGCTTACAGAAATGATGAAAGGCCAAAACCAGAAATGCAAGCGGACAGGACAGCATTTTTCTACGGTGAACCCTCTGAAACTGTTAACCTTGAGAGTTTCATTAAACTTCCGGTCATGGAAGAGATTTTCAGGGAAATTGTTAAAACGGTTATTGTCTACAGAAAGGCAGGAGAGTATAAATTAGGGGTAATTGATGATGCCACCAGAGAGATCATTGGTGAAAACCCCATATTCCTGCTTGACGGGGTACCCATGTTTGATCATGGCAGGATACTCGAAATTGACCCTGCCCTTATAAGGATCATCCACGTGGTAGATTCAAAATATTTTATAGGAGACCTGGAAATGGATGGGATCATAGATATCAGGTCCAGGCAGGGACGGTTCGAAGATTTTGATCTCCCTCCATCTACTGTCCCATATAAATTTCAATCCTATGTCCGATATGGCGATTCACCAACAGGAAATGTTCGCAACCCTGGTGAAACAACAGACAGGCACCTGCCGGATTTCCGCAGCCTGTTATACTGGAATCCGGATATAACTACAAGCACTGAAGGCAGGGCCGAAATTTCATTTGATGCGGCTGATGTTCCGGGACATTACAGAATTGTTGTCGAGGGCATTTCCGGAGATGGTCACATGGGAATATCCACAAAAGAAATAGAAATCGTATTGACAAACTAATCAGGAAATTGAAACTTATTGAAACAGATAAGATATTTCGAATGATTGTATAATCAATTTAATTTCTGAATTTACTTCATTATGTTATACCCATTGATGAAAATACAAGACCTTTATATGAAAAACCTGATTTAATTTTATCGGGTATTTAAATTTATTAATTAATAACCAAAATCTACCAAAATGAGAAAGGTATACAAATTTCTGTTTCTCGGGGTCCTTATGACCCTTGCTGTTACCGCATTTGGTCAGGGAGTGGGAGTCGTTCAGACAGCTGCCCCGCCGACCATAGACGGTGATGTGTCGGATGCCGCATGGAATGCTGCCACTGACATGAATATCGGACATATCTCCTCAGGGAATATGGACAATGCTTTTGATGCTAATTTCAAACTGCTCTGGGATGCCGACTTCCTGTACATTGCTGTAAGTGTCGATGATGATACACTGAAGAATACCAACATGCCTTCTTCTTTTGCACAGGATCAGAATGACTTTATCGACATTTACATTGATATGGACCGCCGCTATCCATATACCCATACCAATCCCAATCAGGGACCTGCCAATGGGAGCTGGTGGAACTTATATGATGTAAATGATTTCCAGATCCAGCTGCTGAGGGACAGTGCCTTTTTGAATATAGGTGGACAGTTTCCCGGAAATGCAGTTGACAGTGCTGCCTCAGGAATTACATTCGGCCAAATGGAAGCGGCCGCCGGATACACCTTTGAAATTGCAATACCGTATGACAACCTGATTGACGGAGGATTTGATGCCGTTCATAATGCAAGGCTCGGATTTGAAATCATGGTTGGTGATGCGGATGCTGATACCGTTAGAGACGGAAGGGTTGCATGGAATATGGCAGAAGGTGTTGACCTGGCATGGAAGGACCCCATGCTATGGGGACTGATAGTACTGGACGACGGTTCCGGTGTCTCGCTTCCTGCTGCCAATCCTGCCGTGGATTCTGCAGCAACAGCACCGACAATCGATGGCACGGCAGAAGCCCTGTGGACAGATGTTCCTTTCCGGGAGATCCGCAATACCTCAAGCGGGACGATGGATCATTCTTTTGCCGCTGATTATAAGGCCCTTTGGGATGCCAATAACCTGTACCTGCTGGTGGACATCAAGGATGATACACTGAAGAATACCAACATGCCTTCCTCTTTTGCCCAGGATCAGAATGACTTTGTTGATCTTTATATCGACATGGACAGGCTCTTCCCGCACAAAGAGAATAAGGATAATGGCAGCTGGTGGAATACCTATGACCTGAATGACTACCAGGTACAGCTGCTGAGAGATGCTGATTTCCTGAATATCGGCGGACAAAATGGTGCACAGACCGTTGACAGTGCCGCTTCCGGTATTGTTTACGGCCAGATGGAGAAGGCCGACGGTTCAGGATGGATGCTGGAGGTTCAAGTTCCCTTTACCAACCTGGACGCAGATTTCATGGCCATGCATAATGCCCGTCTGGGATTCGAGATCATGGTAGGCGATGCCGATGGTGATACCGTGAGAGACGGAAGGGTAGCATGGAATATGCCTGCCGGTACCGATGTAGCGTGGGGTGACCCGACCGCATGGGGTGTCCTGGTTTTCAGCGACGGAAATGAAATTTCCGCTCCTGCAGCAACTCCGGAAATAATGGAAACTGCAACGGCTCCTGTGATCGATGGCACCATCGATGCCCTCTGGAGTTCAGTGGATTTCAGGGAAATCAATAGTACTACAGATGGAGACATGGATGATACCTTCGCGGCAGAATTCAAGGCCGTATGGGATGCAACCAACCTCTACCTCCTGGTGGAAGTTCAGGATGACGTTCTCAAAAATGATAACAAGCCATCTGGATTTGCACAGGATCAGAATGACTACATCGATCTCTTCCTTGATACGGATATGAAATTCCCGCATACAACAAAGCAGGATAATGGAAGCTGGTGGAATTACTATGATACAACAGATTTCCAGATCCAGTTCCTGAGAGATTCAGCTTTCCTGAATATTGGGGGACAGAATTCCAAAAATGATGTGGACAGTGCTGCCTCAGGCATTACTTTTGCACAATCCGAGGTAACAGGTGGATGGTTACTCGAGGTAAGCATACCGTGGGCCAATATGGATCCCAATATGGTACCTGCGCATGACCTTCCCCTCGGACTCGAAGTCGTGGTGGGTGATGCCGACTTGGATACTCTCCGCAACGGCAGGAATGCATGGTTCATGACCGACGACCTGGCATGGAGTCAGCCACTGCTCTGGGCTACGGTTATCCTGAGTGACGGCGGTGAGATCACAAGCGAGGTTCTATCGCTAGAAAATGATCTCATATCTACCAGCATTGGAGTGATTGATGGGACCAACATCATTGAAATACCGAAATCCACAACGGCTG
>DAOWJB010000091.1 GCA_030640625.1 Bacteroides sp.
GCAATGGTAAAGGCTTCAAGGGGCATTCCACTGTTATGATGGCTTTTTCCTGAAAGCGGTCCTTCAAATTTCCTGCCTAGCCGATGCTGGTACATACCTGTCATAAAAGCTGCCCGGGTGGGCGTGCACATGGGTCCATTCGAATGAAAATCCGAGAACCTTAATCCATTATTAGCCAGAATGTCAATGTTTGGAGTTTGATTGTACTGACTTCCAAAGCATCCCACATCACCATATCCCAGGTCATCTATCATAATGAAAACGATGTTGGGTTGTTTTGCTTTGGAGCCAGGGGAGGCACATCTTGTAAGGGAAGCCATTGTTATCAGATACATCAGCACTGCCGCAGAATAACGTAAGGTCTGTCTTGATGCTAACAACATATTAATTAATTTACTATCAGAAGTAAAAATCTTGATAAAACAGTTTAAATTCAAATTAAACCGTTTTAGTTAAATGTCATATATTAAATCAAGATTGTCAACCCTGGCGTCAATCCAAAAAAGGGACTGCCCTGAAAGTACTTCATGAACAGTCCCCCGATAATATCTGTAACCTTCTTAAACAGAGAGGATCTCCGCGATCTCCAGCTTTTCCAGGTTTATGTGTTTCTGCACCTTGATGGCTTTGTTAAAAGTGCAATGGCTGATTTCACCATCGGTATATCCGATCATTACACTTTTCTGGTCGTCGATTAATGCCTCAACCGCCGCATGTCCGAATAAACTGGCTGACACCCGGTCATAAGCAGAAGGTGTTCCCCCGCGCTGCATATGACCCAGAACAGACACCCTCACATCATAATCCTTGAAATCAGTCTTTACTTTTTTGGCAATGGCAAATGCCCCGCCAGACTCATCGCCCTCTGCAACAATGATGATATTACTGGCTTTTTTTCTTTTAAAGCCTTTCTCGAGATAATCCTTAAGTCCTTCTACCTGTCCTTTCATTTCCGGTACAAGGATTGCCTCCGCACCAGTTGCTATGCCACTTCTGTAAGCAATGAATCCTGCATCCGCACCCATCACCTCAATGAAGAAGAGACGGTTATGGGAACTTGCTGTATCACGGATCTTATCAATGGCTTCAACAACCGTATTCAGGGCTGTATCATAACCAATGGTATAATCGGTACCATATATATCATTATCAATGGTACCCGGAATGCCCACAAAAGGAATATCATACTCCTCGGAGAATTTCCTTGCTCCTGTAATGGTTCCGTCCCCTCCGATAACTACCACGGCATCTATCCCTTCCTTTTTCAGGTTCTCATAAGCTTGTTTTCTACCATCAATTTTTCTGAAAGCTTTACTTCTTGCAGTTTTCAGGATAGTGCCGCCCTTCTGAATGATATCACTGACACTATGTGACTTTAATTCTTTGAAAAGACCATGGATCATTCCCTCATACCCATGCCTGATACCGATTACTCTTATGCGATTATAGATAGCTGTACGGGTTACGCCTCTTATGGCTGCATTCATTCCCGGTGAATCACCTCCCGACGTCAGCACCCCTATCTTCTTAATTTTAGCCATATATTACTGATTTACAAAAAATTAAAATTCGATCATCAAGAACCCAAAGAAATCCAAAATTATAAAAATTTTGAATACTAAATCATGCGTTTTATATTATGACTTGTTAATATTTAACCTGGCTGACAGGCGTTCGCTCAGGGATGTAAGTAACCACTGGGGACTCGAAGTAGCACCACAGATCCCGATAGACTTAACACCTGACAGTTTTACCCTGTCGGATTCTTCCGGAGATGAGATGAAATAGGAATGCATGTTTACCTCTTTGCAGGCTTCAAATAATATCTTGCCGTTGGAACTGTTCCTTCCACTTACAAAAAACACCAGGTCATATTTTGCTGCAAATTCCCTGATGCGGCTGTCCCTGGAAGAAACCTGTGCACAAATGCTATGATAAATGACCAGTTGCCTGTCTGGATTCCAGCCCCTATTTCTCATTAAATCTTTAAGCGTTCCCTGGAACCTCCTGTATTCAAGGCTGTTCATTGTGGTCTGGGAAAAAAGCGCCAGGGGTGGATTGATAATGTTTGCATCAAGGTCTTCCGGTTTCCTGCAGACTATGGCCCTTCCGTTTGATTGTCCTACCAGGGCCCTGACCTCTGGATGATCGGATTTTCCAAAAATCAAAATACTTCCCAGGTCTTCACTGAAGGCATCAACCTGTTCCCGGATCTGTCTCTGTAATTTTAACACGATCGGACAGGTAGCATCAATCAGACGGATATTATTCTCGGCAGCCTGTCTGAAGGTTTCGGGCGGCTCTCCATGAGCCCTGATCAGCACGGTCGCATCCTGTAAGGTGCTGAATTCCTCGTAATTTATTGGTTTCAATCCCCTGTTCCGAAGCCTGTCCACCTCCTCGGCATTGTGCACAATCTCTCCCAGTGAATATACGGTGCCACTATGCTCCAGGATTTCCTCTGCTGTCTTCACTGCTTCAACGACACCGGTGCAGAATCCGGACCGGTCATCTATTTCTATCCTGATCATTACCCTTCCTCAGATTTCTTTTCCAGTAGTTCTTTAAACCATGCCATCTGCTGTTCAAGGGTCATCGAGGAATTATCCAGTTCGATGGCATCTTCTGCTTTTTTTAGGGGACTGATATCCCGGGTTGAATCCTGGTGGTCTCTGTCCATGATATTCCCATGGACCTGATCATAACTGGCTTCCATTCCTTTCTCCATTAATTCATCAAATCTCCTCTGTGCCCTGATCTCTGGTTTTGCGGTCAGGTATATCTTAATGTCAGCATCTGGAAAAACAACCGTACCAATGTCCCGGCCATCCATAACAACCCCCCTGTCCCTGGCCATATCCCGCTGCAAGGAAACCATGGCCTCCCTGACCTCGCGGATTTTACTGACCGGGCTAACATAATTTGAAACGGCTACGGTCCGAATCTCATTTTCGATGTTTCTACCGTTCATCCAGGTTTCATACCGGACCTCTTCAGGGTTGAATTTGATTTTAATCCTTATCTGATCGAGCTGCCCGACCAGTGCTGGTTCATCAATATGTCCATCCCTTATCAGGTTGTTTTCCATGGCATACAGGGTCACTGCCCGGTACATGGCACCGCTATCCACGTAAGTTATTCCAAGTTCTTTCGCGATCGCTTTTGCATAGGTGCTTTTACCACCTGAAGAATGACCATCTATAGCGATGACCAGATCCTGATTGGCTTTATTCATTCTACCTTCTAAAGATTAAGGGTGCTAATTTACGAAAGATGTATGTCCCCCGGAAATTAATTCCTCTTCCGGTAAAAAGATGAAAAATCGGTGGATATGGAGAAATGGTTGGAAGCACCCGCCAGGTGATAGGTGGCCCGGCCATAACTGAGATGGAATTTAGAAATCTTGACCCCAAATCCCCAGGAAAACCCGACCATGGCAATCCGGGTACTGATTTTTAGTTCCTGCCTGCGCTGATAGTTATATCCTAACCTGACAAAAAAATTATCAAGCGGAATAAATTCCACCCCAAAAATCAGGTGCCGCATCAGGTTATCACCAAATTTGGCAAGTTTGTTTTCCGGCAATGGTTCCCCGGTAATGGGATCATAATCTTCCTTCTCCGTCGATGGATCCTTGTAGGTCAGGTCAGGCCGCTGCAGATTATGCCCTACCACTGAAAACCGGAATGGTGCATGCCTGAGTCTCTGTGATATTCCAAGTAGTATCTCGAATGGGACAGGCTCCCGGTTCCCTTCATGGTATGGTTTGATCTGCACACCTACATTGCGGAAAACCAGTCCAGCGCTAAAAAGTTTCTCTTTGCTTATATAGGTCACTCCAAGATCAGCTACAACCCCGAAAGAACGGTAAGTCTCAAGAACAGAGTAAATGGGCTTCACATTGACCCCGATCCTGAAACTGCTGTCCAGGGCCCTGGAATAAATCATATTAAAAGCATACTCAGATGCGCTGAACTCACCGGTTATGTTGCCAACCTGGTCGGCAGCAGTGAATTTGCCATAATTGATGTAATGCAGTCCCATTGCAAAATCACCCACCTTATCAAAACTCCTGGCATAGGATACATATCCGTAATTAATGTCAGAGAAGTAGTTGACATAATTCAATACCAGATGATTGGACATGCCTTCATGCAGCAGGGATGGATTATGGAATGGCAGGTTCAGGTCATCATCCCATATACTCACAACCTTGCCTCCGAGAGATGCCACGCGAGCAGAATTGGTCAGGTTCAGGAAGGCATAGGTAGCATTTCCCCCAAGCTGTCCTGACAACTGCATGGTAACCAGCAATAAAGTAAGGATACCAAAAGCCGTTTTTAACCTGAACATGAGATGGGTGTTAGCTTTACAAACGTGAAATATACCAAAATATTTCTCTGTTAATTGATCAGGGAGCAACTAAATGATCATAGGATCTTTTCCTGCTTTTTATCTGGGCGATAAAGAGGCCCGACAATACAACAGCGATGCCTAATAGTTTCTGGAATCCAAGATCCTCACCAAGCATGAAGAAAGCAAAAATGGCTGTCAGGATGGGTATGATATTGGCAAAAATCTCGGTACGTGTGGCCCCGAGGACCTTCACCCCGTAGTTAAACAGGATGAATGCCAGTGAAGACCCAAAAACTGCCAGGTATCCCAGATTGATAATGGCTTTAAATGAATGCGCTGAAGACAGGAAGTCCCTGTATTCGAAAATAAGAAACAGGGGAAGAAAAAAAATGGTTCCAAAAATATTTTGGTAGGTAGTGATGGTATATGCGTTATATCTTTCTGTCAGTTTTTTAACCATCAATGTATATCCAACCGCTGAAAGAACTGCAACCAGCATAAGCAAAATACCTGCTGGTGCTGTACCAAAGGAGAAATCTTTTCTCATGACCACGATGATCACGCCGGTAAATGATATCAGGATCCCGACAATATTCAGCTTTGTCACACGCTCATTCAGTAAAAAATATGCCCCTACTGGTACAATCAAGGGGATGGTGGAAATGATAACCGCCCCCTGGGATGCAGATATTATGGTCAATCCAAGGCTTTCAGCAATAAAATATATAAACGGATAGATCAATGCGAGGATCAGGAACCTAAAGAGATCACCCTGCCGGATCTTCTGAAGTACAGATGTGAACCAGGAAATAGCTAGCAAAATAATTGTAGCAATGAATAATCTCAGGAAAACTATGGTGAACGGGCCATAAAACTCATTAACGATCTTGAACCAGACGAAGGTCAGGCTCCACATGATCATGGCAGCCACCACACCGATATACACACCTGCTTTGATTTTTCCCATATCCTTCCTTTGTGGCAAGCAAAGATGAGAAAATTCCGGAATTTTTTTAAACCATGTAAGGGTAAATCAAGGGTGGGGGGTGTAATACTGTGAGAGCGTAAAAATGCAAAACAGATGTAACTTAATACATAAAATTTCGTTATGAATTATTAATTAAAAAGAAAGATCATGAAAAAGAGAAGTTTTATTTCAGTTTTATCAATTATGCTGATCGCAGCCGTGACTATGATCGCCTGTGAGAAGAATAAAAGTGTTGAAGATATTGATCTGATGACTGCTGAAGATGATGCTATTGCAGATATGGCATATGATGATATATTCACCGAGGTAAACATGGTCATGAATATCATGGATGCTTTTGGTTATATGATGCCTGCCACTAAATCCGAATTGGATGCATGCCCGGTAATCACTGTTGTGTCACCTGATGGAGAATTCTGGCCAAGGGAGATCACTGTAGATTATGGAGATGGATGTTCCCACGGATTAAGGACAAGGAAGGGAAAGATCATTATCACTGTTTCAGGTCCCATGTGGGAGGCAGGTTCCTCCAGGATAGTCACCCTGGAAAAATTCTATGTCAATGACCACAAGGTGGAAGGTACCAGGATTGTGACCAACGAAGGCCGCCATATGGATGGTGAATATAAAGGCAAACGCTACTTTTCCGTTATACTGACCGGTGGTAAAGTGACTGTACCTGATTCAGACATTCAAATCACCAAAGAAGTCAACCGTACCAGGACATTCTTCCAGGGGGAAGATACCAGGTGGGATACCCGTGACGATATCTGGTATATCGACGGAGTAGCCACAGGTGTAAACAGGAAGGGTATACCATTTAGCAGGGAGATCATCAGTTCACTCTGGAAAGAGATCGGTTGCCGCTTCATCACAAAAGGTACCGTGCTGATCTCAGCCGATGGAAGGCCCGATGTCATCCTGGATTATGGTGACGGAGCTTGCGACCCGGAAGCTACTGTAACGGTTGGCGACAATGATCCCAGGACCATTAACCTCAGAAGGTGGTAACAAATCCAGCGATAAGATAATATCAAGGAAGCCGTTTTAATGCAAATTAGGACGGCTTTCTTATTTCAAGAAAAGTATAATAGAACCGCGCTGAATTTTGTGCAAGCACAAAATATAGGCGCCTTTTCTATTATACTCTCCATGATAGAAGGTTCGATTTTGATTAAATCAGTTTCATAATATCCTATCGCTTCCTTTCTTGTAAGGGATAATATAAAAGTAGCCTGACGTGTTTTGCGGAGCAAAATTTGTAGCTATGTTATATTATCCCTTACAAGAATGGCCGCTATGGTCGGATTTGATTTATGAATGTGCTGACTTTTTTTGAAATCGAACCTTCGTCCATGAGATGTTTCATGAAGGCGCTTCCGATAATGGCACCATTTGCATACTTGCAGGCCTGACGATAAGTTTCCTGCGTAGAGATGCCAAAGCCAATAAGTTGTGGCAGATTCAGATCCATTTCCTTGATCCTCCTGAAATAGCTTATCTGTTCCGGCTGAAAGCCATTTTTCACACCGGTTGTGGAAGCGGATGAAACCATATAGATAAATCCGCTTCCAAGTGTCTCAATTTGCCGGATCCTCTCCACAGATGTCTGTGGTGATATCAGAAAGATCATATGAAGGCCATGATGCTGGAAAAATTTCTGAAATTGACCGGTGTATTCCCTTACCGGCAAATCAGGCAGGATGACTCCATCCATTCCCACATCTGCTGCCTCCCTGCAGAAATTGTCCATACCATAGTTCAGTACCGGGTTCAGATAACCCATTAAAAGAAGGGGAATATCCACTGTCTCTCTGATAGATCTTAACTGGTCAAACAATAGGCTTACGTTCATACCGTTATTCAGGGCCTGCTGATTGCAGACCTGCAGCAATGGTCCGTCTGCCAGGGGATCTGAAAAGGGCATGCCAATCTCGATCATGTCCACACCTTTATCTGCCAGCTCCCTGATAACATGACAGGTATCTTCCAGTTCAGGGAAACCTGCTGTTAGATATACTGATAGTATAGCGGATTTCTTCGTCTCGAATAATTTGTCAATCCTGTTCATTTTCAAAGGCTTTAATATAGGTTTCCATATCCTTGTCTCCACGTCCCGACAGGTTAACAACCAGCACATCATCCGGACCGGTTTCAATTTTTCCCAGAATAGCCAGCGCATGTGCGGTTTCCATGGCAGGAATGATCCCCTCCAGCCTGGTAAGTTCAAGGGCAGCCTCCAGGGCCTGCTCATCCGTTACGGAATAATATTCCACCCTGCCGGTTATGTGTAGATATGAATGAACCGGACCGATCCCCGGATAATCCAGTCCGGCTGAAATGGAATAAGGTTCAATTATCTGTCCGTCATCATCCTGCATGAGCATGGTTTTGCTTCCATGAATGATCCCTGGCCGCCCGCATGCCAGCGTAGCAGCGGTTTCATCGGTATCGATCCCTTTTCCGGCTGCTTCCACACCGATCATCCTGACAGACTCATTGTCCAGAAAGGGATAAAAGGCTCCCATGGCATTGCTGCCACCGCCCACACAGGCAATGATGCAATCCGGGACATCCTTTCCCGTTTGCTCCCTGATCTGCCAGCTAATCTCCTCACCGATCACAGCCTGTAACCTTGTTACAAGGTCAGGGTATGGATGGGGACCCACAACGGAACCGATGATGTAATGAGTATCCTCAGGATGATTGATCCAGTCCCTGATGGCCTCATTTGTAGCATCCTTCAGGGTTTTATTGCCGCTTTCCACCGTTACCACTGAGGCCCCAAGCATTTTCATTTTCAGCACATTCGGTTGCTGGCGCTTTACATCCGTATCTCCCATATAAACGATGCATTCCAGACCCATCAGGGCACAGACTGTGGCTGTGGCCACCCCATGCTGGCCTGCTCCTGTTTCAGCAATAATCCTGCGCTTTCCCAGGCGTTTTGCAATCAGGATCTGTCCGACTGTATTGTTGATCTTATGCGCCCCTGTATGACTCAGGTCTTCCCGCTTCAGGAATACCTGCCTGCCATATTTATCAGATAGCCTGCTGGCATGAAATAATGGAGTTGGCCGGCCAACATAGTCCCTTAATAACTGTTTGAAATCATTTTTAAAACCATCATCCTTCAGGATCCCCATGTATCTGAGTCGCAGTTCCTCTACGTTGGCATATAGCATCTCAGGGATAAAGGCTCCCCCAAAATCACCATAATATCCATCCTGGTTCACATCGTATTGCATAAGAATTATTTTTTGTTCAATCAGGATCTGATTACCCTGATAAATGTCTCTAATTCAGGTTGATTTTTTAGCCCGGGCACAATCTCAAACCGGCTGTTCAGGTCCACCGCGTACAATTGCGGATGGTTCATTTCCTTTATTATGTCAGCATCCCCAGGAGCAATGCCCCCGCTCAGGAAAAAAGGCAATGCATGCCTGTAATCCTTCAGCTGCTCCCATTCAAACTTCCTGCCAGTACCCCCAAAACCCTCTCCTGAGGTATCTAATAATATGAAGTCGCAGGTTTCAGTGTAGCGGTCCATTTCTTCCATATCCAGGGTCATTCCGATCCTGAACGCCTTGATGACCTGGAATCCATCTTCCTTCATCGACAGGCAAAATTCCGGTGATTCATCCCCATGGAGCTGAATTATCCGTATGGAATAGGCCATACAGGTGGATAGAATTTCCTCCCTGGAAGCATTTACAAAAACAGCCACCTTCTTTATGCCATCCGGAAAATCTTTCAATTCTAGAGGGGACAGGCTACCGGCATATCTTTTTGAGCCCGGATAAAAGATAAATCCCATATAATCAGGCTTTAGGCTAAAAATTTCCCGGATATTGTCCGGTTCCCTCATCCCACATATTTTAATCTTAAAATCCATTATTTGTTTATTTCTTCAATCAACTCCCTGCATACCTTTGCAGGATCTGCGTTTTGCATAAAATACTCCCCGATAAGGAAGCCCTGGTATCCGAATTCCTTCAGTTTCTGAATGGTTGCCGGGTCACTGATCCCGCTCTCTGATATCTTCCTGAAATTATTTGGGATTTTTTCCGCCAGTTCCATGGAGGTTCTCACATCGGTGATCATTTTTTTCAGGTCGCGGTTGTTTACCCCAACAATATCAATCTTATCATTCAATACTGCCAGCTCTGATTCCTGATGAACCTCCAACAGTACTTCAAGTCCCAATGAACGGGCCAGTGCGGAGAGATCCCTGATTTTTTGCTTATCCAGTACAGCAGCAATCAGCAGGATTACATCGGCACCCATTGCTTTGGCTTCCAGGACCTGATATTCATCTATCATAAAATCCTTGCGGAGGATGGGACATGCATTGGCTTCCCTGACAATGATCAGGTCTTCCCTGCTACCTGCGAAATATTTTGCATCCGTGAGTACGGATAAACCGGTTGCCCCGGCTTGCAGGTACCCCTGGCTTACCTTGACAGGATCCGCATTTTCATTGATCATGCCCCTGGAGGGGGATTTTCTCTTGAATTCGGCGATGATCCCGACAGCCCTGCTACCTCCCAAATGCTCACACAATGAGTACGGTTGCCGGTTGAACAAAGGGCTATCCTCAAGCATGCCAACAGGAATCTTTTGCTTTTGATGCTGCAATTCCAGCTGTTTATCGGCAATGATGGTTTCCAGGATATTCACCATGTAAATTATTTATTCATTCCCATTAGCGTATTAAAGACATTCAATGCGGAGCCTTTTTCGATTGATTCCCTGGCCATTCCAAGGCAATCATCCAGACTCCGGCCGGGGAAAGAGGCCTGTAATCCCAATCCAGCATTCGCAATTACCACATCCCGCTGTGCTTCAGTCCCATTGTTTTGAAGAACAGCCATAAAAATTTTCATTGCATCTCCTACAGAATTCCCACCGCTGAGTTGTTCGGCTGAGTAGGTTGGAAGTTGGAGGTCAGCAGGCTGTATGATCCTGTCCATTCCTCTTGAAATCACCTTGCAGGGACCCGTCAATGAGATCTCATCATATCCGTCCAGGCTATGCAGGATCATATATTCCTTGTCGCCGGTCTGGTAAAGATAATTATACAGCCTGGCCAGTTCAAGGCTGTAGACCCCCACCAGCTGACTGGCAGGAAAACTTGGATTTACCATGGGACCCAGCATATTAAAAAAGGTTTTCATTCCCAGTTCTTTCCTGACAGGCGCCACGTTTTTCATTGCCGGATTGAACAGTGGTGCATGCAGAAAGCAAATGCCCGATTTCTCGATCTCAGTCCTGAGTTTTGATTCATCATTGGAAAATTTGTATCCGGCGAATTCCATCAGATTGGATGACCCGCAGGAGGATGAGACCCCATAATTCCCGTGTTTGGCCACTTTTGCTCCGGCTCCTGCCACAACAAATGAGGTCAGCGTTGAAATATTGAATGTGTCTTTGCCGTCACCACCGGTGCCGCAAAGATCAATGGCCTCAAATTCCGAGAGGTTCACCGGCTGACACAGATCGAGTAGTGCGTCACGGAACCCGGTAAGCTCATCAACAGTTATACTTCGCATCAGGTATACAGAAATGAATGAAGCTATCTGTGAATGGTTATAAACGCCACTGGCTATATTTGTAAGGACCTTTTTCGCTTCATCCCTGTTCAGGGTTTTGTGTTCGTACAGATAATTCAGTATCTCTTTCATAACATTTGCATTTTTCTATACAGATCACTCAACGATCCAGTTTGTCAATATGGCCATACCCTCCTTGGTCAGTACAGATTCCGGGTGGTATTGAACACCCTTCACATCGTATTCCTTGTGGCTCATGCCCATGATCTCGCCATCCTCAGCCAGTGCTGTAATGTTCAGGGATGCAGGAAGGTCCTTCTCTGAGACAATCCAGGAATGGTATCGGCCACCATCAAATTCAGCAGGGATGTTCCTGTAGAGGTAATCATCCCTGTCCAGGACCCTGATGCGTGTTGACACTCCGTGAAATACCCTGCTTATATTGATGAGCTTGCCTCCAAAAACCTCCGCGATGGCCTGGTGTCCCAGACATACCCCAAGCATCCGTTTTTCAGGAGCATATTTCCTGATAATATCCTTGAGCAGTCCGGCCTCATCGGGTATACCCGGTCCCGGTGACAATACGAAATGCGAATATGCTGCAAGGCTGTCAATCTCCACCTTATCATTCCTGAATACATCAACCCTTGATCCGGTGATCTGGTTCAGAGCATGTACCAGGTTATAGGTAAAGGAATCGTAATTATCGATAACTACCACTTTTTCCATGTCTTATATCTCCTTTGCCATATCAATGGCCATTTTGAGTGCCATTAGTTTATTATTAACTTCTTGTAATTCAGTCTCTTCAACCGACTCTGCCACAATCCCAGCTCCTGCCTGATAGTACAATGCATTGTTTTTGCTGAGGAAAGAGCGGATCATGATGGCATGGTTCAAGGCTCCGTCAAATCCCAGGTAACCGATGCCGCCTCCATAAAATCCACGGTTCTGGTTCTCATATTTGTCGATCAGTTCCATTGCTTTGTATTTCGGTGCACCTGACAGGGTCCCGGCCGGAAAAGTATCGCCCATAACCCGGATGGCATTATAATCTTTTGGGAGCATTCCGGATACCTTGGAAACCATATGGATTACATGCGAGTAGTACTGGATATCACGGAAAGTTTCAACAGTTACATGGTCGGCGTTGCGACTCAGGTCATTACGGGCCAGATCGACCAGCATGATATGTTCTGAATTTTCCTTCTTGTCACGTGTCAGTTTTATGGCCAGATCTTTGTCCTTCTCATCATCGCCGGTCCGTCTAAAAGTACCTGCAATGGGATGGATATATGCTATTCTTTCCTGAATCTGCAAGAGTGCTTCAGGGGATGAACCGAAAATCTTGTAGCTCCCGAAATCAAAATAAAACAAATACGGGGAAGGATTGATAGATCGGAGGCAACGGTATACATTAAACTCGTCACCCGTGAAATCCTGCCTGAACTGGCGTGAAAGTACAATCTGGAAAACATCTCCCCGGTAACAATGATCCTTGCCTTTACGGACCAAGTCCATATAATCCCGGTCTGTCATGTTGGATTCCTCATTATTACTGGGACTGAAGGGATAAGTGGCAAAATTGCGGTTGAAAAGTAAGGATTGTATATAATCCAGCTGGCTCTCGTATCCAGTTGTCTGGTTTTCCAGGATGGTCAGTGTATTCTGGAAATGATTGATGGCAATGATGATCCTGTACATAGAATATACCATATCGGGAATGGCATACGATGCTTGGGGTTTTTCCGCCAATTTTATATCCTCAAAATATTTCACTGAATCATAGGCAGAATAACCAAAAAACCCATTTGTCCTGATCCTTGGATCAGGTTCAATAAGTTCAAAGGACTGGAAAAACTGGTATAATTCATCAGGGATTGAGGTATCCCCGGTGATTGGTATAATCTCGGACCTGCCATTTTCATCCTGCACAGTAATGATCCCATTATCGATTGTAAATGATGAGAAGGGCTGGAGACAAATGAAAGAATACGAATCCTCGCTGGAATGATAATCAGAACTTTCCAGCAGGATGGATTTCGGGAATACATCTCTGATTCTCAGATATATACTGACAGGGGTAATGGTATCTGCCAGGATCTGTTTAAGGGCTGTTTTAATTTTAACTTTTTGCATCGGTTTTGTTTTATCAAATCATAGCGCCCTACCGGGCACAAAAAAAAGGCCTGCCGTGATTGGCAAGCCTTTAAATTTTATGTTGTTCTTTAACAATGGCTGTCACAATTCACAGGGTTCCCATGCAGGTATGTGCCACCACCAAATGTTAAAGGTATTAAAATTCATTGCTGTAATTTATTTGGTCAAAGAAAATGATTTTCGCTTAATTATCAAAAAAAAGTTTATGCAGCCCGCAGCCTTTTGACATCAGACTTCTCAAATTTTTCTTTTGCATAGCCCAGGTCCACATTGATCTCCTTGATCTCATTCGAAGGCATATCGAACATGGCATCTATCATAATGGCTTCACAGATGGAACGTAGTCCTCTGGCGCCCAGCTTGAATTCCATGGATCTTTCCACGATATATTCCAGCACCGCCTCATCAAATGTGAGTTTGATTCCATCCATATCAAACAGGCGCTCATATTGTTTGATGATGGCATTCCTGGGTTCTGTAAGAATACTTCTGAGGGCAACTTTATCCAGTTGATTCAGGAATGACAGCACAGGCAGGCGCCCAACGATCTCCGGGATCAAACCGTAGGCCTTAAGATCCTGGGGTGCAACATATTGCAAAAGATTATTTCGATCAATTTTATCTGCATCTTTAATAGCTGTATATCCTACTGTTTTAGTATTCAGCCGCTGGCCGATCTTTTTTTCAATGCCGTCAAATGCCCCTCCACAAATGAATAGAATGTTCTTGGTATTTACGGGGATCATCTTCTGGTCGGGATGCTTTCTGCCACCCTGCGGCGGCACGTTTACGACCGAACCTTCGAGTAATTTGAGCAGGCCCTGCTGAACGCCTTCTCCTGAAACATCCCTGGTGATGGAGGGATTATCGCTTTTCCTGGCGATCTTATCAATTTCATCGATAAAAACAATCCCTTTTTCCGCTGCTTCCACATTATAATCAGCTACCTGAAGAAGCCTGGTCAGAATGCTTTCAATATCCTCACCCACATAACCGGCTTCGGTCAGGACCGTGGCATCGACAATGGTGAAAGGAACATGCAGCATTTTGGCAATGGTACGTGCCAGTAATGTTTTGCCGGTCCCGGTTTCCCCTACCAGCACGATATTGGATTTTTCAATCTCAACCTCGTTCGTATCCTCACTCTTGACATGCACCAGTCTCTTGTAATGGTTATAAACGGCTACGGAGATAAATTTTTTGGCATAATCCTGGCCAATGACATACTGGTCCAGGAAATTCTTGATCTCGGATGGCTTTGAAAGCTTGATCTGGTTTACATCAAACTCCGACTTTTTTTTAAGCTCTTCCTGCAGGATACTATGCGCCTGCTCGATACAGCTGTCACAGATATGTCCTGATATCCCTGCGATTAACAGATTGGTATCACGTTTTTCCCTTCCACAAAAAGAACAGCGGTCCATATTCAGAAATTTAAATTATTTATCCTTGCTTTTTATCTTTTCCAGCACTTCATCAATCATTCCATATTCCAGGGCTTCATGAGCAGTCATCCAGTGATCACGGTCAGAATCCTGTTCAATCCTCTCAATCGGGTTGCCCGAATGATCTGCCAGAATCTGGTGGAGCTCCCTTTTCAACTTAAGGATCTCCTTGGTTGTAATTTCGATATCGGATGCGGTTCCCTGCGCTCCTCCCATGGGCTGGTGGATCATGATCCTGGAGTGCTTCAGTGCGGAACGTTTTCCTTTGGTTCCGGCGGTAAGCAGTATAGCTCCCATGGAGGCTGCCATACCTGTGCATATACTCGCCACATCAGAACTGATATACTGCATGGTATCATATATCCCCAGTCCAGCATGCACCGACCCCCCGGGTGTATTGAAATAGATCTGGATATCCTTGGAAGGATCTGATGAATCAAGGTAAAGAAGCTGTGCCTGGATGATATTCGCCACATAATCATCGATGGGCAAACCAAGGAATATAATCCTGTCCATCATCAGGCGTGAAAATACATCCATGGAGGCAATGTTAAGCTGCCTTTCTTCGATGATGGTAGGGGATATGTAATTATTCCAGATAGAGGTATATCGTTGCAGGGTCATGCTGCTGATGCCCTGGTGCTTGATAGCATATTTATAGAATTCGTTCGGGTCCATAATGAATTGTTTATCTGCGAATTTAACTATTCTCAAATAATTTATTGAATTTTTCGACGGTAATTTGTTTATTATCAACCTTGACAGCCGTTTTGATGTAATCGATCACCTTGTTTTCCAGGATCTTCTCATAAGCTTTTCTACGTTCATCTTCGTTCTTCAGCATCTCATCGGCATAATTTTCCAGGTTCTTTTCCGGTATATTCATCATACTGTATTGCTGGAACTGCAACCTGGCGATTTCCCTTGCCTGGGCCTTCACCTCACCGGTCTCAACCTTGATCTCCTGGTCTTTGGCAACCTGGTCGCGGAGCAACTGCCATTTCAGGTCATTCTCGAATTTGGAAAAATCTTCGTTGATCTGTTCGGCAGTAAATTTTCCTTTATTCACCAGGACAAGCCAGCGCTTCAGGAATTCAACGGGCAAATCAAATTTCATCTTTTTCAGCATCATATTCCTGGCATCAATAGTAAAACGGTATTCACTGTCCTTGGACAGGGTAGTACGCAATTCTTCCCGGATCTTTTCTTCAAACTCCGTCTCTGATCTCACCTCATCCTTGCCATATAAATTGTCCCACATTTCCTGGTTGACCTCTGCTACCTGGAATTTCGAGATTTCCTTTATATGCATACGAAAAGTCGGGACGATCTCCGGAACCGTGGCTTTATCAATCTTCAGGATGGAGGCAATTTCTGTATCATTGGGAAATGCAGTACGAATGTCAAGGTCTACCGTATCACCTGCCTGCCTGGCGATAAATGAAGTTTTAATCTTATTGTCCTTGATAACTTTCATGGAAATCTGGGCATCTGGAGAAAAGATGCCTCCCTCAATGGGATTCCCATCTTTATCGATTTGCATAAAATCCCCTTTAACCAGCTCAGATTCCCCTATTTGTTCAACCGGGATCATCTTCCCCATCCGGCTCGCATAGGATTCCTTGGTATCACTTATCATCTTATACTCCAGCTTAATTTCATATAGTGGAACTTTATCCTTTTGTGTCAGTGAGATATCCAGTTGCGGGGCCAGTCCAAGATCAAAATCAAATTCAAATTCAGTCTGTGTGTCCCAGTTAATCTCGTTCTGCTGCTGATCGCTTGGCAGGGGGTCCCCGAGAATATTGATTTTTTCTTCTGTCAGGTATTTGCTGATGGATTCCGATATCAGTTTGTTGATCTCTTCCACCATTACAGGCTTCCGGTACATTTTGCTTACCAGTCCAGCAGGCACTTTCCCCGGCCTGAATCCATCCATTGTAACTTTCTTACGGTAATCTTTCAATACTTCATCGACCCGTTCATTATAATCCGCTTCTTCTATACGTATTTTCAGAACGGCATTCATTTCGTCTACATTTTCCTTGATAATGTTCATATTAAATAATTATTTTTAAAAACCGCCACACTTTACGACCGGTCATCGTCAGCATGGCGGCAGATCTATTATTTAGTGCGGATGAAGGGACTCGAACCCCCACGCCGTAAGGCACTAGATCCTAAATCTAGCGCGTCTACCAATTCCGCCACATCCGCATTTCCGCCGCAAATTTATTCTTTTTTCCTGAAAATGTCAATGGAGTCCGTATCAATGTCACAAGAGCTTCTATCTCAACTCGAAGTTTTTACCCAGATATACCCTCCGTACCTGTTCGTCCTCTGCCAGTTCATCTGAGGTTCCTGATTTCAGGATATTCCCCTCGAACAGCAGGTAGGCGCGGTCAGTAATGGAAAGGGTTTCGTGTACATTGTGGTCGGTGATGAGGATCCCGATGTTTTTATTTTTCAGATTGGAAACAATATGCTGAATATCCTCTACGGCAATGGGATCAACCCCTGCAAATGGTTCGTCGAGCAGAATGAATTTGGGACTAATTGCCAGGGCCCTGGCAATTTCTGTCCGCCTTCTCTCTCCTCCGGACAATTGTATGCCCATGCTTTTCCTGATTTTTTCCAGTCCTAATTCCTTCAGCAACTCTTCGACCCGGTCTTTTTGTTCCTCCCGGGGCATTTTGGACATTTCCAGCACAGCATACAGATTGTCCTCTACTGATAATTTTCTGAAGACTGAGGCTTCCTGGGCCAGGTATCCAATGCCCAGCCTTGCTCTTTTGTAAACCGGCTCCTTGGTGATCTCCCGGTCATCAATAAAGATCTTGCCATCATTCGGGGAGATCAGTCCAACAATCATATAGAATGTGGTCGTTTTACCTGCTCCGTTGGGTCCGAGCAAACCAACAATCTCTCCCTGTTCGACCTCGATGGAAACCCTTTTCACCACGGTCCTTGCACGGTACCTCTTGACAAGTTTGCTGGTGTGAAGTCTCATTGAATGATCTTTAACAAATAATAACGGTTTTTTCTATATTATGTTTTGTCACTTCCATCTAGTTCCATCTCACGCTTTACGACGATGCTTTTGGAAATCCTAATGCCAATCTCATATAATAAGATCAGTGGAAATGCGACCAGTACCTGGCTGAAAATATCGGGCGGGGTAATGATGGCGGACAGGACCAGGATCAATATCAGGGAATGCTTGCGGTATTTTTTCAGAAACTGCGGTGTAACCAGTCCGGCTTTACTCAAAAAATAAACAAGTATGGGTAACTCAAAGATGACCCCGGCTGCCAGTACTACCGAGGCAATAGTTGAAACATAGGATATCAGGTTGATCTGGTTGGTTACCTGTTCGCTCACGCTGTAGGATCCCAGGAAATGGACAGAAAGTGGTACAATCACGAAATAACCGAACAGGACACCCAGCATGAATAAGAGGGAACTGTAAAAAACAGCTCCTTTTGCATGACCTTTTTCCTTGGAATAGAGGGCAGGTACGATAAATCTCCAGAACTCAAAAAATACATAAGGAAAGGATACTACAAAACCGGCTATCAGAGATACCATGATATGCATGGAGAACTGCCCGGCCATTTTAATGCTGATCACTTCGAATGGCCTGGCATTAATGCAGAGAGTCAGGATATTGATGCTCTTTCCAAAATCACAAAGCAGCCGGTTTGTGATGAATTCAGGCAATTTAGGAGCAAGTATGATCTTGTTGAAGACGATATCCTTGAATATAAAGGCGACAATAGCGACAATCACGATTGCCGATAATGCACGTAAGATATGCCACCTTAAAACTTCCAGATGCTCCAAGAAAGACATTTCATTCTCACTCTTTTCTGCCATGCTTGCTTATTCGCTTAAAATGAATCTTAATCAATAAATACGCCCGGTCCGTGCGCTCTGTATTCAGATTTTGTTCTAAATTTAAGATACAAATGTATTCACATATTTTAAATACTGATGGACTTATAAGAAACATGCTATTCAGGAGATCTTGTTATTTAGAAGTTAAATTAGTTAACAGAAGAATAATTATTATAATTTATTCGTATCTTAATAGTTGGGTAACAGAGTAGCTGTTAATGACAATAAGTACTGATATATCGCTTATTGGTTACCTCAAGAAGTATTTTGGCTTCGATAATTTCAAAGGTAATCAGGAGGAGATCATCGAGAGTTTGTTGGCCGGTAATGATTCCTTTGTGCTGATGCCGACAGGTGGTGGCAAATCCCTTTGCTACCAGCTTCCCTCGCTGATCATGGATGGGATTGCTATTGTCATTTCCCCACTGATCGCCCTGATGAAAAACCAGGTCGATGCCATGAGAAGTTTTAGTACCGATGATGGCATTGCCCATTTCCTGAATTCATCCCTTTCCAAGGCCCAGATTGAGCAGGTAAAAAGTGACCTGTCGAGCAAGCGTACCAGGCTACTGTATGTAGCACCAGAGTCACTGACCAAGCAGGAGAACATTGAATTCCTTAAAAAGATCAATATCTCCTTTTATGCGGTTGACGAAGCTCACTGTATTTCCGAATGGGGACATGATTTCAGGCCGGAATACCGGCGCATCAGGCCCATCATTAACCAGATCGGAACGGCCCCCATCATTGCCCTTACAGCCACAGCCACACCAAAGGTACAGCATGATATCCAGAAGAATCTGAACATGCTTGATGCCCGGATCTTCAAGGATTCTTTTCGCCGGGAAAACCTCTATTACGAGATCCGTCCAAAGATCAATGCTACCAAGGAAATTATCCGATATATCCTGAATCATCCCGGGAAATCCGGGATCATTTATTGCCTCAGCCGTAAAAAAGTGGAGGAACTCGCAGAAACACTAAAGGTAAATGATATAAAGGCGCTGCCTTATCACGCAGGTATGGATTCAGCCACCCGCTCCTCCAACCAGGACCAGTTCCTGATGGAGGAGGTCAATGTGATTGTGGCCACCATCGCATTCGGAATGGGAATCGACAAACCAGATGTAAGATTTGTGATCCATTATGACATTCCCAAGAGCCTTGAAGGCTATTACCAGGAAACCGGAAGGGCCGGCAGGGATGGGGGCGAAGGAAATTGCATTGCCTTTTATAGTTATAATGACATTCAAAAGCTGGAGAAATTCATGCAGGGCAAACCTGTTGCGGAACAGGAGATCGGCAAACAATTGCTGCTAGAAACGGTTGCCTATGCAGAATCATCCGTCTGCAGACCAAAGTTATTATTGAATTACTTTGGAGAGATAATGGAAGGCAAGTGCGATAATTGTGATAATTGCCTGCATCCCAAAGAGGAAATTGAAGGAAAGGAATCTATCGTTAAAGCATTGCAACTGATCATCGCTGTCAAGGAAAAGTTCAAAGCATCTCATATTGCCAGCATCCTTGCCGGAAATGCAACTTCTTCAGTGAAGTCATACAGACATCATAAAATCCCGGAATTTGGTTCCGGGAGCGAACAGGATGCTAAATTCTGGCATGCTGTTCTCAGGCAATGCCTGGTTTCACAGTTTCTTACCAAGGATATTGAGAATTACGGACTGCTGAAACTGACAGGGAAAGGACACGAGTATCTTGCCAATCCGGTTTCCCGGATGATCACCAGGGATCATGATTATGAGGCCGCTACCGAAGATGCTGCTATGGCACAGGGAGGAAAAACAAGCACGGTCGATGAAGAACTTTTCAATATCCTCAAGGACCTGCGGAAGAAAATTTCCCGGGAGCTGAACCTCCCTCCATTCGTAATCTTCCAGGATCCTTCCCTGGAAGACATGGCCATACAGTATCCCATCAACATGGAAGAGATGCATAATATACAGGGTGTTGGTTCCGGCAAGGCACAGCGATATGGGAAGAAATTCATAGAACTTATCAGGACCTATGTAGACGAGAAAGAGATCATCCGGCCACAGGATATGGTGGTAAAATCTGTAGTAAATAAATCCGGGCTCAAAGTCTATATTATCCAGAATATCGACCGGAAAGTTTCACTTGACGACATCGCCAGTGCCAAAAACCTGGAGAAACCTAAATTGCTTGATGAAATAGAGGCCATTGTCAACAGTGGAACAAAACTGAATCTTGATTACTATATCAATGAAGTCCTGGATGAAGATCACCAGGAGGAAGTATTTGATTATTTCAGGGAGGCGGAGACAGAATCTGTAATTGAGGCCCTGAATGAACTTGGAGAGGATGAATATACGGAGGAGGATATCCGGCTGATGAGGATTAAATTCCTGGCGGAACTTGGCCTTTAACCTTACCACTCTCAACTATTACAATTTGGAACATATTTTAAGCATTCAGCAAATTTCCAAGAATTACGGCCGCATCGTTGCCGTTCAGGATCTGTCAATTGAAGTCGGACCCGGACATGTGTTCGGCATCCTCGGGCCTAACGGAAGCGGTAAAACCACGACCCTGGCAATCATATGCGGTGTCATCTCTCCTGATGCCGGCTCTTACTACTGGTATGGAAAAGCAGCCTTGGCAGTCATCCGTAAAAATATAGGCTCCCTTATTGAGGTGCCCAATTTTTACCCTTACCTGGACCTGCTAAAAAACCTGACCATCATTGCCAGGATCAAGGGAAAACCAGTGGAAGATATTGAACGTGTATTAAAACTCACTAATCTCTGGGACCGAAGAAAATCAAGATTTGACACCCTTTCCCTTGGCATGAAACAAAGGCTGGCCCTGTCTGCTGTATTGTTAGGTGACCCAGACGTACTGGTGCTCGATGAGCCGGCCAACGGACTCGATCCAGAAGGGATCGCCGAAGTAAGAGAAATCATCAAGCAAGAGGCAGAAAAACAAAAAACCATTATCCTGGCCAGCCATATACTGGATGAAGTTGAAAAAGTCTGTACCCATGTGGCAGTACTTAAAAAGGGAAGGTCCATTGCACAGGGACGGGTACATGAATTACTGGCGGCGGATGATCCGGTGGTGGTGGAATGTGTTGAAGCAGTCAGATTAAAGGAGGAATTGATCAGGGTGGGGATGAGTTCATCCATCGAAATGGATGGTGACGAACTTACCATCATACTGAAATCAGGATACGGGGCCAGGGATGTCAATGAATATGCCTTTCAAAAAGGCATCATTCTGACCCACCTGGAAACACGTAAGAAGAGCCTGGAATCACAATTCCTGGAATTAGTTAAACAGGCAGGCCAATGAAGTCCCTCATCCTCAACGAATTTACCAAAATCTGGTCTTACGGGGCATTCCGGATAATCATCCTCCTGCATTTCATTTTGTTCTTTTTGGTTGTCCTGGTCACCTCCCAACTGGACATTACCATTCCGGGCTTCAGTACGGATTATTTGTATCAGTTCCCTAATATTTGGGAATTTTTTCCATGGGTAGCAAGCTGGTTCAACCTCTTGCTGGCTATCCTGATCATTGTCATAACGGGTAACGAGTATACCTTCCGCACCTTTCGACAGCATGTCATAGATGGATTAAGCCGTACAAATTTATTGACCGGGAAAGGATTTTTAATCGCTGCCATTGCCATATACAGCATGCTGATGGTTCTCCTATTCTCCCTGTTGTTTGGATTTATTTTCACCAGGGATCTTACAGTCGCAGTGTTTGTTAAAAAAACATATATGCTGCTGGTCTATTTTGTCCAGGCCCTGGCCTATATGTCAGCGGGCTTTCTGTTGGCCATTCTCTTCCGGAATACAGCCCTGGCCATTGTCCTGTTTATACTGTACCGGCTGATCATTGAACCGGTTGTCAGGTTGTTTTTCCAACCCGAGGTCAGGTTATTTTTCCCCATGAAAGTTATTTCCAATCTTACACCAATGCCGGAATTTTTATCTATCTCATCCGGCAATCAAACAGATCCGGGCAATGTTGACACGCTTAACCTCCGTGAAATGGGGATTCTGGTTGAGGACCTGCCCGTGTATCTGAACCTCCTGCTGGCACTCGGCTATACCAGCCTTTTTATTTTCCTGGCCTGGCTCCTGCTGAAAAAACGAAATCTATAGCTACTTTCTCCTTACATCCAGTGCATCACGGAGTCCGTTGCCAACCATGGTAAATGATAGTACCATGAGCATAATGGCCAGTCCCGGAAGAAAGGCCAGGTAGGCCTTATTCACAATGATAAACCCATAATGGTCCTTGATCATGGTGCCCCATGACGGAATGGGTGGTTGAACGCCAATCCCAAGAAAACTGAGACCTGCTTCCATCAGGATGGCTGAAGCAAAATTTGCAGCAGAAATAATGATCACCGGGTTAATGACATTCGGCAGTATATGTCTGAATAGAATTCGTACAGAGGAGTATCCAAGTGATTTTGCGGCCTGGATAAATTCCTTTTCTCGTATTCCTAGCACCTGTCCTCTGACAACCCTGGCAACCTCCACCCACATGGTAAGACCCACCGCTACAAATACCTGCCAGAATCCTTTTCCCAGCGCCAGTGTGATAGCGATGACCAGCAACAGGGTTGGTATGGACCAGACCACATTGATAAACCACATGATGACATCATCTGTCCGCCCACGGAAATAACCAGCCACACTCCCCAGGATCAATCCGATCAGCAGGGAAATACTTACAGAAATGAAACCGACAGACAGGGAAACACGTGTGCCCAAAAGTAAACGACTGTAAAAATCCCTGCCAAACCGGTCAGTTCCAAGAACAAAACGCCTGGTCAGTACATGTTCATCCCGGAGAGATTGTTGAAGATCGCTGATGCTGACCTGTTGCCGTACACCGGTAAGATCAGTAAAAATCAGCATTCCTTCCCGGTTTTGGATGTGCTTGTTCCCCGGATCAAGTGGATAGACCACGTCAACCAGGTGAAATGAACGTTTGAGCTTAACTTCTGCAGGGTCCTCGTTAAAGTCTGTTATCGACACAGAATCTCTATTGATCGAAATTTTATTGAAGGGGATGTACTTGAACATACTTTTTTGTCCGAAGATCATTTTCCTGACCAGGCTCCGCTCTTCCACAAACTCGTTCTTGCGAACCTTTAACATTTGAACCTTGAAACCGGGTTTTCTTGCCGCCATTTCAATATGTTGCTGGTTGGCATTCGGACTCCTATCGGGAATAATGAGATAACCCATCATGGCTGCCAGCAATGCAAGAAGTATGATGATTATACCGGATAAGGCAAGCGGATTCCTGAGGAAACGATTCCAGGCATTTAAGGGCAGGGTATTTCGCATTTCAGGGTTGAATGTTTCTTTCTTTCCAGGTATACGGGATAAATTGACTGGCAATACCTACAAAGCTAACATACATAAAATATATTAGTTCAAGTGGTAAAAACACACGTAAAAGTCTCCTTTTACCAAAATGCTTCAATACCCTTTCCAGGAATACCAGGTCAATGATGCATTTGACCAGAAATAATAATCCGAACGGCATGATCCAGGAAAAAGAAACAAAGCATAATATACCTGTGAGGATCAGGCTCACATTGGTTAAAAACACAAGTATGGATGTAGTAAATATGTGAAAATCCCTGTATAACCTGCTTTTGGATGCCCATCTGAATCTTTGCATAACAAGCGAACGCAGGTTCTCGGCCGGCAGGGTCCTGATGGCTGCTCCGGGAGATGTTAAATATCGGATGGCTCCGGGTTGCGCTTTTTTTAACCATAATAAAAAGAAAATATCATCCCCGCTCTCAGATCTTTGTTTTCCGGCCTTAAGGAAACGCAGAAAATCTTCTTTCAGATAGGCCAGGTTGGCAGCATTGCACATAATGGGACTGTTTAAACCAACTGATCCTGCACCGACTCCAATCAGGCTGAGATGTTCGAGGGACTGCATAGCCCTGAACCAGCCTGTATCCGGTTCGAGCATAAGCGGACCGGCAACCATTCTTATACCCTTTTTCCCAAACCCGGCCATCATATGCGCAAGCCAGTCTGCCGTGGCCCTGCAATCCCCGTCAGTGGAAATAATGACATCATGTTTTGCATACAATACACCATTTTTGATGGCATTTTTCTTCCCAAATTCACCTGCACCAAGTTCAATTAACCTGAAGTTAGCACTCCTGGATACTTGTGAGCTTACAATTTCCTTTGTTTGATCTGTGGAATGATCATCAACAACAATAAGCTCGAAATGTTCTTCAGGATACTGTTGCCGGCTCAAATCCTCAAGAAGGGCTGCAATATGCCTTGCCTCATTTCTGACCGGGATGATGATGGATACTTTTCTCTGAACTTCAGTCTGGTCATCACCCTGGTAACGGATGCATATATTCCATCCATGCAGGTAAGATAGAATCCGGATAGCGTAGGTGGTAAATAAGGGAATCAGTATGACCCAGGCCCATTCCATTAATGGTCAGGCTTTCTGAAGGAACTTGTCTACTTCAGACATAAATTTGTTCAGGCTGATGGGTTTTGTCATGAATCCCTGGCATCCTGCTTCATCGGCCCTGGTTTTTTCTTCATTCATTGAATTGGCCGTTTGCACAATTATGGGAATAGTCGGCTGGCTTTGTTTGATCAGTTTGATGGCTTCAAATCCATTCATTTCCGGTAACTGAACATCCATTAACACCAAATCAATTTTTGGCTGCTCCAGGCAAAATTTGACTGCATCCATCCCTGTAACAGCATGGAGCAGGTTGACCCGCGTTCTTTTAAGTACCACTTCGAGTAACTGGTAATTAATGTGATCATCCTCTACGATCAGTATCGTCTTGTCCTCCCAGTTCCTATCACTGGCTTTAAGTCCTTGATTAACCGGCTGTTCGGCTGTTTTTCCTGATTGATTGACATCCGGAATGGTAAAATAAAAATTTGCGCCCTTGCCGGTCTCTGATTCAACCCATATCTTCCCATCCAGAACATCAACAAAACCCTTACAAATTGAGAGTCCAAGTCCGGAACCGCCAAACTGCCTTGAAAGTGTATCATCCGCCTGTACAAAACGCTCAAAAATGCTTTTCTGCTTTTCAGGGCTTATACCAATACCGGTATCCGAGACGTAAAACAAAAAGGATTTATCTTGCTGAAGTCTGTATCCGAATTCAATCCGGCCAGTATCTGTAAATTTTATTGCATTGCTCAGGAGATTGACCAGGATTTGCCTGATTTTAATACGGTCAGTATTGACCAGGGAGGATGGATCATCCAGGGAAAGCACATGTGCCAGCTGTATTTCTTTCTTGCCCTTCATTTCCAGTTCAGATGAAAACAATCCTTGCAACTCCATAATCAGCTCGTTCAAGTGAAAGTCTTCATTGATGGCCACTACCTGATTGGCTTCGATTTTGGAAATATCCATAATATCATCCAGCAGGCTGATTAACACATCGCCACTATTGAGTATCAGCTGCACATATTCCTGCTGGGCGTCACTGCCAATATCAGGGCTTGCGAGCAGGTGTGCCAGTCCCATAATACCATTCATGGGGGTACGAACCTCATGAGACATATTGGCAAGGAATGCAGATTTCAATTTATCTGACTCCTCTGCTTCCTTCTTGGCCTTCCGTAATTCTGCCTCCATATGCTTCCTGTAAAGGGCAATGGAACATTGAAAGATAAATCCCTCAATGACCTTAGGATCCTCAAGCCTGCTGTTACCTTTGGTTATGATAGTGGCTGTCCCATACAGCTGTCCACCCCGTTCAAATGTGATGCCGTAAGTTTCATTCGCATGAATAAGATCTTCAAGCGTGCTGGCTACCGGTTTCGGAATGCTGCCATCAGAAGATTCATGAAGTCCACCCTTAAATAAATACAACTTGTTGGAAGATTCGAACATCTTCTGCATGGCATCTTCGGTAAGGGTTACGTTCTGTTGCAGTGGTTGCCTGCCGAGCACCCCAACAATCTTATCTACGACGCCATCTACACCACCAATATATCTGACATGAAGTTCCATGGCAGCTTCATCGAACGAATTAACGATCACAATGGCATCATCGATCAGTTCGAACAGTTTTTCCCCGATATACTCAAAAATATCGGATTGATCTGTCTGACCAAGAAAATCGAGAGCAGTATTGGTCAGGAATTCCAGTTGTTCCTGATATTTCTCAGCTTCCCCTGCATAGAGGATCCTGCTCTCTAATTCCTCAATCTTTGATTGTAATTCCTGTATTTTCTTATCCGCATTCATGATTATCCCAACAACATTCCAATAATGGTTGCTGATAAAAGAGATGCCAGTGTACCTGCCAGAAGAGCACGCATACCGAATTGAGAAAGAAGTACACGCTGTCCTGGTGCCAGTGATCCAATTCCTCCAATCTGTATCCCAATAGATGCAAAATTAGCAAAACCGCACAATATGTAAGTAGCCATTATAATAGATTTGGATTCCGCGAAGCTTCCTGCTGCTTTCAGGTCCGCCAAACTAAGATACGCAACGAATTCCGTCAGGATGATCTTTTCTCCCAATAATCTGCCTACCAGGGTAATATCTTCACTTGCCACACCAACCAGCCACATCAATGGAGCAAATGTATAACCCAGTAAAAATTCGAGGGATAATCTTTCGTATTGTCCATTGGTGATGTTACCGATAAGGGGATTTAAAGATGTCCAGTCTCCGACCTTTAAAAAGATAAAATTGATCATCTCAATAAAAGCAAGGAATACCAGCAACATGGCAGCTACATTTACAGCCAGCCTGAGCCCCTCACCCGTTCCCTTTGAGATGGCATCCAGCATATTTTTGCCGATATGTTCTTTAGGGATCTTCATCACCTTACTTATGTCTTCAGTCTGTGGTACCAGTATCTTTGATACTACTATAACCCCGGGAGCTGCCATCACTGATGCTGCAAGCAAATGTTTGGCGAACATTAGCCGCTGCACCGGATCCGTGCCTCCCAGTACACTGATGTAAACAGCCAATACACCTCCTGCCAGTGTAGCCATGCCCCCAGACATAACAAGCATCATTTCAGACCGGTTCATTTTTTCAAGGTAAGCCTTGATCATGAATGGAGATTCCGTCTGGCCAAGAAATATATTCCCTGCCACAGAAAGACTTTCAGCCCCCGAAATACGGAGTGCCTTGCTCAGCGCCCAGGCCAGTCCATAAACAACGAATTGAATGATCCCAAAATAAAACAGGACACTGGTAAGTGCTGAAAAGAAAATGATGGTGGGTAAAATGGTGATGGCAAAGCTTAGCAATGGTTTCTCGATGACCCCTGACTCATTCGATTTGAAAAGAAATTCGGTCCCCGCATATGTAAAATCAAGGACCTTAACAAAAAGTTTTCCGACAAACTCGAAAAAAATCTGAACAGCAGGAATCCACAAAATACCAATGGCAAGGATTATTTGAATTCCAAGTCCCACAAAAACCACCCGCCAGGAGATTGCTTTCCGGTTCAAACTGAAAAGATATGCGAGCAAAATCAAAACCAGCATTCCAAGCAGGCCCCGTAGTATTTTGACCAGGCTGAAATTGAATATCTCATCGCGTGGTACGATCACATTTGAATTATCTAACAGGGTTGGTTTTTCTTGTACTGCTGCGCTGTCTGTCCAACTGGTTTGAGCAGGCCGGAAGGGTGTGGTATCAGCCGGAAGGGTTTCCTGTGATTGACCGAAAGTGCTGTTCCCGGTGAGTATTAATAGAAAAACAGAGAATAAAAAAAACTTCATTCACCAATAATATTAACTTTCAGTCCTTTTACTGAGTTCATCCCTGATCAAGGAAGCTTTCTCATAGTCCTCTCTACCTACGGCCTCTTTCAGCATTTCATTTAATTCCTGCGTGGTAAAATCTTCATACTCTGTCGATGAAATTGATGATGGAGTAACAGAATCAGATGTTGTAACATCCTCAGTTATGCTGCTTGACTTTTCCTCGCTCCCAAATTCCAGGACAATCCCGGCCCTTTCCATAATCTCTTCTGTAGTATATATCGGACATTTAAAACGAAGTGCAAGTGCGATGGCATCGGAGGTCCGGGTATCAATATACAATTTCTTCTCACCGTTATCACATAATAATTTGGAATAGAAAACACCTTCCTCCAGTTTATAAATATTAACCTCCAGCAGGTCAATATTAAAAGAATTGGCAAAGTTCATAAAAAGATCATGGGTCAGTGGCCGAGGTGGTTTCAGTCCCTCAAGCTGGATGGCGATCGACTGGGCTTCAAATCCTCCAACGATAATTGGAATCCTTCTGTCTCCACTCTCTTCATTCAGTACCAGGGCGTATGCTCCGGATTGTGTCTGACTGTAAGAGATTCCCAGTACATTCAGTTTAATCTTACTCATAACACTAAGATAGATACAGGTCCTTAAGCGGTATCAGTCTCACAAATATAATGAAATCATTCTTTAAGTCAGGAATATTTCAGGTTGGTTGATTTTTTATGAAGAATGCCCGACAGGTAATTTTAACTAACTGTTAAAAGTCCGGATAAAATCTTTGCAGTTGTTTTAAACTTTTATATTTTTGCACTCCCAAGTTTTAGGGATTAGATAATTGAAAAACCAGACAGGATGTACGCAATTGTAAATATTGCCGGTCAGCAATACAAGGTGGAGAAAGACCAGAAGTTATTTGTCCACCGGCTCGAAGAAAAGGAAGGTGAATCTGTAAGCTTTGATGAAGTCCTCCTGATAGATAATGATAACAACGTGATTGTTGGTGAACCGATCATTAAGGGAGCCATGATCAGCGGCAAGGTGATTTCCCATCCAAGGGGAGATAAGATCCAGGTATTTAAGAAGAAGCGGCGTAAAGGTTATAAGGTTAGGACGGGACACAGGCAGTATCTTACAGAGATCCAGATAGAAGAAATCATTGAGAAGGGCGCTGTCAAAGAATCCAAACCAAAAACAACTGCTAAAAAAGAAGCTCCGTCAGAAAAACAGGCTGAAACCAGGGCAGCAGATAAGCCAGCCGCCACCAAAGCACCTGCAGCCAAGAAGACTGCAACAGCTCCAAAAAAACCTGCAGCAACAGCAAAGAAAACAGAAGTCACGAAAACAACCGCGGCCAAAAAGCCCGCTGCAAAGAAACCGGCTGCTAAAAAACCAGCAGCAGCCAAACCTGCTGCCAAGAAACCCGCTGCCGAAAAAGACTCCGGAGATGCAGCTGGAAAAGAAGAC
>DAOWJB010000333.1 GCA_030640625.1 Bacteroides sp.
CTGGCTGCCGAGGACAGGGGAATCTACCTTTACGACAAAGAAGGAAGTATTGTCAAGGGATGGAACTTCGGAAAGACAGAAGGAAGGGTGGACAAGCCACTGAAGCATTTCCGGATCGGCGGCAAGGATTACATTGTTTTTGCGGATCATTTTACCTGTTATATACTGAATCGCAGGGGGGAAACAAGGGTAAATGTGAAAAAGCATTTCCCGGTGGCCAAAAATGCCACTTTTATACTGGAAAGCAATACCATCGGTATCAAACCCCGGCTGGCTCTCACAGACTCAGCCGGGCGGGTGGAATTTGTCTATTTTGACGGATCGGTTGAAACAGTGGAGATCGACCAGTTTACAGGTGATCATTTTTTTGAGTACAGTGACCTGGACGGGGATGGAAGGAAGGAATTTATTTTTACCGACCAGGGAGAACTGAAAGTCTACAAGCCAGACGGGTCGAAAAAGTTCACCTATAATGCGGGTGCTGAAATCAACTATGCACCAGTGGTTTACCAGTTTGCCTACGGCAATAAAAAAATCGGGCTGGTATCTGCGGGAAACAATAGACTTTACCTGCTTAACAATGACGGATCACTATATAAAGGATTCCCTTTACCGGGATCAACACCTTTCAGTATCGGGGTGTTCAACAGTTCCACTTCCAAGTTCAACCTGATCGTAGGCAGCGGAGATAACTTTTTATACAATTACTCCGTACAATGATGATATTCTAAAACCCGAAGTATCATGTCGTTAATAAGATTCCTTTCATATGCGGTCATCCTTTCCCTGGTGCTGGCATTTGTCTCCTGCGTGAATGATGAATGGATGGCGGATAAATATGACTTTACGGTCAGATGGGAACCGGGATATGAAGGCCCCCTGGTCTTCGGCGACCTGAGCATTGAAGACATGCTCACGAAATTTGACACGACGGGTTACTTAACAGAAGACAGTACCGGGTTCCTCTATTTTGTCTTCGATACCTCTGAAACTGTATATGCACAGGATTACATTGATATCCCGAACCAGGATTTTATACAGGTTTTCTTTCAGAGCGAGGTGGATATACCTGGTTCGACCCTCGGCAATATCGGTGATACCATCAAATTTATCCAAATTAAAAGCTTTGAATTTGAAAGGACGGGTGATGAACAGCTTGACAGTGTTTACATGAAGGGAGGGGAGATAGTGATCTATGTTACATCCACCATCAAGCATACAGGGATCCTGACCATTTATTCCGATCAGATTGAGTTGAACGGGCGGCAATACCGTCAGACCATAGAGATTAGCGATCCCTCAGGGAATTTTACCACCACCGTTACCGTTCCCCTGGCGGGCAGCTCCCTGTACCTGGATAATTCCAACCCCGATACTTCATTTCTAGAAATGATTTTTGAATTTGAATTGATCAATTCGGGCGCAGATATCCTGGCGAGTGAAATTGTGCATATTACCAAAGCTTTTCAGAACCTGGAATACCAGGCTGTCTTTGGTTATGTTGGGGTTTATGACAGCCTGATCATTGATAAAGAGGTGATTGAGTTCAGTGCATTGCCTGAAGATTTCAAGGGCAGGATCCAGCTTGCCGATCCTCAATTGCACCTGCGGGTTGGCAATTCATTCGGAGTTCCTTTTGGTATTGATCTGCTTGATCTGGAGGCCCGCTTCAAGGACGGTTCAAGTACCCCCATTACGCTTGATGCGGGGGTCAATCCGATCATTATTGATGCACCGGATTTCAGCCAGGTTGGACAGTCAGTGCTTTCACATACAGCCATTGACCGCAGCAACAGCAACATCAATGAAATTGCCAGTACCGATTTGACCGGACTTCAGTTCTCGGTAAATGCACTAGGGAACCCGACAGGTGCAAGCGAGAATTTCATCCTGGATACGAGTAAGCTGGATGTTAAAATCGAGGTAGTGATTCCTATGCACCTGAGGGCAGAGGGACTCGAAATGGCCGATACCTTTGATTTCGAAATAGGGGATGGCGAGGATTTCAGCCGTGAAAATATCAAATCATTCTCGTTCCAGCTGGAAACAGAAAATGGACTACCGCTGGATATATCTACACAGGTGTATTTCATGGATAGCAGCGATGAGAAACTCGATTCCCTGTTCAATGAACAGAACTGGAACATTCTTCCTTCAGGAGTGATAGATAATGATGGAAAGGTGATCATGACGACTTATAACAAAGTGCTTATACCCCTGACGGAATCCCAGATCGATAATGTTTTCATCGCTGAGAAGATCATGATGAAGATACTCGTGGAAACCACCGATGAAGGTAACAGGGACATTAAGTTTTATTCCTCCAATTTTCTTGGCTTTAAGCTTGGGGCAAAAGCTGAGGTAAGCATTACCACGGATGAGAATAATTAAGAAAAAATACTCCGCCATGCCTGAAAGAATCCGCTTTATAACAGCTGTATGTTTCCTGGCTATTATGTCCTGGACAGGTGTATCCGCACAGTACAGTAACACTTATTATTACATGTACATGGTGCCGCAGGCCAACCAGCTGAATCCGGCATTTCAGCCAGATTGCAAGTCTTACGTGGGACTTCCGGTAGTATCACCGCTGCGTTTTGAGGTTGAATCAAATTCTCTCCGCTACAAGGACATATTTACCTGGGACGATAATACTGGCAAGTTTATCACTTTTATGCATCCAGACGGGGATAAGCAGAAGTTTCTGAATGCTTTGGAACCAGTGAATGTGGTGAGAGCGGGACTTGCTTCTACTTTGATTTCTGTTGGATGGAGAGAAGAAGAATTCTTTTTCACCCTTGATTTCTCTGAGAGGATTGATGAGAGTATGTCCTTTTCACAGGATTTCGCAGAATTTATGATCAATGGGAATAAGAACCAGGAAAGGTTCAATTTCAGCGACCTGGCAAACAATATAAACTACTACCATGAACTGGCCCTTGGCGTATCGTATAATTTCGATGATGAGTTCCAGCTCGGGGCCAGGGCAAAACTGCTGCTGGGTATTGGCAATGTGAGTGTCCGCCAGAGTGATATCAATATGAAAACTTCCATCGACGAATGGCATATCAAATCGGATATATTTGTAGACGCCTCCTTGCCATATGTTGACCTGCCCATTGACGAGGATGGTTACCTGGACATTGACAGTCTCCGGAGCCTTGGAGACCTGGATCAGATGGACCTTATTTTCGGGATACCAACCGGTCTTCCGGATTTAATCTCACCTACCGGATTAAGTACTGTTTTCGGGATCAAAAACCCGGGTTTTGCCCTGGATTTCGGCTTTAATTACAGGCCGGTTGAAAAAGTTATAGTATCTGCCAGTGTGCTCGATCTGGGATTCATCCGGTGGAGAAACTCGGTCTATAACTTTCATCAGAAGATGGATTATACTTTTGAAGGTGTGGAGTTTACCCTGGAAGATGACTGGGACCCGGGTGAAGGATTGCTTGATTCACTGGAGAGTGTCACCAAGATCAAGACAACACAAAATGCATACACCTCATTCCTGTCCGGCAGGGTATACCTGGGAGGCGCCTACGAGCTTACGGAAAAGGTACGGTTTGCTGGACTTTTCCGGACACGAATACAAAACTATAAATTCTATAACCAGTTCACCATATCAGCTAATTATCAGCCATTTAATATGCTGAGTGGCACACTGAGTTATTCCATTTATGGCAGTAGTTTTATGAACCTGGGACTTGGACTCTCCGTGCGTGGGGGACCATTTAACTTTTATTTTATTACCGACCAGGCTCCTACGGTCTACTTCTGGCCACAGGAGTTCTCCTCACTGAATTTCCGCCTGGGATTCAACCTGGTATTTGGTTGCGATCCCAGTGGAGGCAAGAAGGACCGTCCGCTGATAGATTAAAAAAAAACCCTTTACTTTGCGGGGAAGAATACTATTGTTACCCGCATGGCAATTATCCGCATTTTACTGATCATCGTACTGGTCTATTACCTGATCAGGTTCATTGATAAATACATTGTACCCGCCATTTTTGGCTCACCCAAAAAGAAAAAGGCTCCTCCAGGTAAAAAAGAAAGGGAATTCAGAAAATCCACCCGACAGGGTGAGGTTACCATTACTGATTTCAAGAAGCGGGATAAGGGGATCGATTCCCGCGAAAGCGATTACATTGACTTTGAAGAAATCGATGACAAATAGCCGGGATTAGCATCTTTGAGAGGATATCAAGACGTCATTGAATTTTGTGCACACACAAAATATAGACTCCTTACTTAATATCCACTCAAAGTAATAAGATCCCATCTTTTGCCTGATCAATTTCATTCTTGATTGGCTTTTTTTTATTTCAAGGATATAATTGGATCCTGTCTTGGTTGAAAGTGATCAGGTGAAAATGATCTGTGTACCTGGTTCTCCGCCTGCCAATTCGTAGAGTTGACCAACGGTAATGACATCGATTACATTATCATCCAGGTCTTCCCTTTTCAGTTTGAACATATCAAAGGCCAGTTTACAGGCATACAGTTCACCGCCACCGGCAACGATCATTTCAATGAATTCATCTACCGGGGGTACATCCAGGGCTGCCATCTGGCTTTTCATCATAGCGGACACGCCGGCTTCAACACCAGGAAGCATTCCGAGCAGTGTCGGGAATGGGAGTCCACCAGGCATACGCATGGCCGGATTTCCGACGGTTGCGGTCTTGGATTTGTTCTGCCTTTTCTTGATAATGGCATCCATGCCAAAGAAGGTAAAAAACAACTTGGTCTCAATGCCTTCCATAACAGCACCGTTGGCCATTACCAGTCCCGCGTAAATATCTTCAATGGTACCTTTGGCCACGATAATCAATACCTTCTTTAAAGGTGTTTCCTTTTTTTCTTCAGACATAATTGTAAGGTTTAATTATTAAACACAACTAGTTGGTTTGGGTATCCCTGCAATGCGTGAGGATTTCTTCAGCGGTCCGGCTGGAAATAAGGTGTAAAGTCCCTTGATGTCCGTGATCCCGGATTTTCC
>DAOWJB010000322.1 GCA_030640625.1 Bacteroides sp.
AATCCAGTGATCCAAGCCTGTTATCCAGGATACCTACTACATCTACAATCCTTACGGCGATAATCCGATGGATATCCAGCTCCGGGTCATCCTTCAGTTCATCCAGGTCAAAAGGTGTACCCCAACCGGCTTTATATTTCCCGGCCAGGTTATAGATGGACCTGGGATCAAGGGTCCCGAATGTGCCTACCTGCTGACCAGTATCGGTGAGTGACCGAGCTGGAAACCTGACAAATGATTGGCTGTCAGAGGATACCTCCACAAAGCCCAATTCCAGGAAATTTCCATCAAAACTGTTTTCAAAAACAGCAAAATCCGGACCCGGACCATCGGCCATGGGTTCATCGAAAAACAGGGTCGCCTGTCCCCCGTCCCCAAAACTGACCGCCAGGCCGTCGCCTGCCATCCCGGTGGCAGCCTCAGCCATCCCGGAGTTGACTTCAATGCTGTCAGGGTAAGTGATCAATCCGGGTCCCCTTACAAGCACACAGCTTACTGCCCAAAACAGGAAGCGTGGATCATCTGCCTTGATAGCATCCGATCCTGCCTGTCCGGCTGCAGGTGCATAGGGCTGGGACCAGAGGGCCGGAAGACCTGCCTGTAATAAAAGCAATATTATGATCCAGCGCATCCCCTTATTATTTTTCATTTATTTATCTGAGAACACCTGATATATTATCGATGCAGGCATAGGCGGGAGTATTCATCCCCCAATCTCCCGTATCTGACGATTCAAAACTGAATGCGAGTTTCTTAATGGCTCCGAAACCGTCCATGGGTAATACTGTCCATGCATTGGAGATATAATCCTCTGCTTCATTATCACTTCTGTAATCAGCCAGGTAAACACTGATAATTCCGGCTGAACTGCTGTCCTCACGGATACCCTCAATGCTTAAGATAAACCAGTCGGGATCATTCCCGGAATCACCCCCGAACTTTTTGGCAAACTGGTCTCCATCCCGCATGGAAAGTGCAGTATAGGTGGAATTTGCGACCGAGATCTGATTGACCTGTTCAGGCACCTTGAAGGTGATCGTATCTCCTACGGAAATAACAGCGAATATTTCTGAACCGTCATCCCCGCCACCGGCATAACAGCTGAACTGATTTCCAAATCCAGGGCTGCTGGTATCATCATTATTGCTGTATGCGAAACCCGACCAGGATGTAATTCCGCCTCCCCAATCGGTAAAGGTCGTAGGGAAAATCCCGTTCCCGCTTTCAAATCCTGTTCCGCCATCACTGCCGTTCCAGTATCCCAGATCGGGATCCGGTTCCAGTTCCTCGAATGTGATATAATCAAATTGTTCATCTTCTTTGTTACAGGCTGTAACAAATAATACCATTGCAGCTGCCAGGATGGCCGCCACCTTAATTTTACTCATGATTTTTTCTTTTTTATTAAACATGAAAATTGATTGACAATTCAATCAACATTCAGAAGCTTAACCGGATTTTAGCAGAAGGTTTTTAATTGCCATACTATGCTTTTACCCCGAAGCTGAGAATATTGATCATGTTATGGCAGGTCTTCTGACTTACTCCTCCTGGTTTCGCCTTCCCATCCTCGGCTATTGGGACAGTGGCCTGGGTTGAACCAGGATGATAGGAGATTACAGCAGCGGGTACTGTTGCCGATTTACACGACATTCCCTTTTCATCCCTGCACAAGAAATTGTGCGCGGAACCATAACTGAGACAAATTTAAACATTAATTTTATATCCGGAAGATTTAATGCAAATTTGATAAACCCATGGATAAATCCAAAGCTGGTAAAAGGATAAAGGAATTGCGGGAAGTACTCGCTCACCATAATTACCAGTATTATATAAACTCCAAAACTGAGATCGCTGATTTCGAATATGATCTGTTGATGAACGAATTACAGACACTGGAAAAAAAATACCCAGAATTCAGTGATGTTAACAGTCCCAGCCAGCGTGTGGGCAGTGACCTTAACAGGGAGTTCATTCAGGTGGAGCATAAATATCCCATGCTTTCCCTGTCAAACACCTATTCAGAGGAGGAGATCCTCGAATTTGACGGGCGGGTACGGAAAATGATCGGGGATGAATTTGAATACGTCGCTGAATTGAAATATGATGGGGTCGCCATCGGCCTGGGCTATGAAAACGGCAGACTGGTTCAGGCCGTAACCCGCGGGGATGGTGTCAGGGGGGATGTTGTCACGGACAATGTAAGAACGATCAGGAGCATCCCATTGATTCTCAGGGGAAATAATTACCCAAGCTCTTTCGAGATACGCGGTGAGATATTTATGTCCCATGAAGGATTCCGCCGGTTGAATGAACAAAGGCAGGCCGGGGGCGAGGAAGTCTTTGCCAATCCCAGAAATGCCACGGCCGGAACCCTGAAAATGCAAAATTCATCTATGGTCGCCAACAGGCCCCTGGATTGTTTCCTGTACCATTTGCTTGGCGAGGGCCTCCCTTATTCCTCACATTATGAAAATATTACAGCTGCCCGTGAATGGGGATTCAAGATCCCTGAATACATCAGGAAGTTTCACAGCACACAGGATTTATTCTCGTATATACTGGACTGGGATGGTGCAAGAAAAGGCCTGCCCTTTGATATTGACGGGATCGTGATCAAGGTCAACAGCTATGACCAGCAACAGCAGCTTGGCTTTACGGCTAAATCTCCCAGGTGGGCCATCGCCTACAAATTCAAGGCAGAACAGGCAGTTACACGCATGTTGAGTATTGATTTCCAGGTAGGAAGAACGGGGGCCGTTACCCCGGTTGCCAACCTGGAACCGGTACAATTGGCTGGGACAACGGTAAAGCGGGCCTCTCTCCACAATGCTGACCAGGTAAGGTTGCTGGATATCCGGTTGGGGGATGAGGTGTATGTCGAGAAAGGCGGGGAGATCATACCCAAGATCGTAGGCATTAATTTGCCAGCAAGGCCTGCAGAAAGTGTAGCTTTTATTTTCATCGATCATTGTCCGGAATGTAGTACGGAACTGATCCGCAATGAGGGTGAAGCCACCCATTATTGTCCGAATGAATACGGCTGTCCACCCCAGATCAAAGGCCGGATTGAGCATTTTATCAGCCGCAGGGCCATGGACATCGGTGCTGCTGAGGCCACCATTGAGCAATTGTATAATGTGGGACTGATACAGGATGCCGGGGATCTCTACAGCCTGGACAAGGAGCAGCTCATTGGACTTGAACGCTTTGCCGAGAAATCTGCCGCTAACCTGATCAACAGCATTGAC
>DAOWJB010000089.1 GCA_030640625.1 Bacteroides sp.
CATTGACAATGTCATCACCGACTGGCATATAATCGGTTATCTCAACAATTCCTTCGGCATTGTAAAACCGGGTGATCAGTACATTGGTATCCGGCCAGTAATACTGTTTGCATCTGCTGGCCGGGTCAACCGGGGAGATTTCAAAGTGTCCACCCTTCTTTTCATCAAGTATGGAAGCAAATATGCTTGGGGAGTCAAAATTCGGGAAACAGAACCAGTCTATGGATCCATTCAGACCCACCAGTGCGGCGGATCGCATATTACCAATAATGGCGTAATTTTCAATGGGTTGGTATGCCATATTATACCCTTAAAACTCCAAAACGATGATAAAATCATAGCTGTCCTTCGGAATCTCCGGCAAGTTCAGGAGGATCCCATCTTGCTGCTTATTGAATTGAATTGTTTCCCCGCTATCAAATCCATAGGCTTTCTTTACTTTTTCCCCAGCCATGGGAACATAGAGTACAGGATCTTCTGCATCCAGGATGTGTACATATACCTTATTGTCTTTCCAGGTGCTTACTCCCCATTTTTTTGAGCCAGCGGGGCCTCCCCTTGTTCCATAAATGGTTTCTCCATATTGTTCCATCCACTTACCCATTTCCTGCAGGGTCCTGACATTTTCGGGCTGGATCTTCCCATTTGGCATAGGACCGGTATTCAACAAAAGGTTTGAGTTGAGTCCGGCTGCCCTGACAAGCATATGGATCAGGTCTTTTGTGGATTTAAAATTTATATCCTTGAGATTGAATCCCCAGGATCCGTTCATGGTTTCACAGGTCTCAAGCGGCAGTGCACCAACTCCAGTCTGGTTGAAGCCCATGGTATTCTGCCCGGGAAGATCCCGTTCAAACATCTGAAAATCTTCTCCTGGGATTGGCATTTTATGATGATTGCTTCCAACCAGGGCCTGTGGCTGAAGTTTATGGATCAGGGAATAGGTCTCCTCCAGTCTCCAGGCAGCTCCCCATTGGTCCCACATGCCATCAAACCAGATGCCTCCAAGGTCACCATAGTTGGTCAGCAGTTCGGTCAGCTGGGTATTCATATAATCAATATACTTATCCCATTCCCCGCTCTCCGGACGTTTGGTATGATTCCCTGTCCTGCCCCTGGGATAATAATCAGTATGATGCCAGTCCAGTTGTGAGTAATAAAAGAACAGTTTGATCCCCTGCCTGTCACATTCTTCCTTAAGCATTCCGATGATGTCCTTCCCGTAAGGTGTCCTTTCAACAATATTATAATCCGAGATTTCCGAATTATACATGGCAAATCCATCGTGGTGCTTAGAGGTAATGGTAATATACTTCATCCCGGCATCTTTAACCATGGCTACCCATTCAACGGGGTCAAAAGAGATTGGGTTGAAGAAATCAGGCAGTTTCTCATATTGATCAACCGGGATCTGTTTCTGATTCATGACCCACTCAGCAATACCCAAATCTCCACCACCTCCCAAAACACTGTAGACTCCCCAGTGGACGAACAGACCGAATTTTGCATCCTGAAACCACTCCCTGGCTTCAAGATTGGATGCTGTTGGAACATAATCTGCCTGCGAAAAAACAGGCACTGTATACAAGGTGCTCAAAATCAACAAGATATAATTAATAATCCGTGGTTTCATAATCTGGTGCTTTATAGTACAATTTACTAAAAAATCAATTTCCTGTTAAAATATGCATTATTCAGCTAAAAAGCTTTACAAACACTTCATTCTGGTATAAATTTGTATTATCAATTTACAATTAACAAAAATCTCCATGATCTGAATTAATCTAAATTGAAACCCCATGAGCCTGAAACAGAAGGTCTTTAAAAAAGCGATTAATACTGTCGTTGCTTCAAAGAATCTCAGGAAAATGGCAGTAAATCAGCTTGATAAGATGATCTACAAAAGTCTTATCGAAAAGGAAGGCACCCCGGCCTTACCAAAAGAGAAACTACAAAAATATCATTACCTCACGGCCATTCTGCATACCACCAGCAGGAATCTCGACAAGGGATACATCAAGCCCAGGGTGACCCGGAAAATGATCAGCGTATTTACAACGGGTGACAAATTGATCACTTCCCGGGAAGGCAGAATCAATCCCGTCAAGGAGGCATACAGGGAGAAGTATGGTCTCTACCCTCCGCTTTTCTGTGTATTGTCACCGACAAAAGCCTGTAACCTGCAATGCACAGGCTGTTATGCAACCAGCGACAAAACTTCCAGGACCCATCTTGAATACAAGGTTGCCCGGCAGGTTGTCATGGATACACATGATATATTTCACAGCAGGTTCATGACCATCAGCGGCGGGGAACCATTCATGTATAGATCAGAAGGCAAAACCATTTATGACATTTTTGAGGAATTCAAGGATATGTTTTTCCTGATATATACCAATGGGACCCTCATCAATGATAGTGTTGCTGCCAGGTTGGCTGAACTCGGGAATGTTACGCCCTGTATCTCTGTTGAAGGTTTTCAGAAGCATACGGATGAACGCCGCGGCCAGGGTGTCCATCTTAAGATATTGAAGGCCATTGAGGCTTTGCAAAAAGAGGGTGTGCCATACGGCATATCGATAACTGCCACCAGTCATAATATTGATGTACTCCTGGAGGAGGAATTTTATGATTATTATTTCAGGGACCTGGGGATTACCTTTCTCTTTCAGTTCCAGATGATGCCTGTTGGAAGGGGACAGGAGGTCATTGATCTGATGATTACCCCGCAACAGCGGGTGGATCTATTTCACCTGTGGAAAAAATTGCTGGGTGAGAGACGATATCCGGTAGCCGATTTCTGGAATTCCGGTGCACTGTCGGATGGCTGCCTGGCCTATGGCAGGTGGCATGGATATTTCTATGTCAACTGGCATGGCAATGTAATGCCATGTGTTTTTGTACCCTTTTACAAGGATAATGTATATGATCTTTATGCCCGTGGACTAAGCCTTGCGGATGCATTGCACTCCGATTTCTTTAAAAACGGAAGGAAATGGCAGATAGATCACGGTTTTTCAAATCCTCATTGTAAGAAGAACGGCCTGATGCCCTGCTCCATCAAAGACCATTTTGATAATTTCAAAGAAAATATCCTGACCGATGATGCCAGGGCTGAGAATCCAAATGCCGAAGAAATGCGGAGTGATCCTGTCTATGCCGATATCCTCAGGAAATATGACAGGGAGCTGGAACGCCTGACGCAAAAGATCTTTGAACAGGAGTATTTGAAGGATGTATTAGAAGAGGCAG
>DAOWJB010000093.1 GCA_030640625.1 Bacteroides sp.
GACCCCAATGACGAAACCTCTTTGGATGAGCCTAGAGTTTGAAGGGCGAGATTACTATGGTGGCAAAATGCTATCAATCACCACCATGCCAAGCTGGAGCTTCTCATCCTCCTTTATTTTAAGCGGGGCCTATATTTACAGCAATGTTGACTTTGCTTCACGGAACCAGCACTTCATATCCCATATTGGGAGAATAAAAGCCCTGCTAATGTTCAGCACCAAATTATCCGTCAGTGCTTTTATTCAGTATAACAGCGGCAGCAATAATATCATCTCGAACTTCCGGTTCAGGTACAATCCGAGGGAAGGAAATGACCTCTGGATTGTCTATAATGAAGGAACAAATACCGACCTTACCACCCAGACCCCAAACCCTCCCAGACTAGCGGCCCGTACAATAATGTTAAAATACACCTATACCTTCCGTTTATAGCGCAAAAAATGTAAATTGTATTATCATTTTGTGCCGGCCATGATTTTTGATGAATACTCCTATCTGTCTCCAGGGGATCCTTTTCCCGGAGTCGAAATAGAACCAATCGATAGTGATGAGATCGTCACATGGGGATCTGACAGGATCATCCTTTTGAACTTTTTTATTGTCCCCTGCAAACACTGTAAAAAAATGCTTGAATATATCCAGGAACATATATGGCCGGAATTCCAGAATGGTGGCAAAATGTTCGTATCCATAGGCAGGGAGCACAGTAAAAGGGAAGTGAAAGAATTCAGGGACAAGGGTAATTATTCAGTTCCTTTTGCCGCTGATCCTGACCGGAGCATCTACAATCAATTTGCCCAGAAGAAAGTCCCGCGCAATTACCTTTTCGATAAGGATGGTCATCTTGTCTACCAAACCCGTGGCCTTGACCTTGACCAATTATCCACACTTGGGACCATTTTGGCAGATCTCTAGGAATATTTTTTTAATCAGATCATCCATTACCTCCGAAATAGGTAGTTTTTCCTATTTTTATGACATAAAGTGAAAAGCATGTTTAAAAAAAACAGATCTTTCAGTGTCTTATACGGAATCCAGAGAACCCTGCTCGCGGTCTTTTACCTGGCAAGTGTGCTTTCACTTTTCTGGATTATCTTTTACATTTTAAACGATGTCCTTGATCTTCAGGGCGTTGTGATAATTATTATATCCATTGTCTATCTTGTCCTGGTGGTCCTTGGCTATAGCTTTTTACATGTAATCTCATACATTCCATCTAACCTTGCCGGTGCTTTTGATCCTATCCAGAACGGCATAGCTGATGGGAGTATTCAATCGGCCCGGGACCTGGCTAATAGGTTGTCAGCATTCATGGTCAACTTTTTCAATTTTGCCTTCTTTGACATTGAATACGCAATGGTGAAGATCCGGCATGACACTGGTTCCTGTCCGGCTGAATCAGCACCCGGCGTTGCAGGATTGAATATGGCAGAGCTGGACAAGCTGAATGACACAATCCATGAAACTGTATATGTCGGCAAGACCAGGATCCTGGACAAGGTCTCTCATCTTTACCTGACACCAATGATATTTGGTGAGGAGAACCTTGGATATATTGCCATTGTTACCAGGCATAAATTATGGAAAGTGTTCATGCTGCTTTTAACAGAATTTGAGGATCACTTTGTGGATGACCAGGTAGTTCACATTCTGGCAGGAGCACCTGGAAAATTAGTTTGAGAATTCACGAAAACCTTTCATTTGCAAATAGCCGGTTCCATAGTATTAATGTTTTTCAGTTGCCTCATTATCTGGAGGTCAGCTGCCGCATTTGAAATCGCCTCCGATTATCTTGGGCGGAAACTTTCCCACGGGGTGAAGGGAGCTACAATAAATGCCATAGCCAGTTCCATGCCTGAATTCCTGTCTTCTTTTTTCTTTCTGTTTTACCTGAAGGATGTGAATGGGTTTAGCGGTGGACTCGGGATCACTGCCGGCAGTTCCATTTTTAACCTGCTTGTGATCCCGGTGGCAGTAACCCTCGTCATTCTTATTAAAAACCCGTCAAAAACCATTGAACTAACGAAGAATGTCCTTCGCAGGGATGGCATTGTTCTCATCATAACCATTCTGATCCTGGTCCTGATCATAGACCGGCAGACCTTAAGGCCCATCCACGGGTTCATCCTTGTAATGGTTTACCTTGTCTACCTGGGATACATGTTCCTTTCGATGAAAAGCATGAGGAACGGCATGGAAGAAAAGCCGGTCCCCGCACACTACCCCTCAAACCAGTCAGTCATGGTAAAGATCCTGACACTGAAACTGGAATGCCTGATCGTGGGAAAGAAAGAACTGAATACAAGCAATACATGGATATTGCTGATTATTAGTACAATCGTCATGTCTTTCGGGACCTGGCTACTGGTACTTGGTACGGTTTGGCTCAGCGAGGGATTGCAAATCCCTATCCTGTTTGTTGCTGTAATCCTGTCCGCGGTTGCATCGAGTGTACCTGATACCATTATCTCTGTGAAAGATGCAAAAAAAGGAAATTATGACGATGCCATTTCCAATGCCTTGGGAAGCAATATCTTTGACATCTCATTTGCCCTGGGACTTCCGTTGTTCATCTACACACTGATAAACCATCCTATTGAGATGGAGCCGGCTGTCGTCAAGTTGAGCACCGAACTCTGGATGTTCCTTCTGATCACTACCATCCTTGGTGCCATCCTGTTCAATATTGGCAGAAAACTTACCCTTTGGAAGGCATCTCTGTTTGTTCTGATCTACCTGCTGTTTGTTTTGTATGTCGTGGGACATGCATTTGGATTGCCTCTTACTGAGGTCGTTTCAGATGTACTTCTTGGTTTTGTTAAATGGCTGAAGGAATTGGTTTACTGATATTTTAAAATTAAATAAATGAACCTCAAGCAAATAGCAGGAGAGCGAGCGGTAGAGTTTGTCGAAGAAGGTATGGTTGTGGGACTGGGCACAGGATCTACTGCTTATTACGCGATCAAGAAGCTTGGTGAACTGGTCCGGCTGGGATTAAAGATAAGCGGTGTATGCACTTCGGAACAGACCAGAAAACAGGCCCTGGAATGGGAGATTCCTCTGGTTGATCTTGGTGATGTCGAATGTATAGACCTGACGATTGACGGGGCGGATGAAGTGGATCCACACGGCCATGGAATAAAGGGGGGTGGAGGCGCCTTGCTGTTTGAAAAGATCGTTGCTTTAAATTCCAGGCAAAATATCTGGGTGATTGAAAAACGCAAACTGGTGCAACAGCTGGGAGCCTTTCCATTGCCGGTTGAGATCATGTCTTTCGGTCACCAGAATCTGGTCAAAAGGATGGCAGGGAAAAACTGGAATCCTGCATTGAGAATGAATGGAAGTGATGTATATATGACTGACGGACAACATTATATTGTAGACCTTGGTTTGAGATCCATCACCGATCCGGTCAAACTCGATTTGGAGTTGAAACAAATACCTGGTGTTCTGGATCATGGTCTCTTTCTCAATACTGTAAACAAGGTGATCGTTGCCGGAACAGATAAGGTCGAGATCATCACCTTCCGGTAGTACGGCAAAATGAAAACATTCGCGGACAAAGCTGTCAATTTCTATAGCAACCTTCAGATCAATTCCTCCCTGCCAGCCGGTGCAGGCATTCTGAATCCATATGAGAACCAGGAGGTGCAGTCAATTTTAGCAAGCTTTTTTTACAGGTTTTATAACGACAGTCATGATCGTGTGATCCTGCTGGGTATAAATCCTGGCCGTTTCGGAGCCGGTATCACCGGGATCACCTTTACGGATCCCATCCAACTGGAAGAGGAATGCCAGATCCCCAACAGTTTTGAAAAAAGGGCGGAATTGTCCTCCCGTTTCATATATGATGTGATTTCATCATATGGTGGAGCCCAGGCCTTTTTCCAGAGGTTTTTCCTTTCCGCTATTTCCCCGCTTGGCTTTGTTAAGGATGGCAAAAACCTGAATTATTATGATGACAGGGTGTTGGAAAATTCTCTAAAGGGATTTATTGAGTCCACCCTCATGAAACAACTTGAACTTGGCATCCGCAGGGACAAAGCCATCTGCCTTGGCGAAGGAAAGAACATGAAATACCTGGAAAAATTGAACGGGGAACTGAATCTTTTTGAGGAGATAATACCCCTTCCACATCCACGCTGGGTAATGCAGTACCGGTTTAAGAGAAAAAAAGAGTTCATACAAAAATACCTGTCCGTCCTGCTCAAGCTCTGACAGGTATTGATCAGATCCTACCCAGCGCCAGGAATATGGCATGCAGGCTGATGGTCAGGACAATCCAGGTATGCCTGGCCTTCTGATGTGAAAGATTGAAGAATTTATAACGGATAGAATCGCTTTTACAGCTTGTGAGGCAGTCCCCGCAATAAGTGCAGGTGAGTCCCGGTTTCCTGCTCATGATATCGCTGTTGTTCAATGCATCATATTTACAATACCTGGTACAGGCCATACAGTCGGTGCATGTATCATCAATATACATCCGGAAAGGTGAGATCAGCTTCATATAGTTCACCAGGGTGCCAATCGGACACCAGAGGATGCAGTGCACCATTTTGCCTTTCCGACGGGATATCACTGCGATGATCACCAGCCCGATTACACCAAAGCAAATAGCCAGCAGGGTGGTGAACCTTGCGGGAACCTGGAAAAACCTGAGCAGGATGGTTATCGCAATGATACTCAATAGCAGTATATGTTTGATCCGGAATTTATGCCTGAAGGATTTTAAGTCTGTCTTTTGGTCTGCAGAGATGTTGTCAAGTGCACCGAAATAGCAAAGCTGGCTGCACCAGGCAGGCCCTGAAATAATGAGGGTACTCAGAAAGAGGATGGGCATGAACGAAATGCTCCCCCTGAAGATCGGCCCGCTGAGGATCATCAGCGGGACAGGAAGATGCAATTTACCAGTCATTAAGAATTTTTCGTATCCTGCCAGACCCAGGGCAAGTTGACCAAAAAACACGATGGAAAAGACGGACCAGGTAATCCTCCTCCACCTGGCCGATTGTCCCGGATCCTGCATCTTCAGCGTGATCCATGCGGCATACCCTGCCATAATCAGAATCTGTATCCAGCCAGCCCCTACAGCAAATCGTTCGGCCATTAGCATGGGCCGGGACACCCTCCATTGTACCATGCATAAGATGATGGCCGTGGTGAAAAATGCAATCAATGAAAAGCGGTATTTTGACGGTCCGGAGTTCATAAGCCCTTGAATCTGCTGCCAAAATTATAAAAGATTTATTTAGAATGATTTTATACACAGCAGGGTTGAATCATTTTATTCTGAACCAGGCTATGGATAATACAGGGAAAATATCAGTCAGTCATTTATCTGAAGGCATTTATCAAATCATCAGGCTTGTACAGGGAGGCAGAGTACAAACCGGGAAAGTAATGATTGAATAGTACTGATCCATTCCTGCTCAGAAATATTTTTTACTTTTGTCTCCGGAGAAATGCCGGAGCGGTCGAACGGGGCGGTCTCGAAAACCGTTGTCCTGAGTGATCGGGACCGGGGGTTCGAATCCCCCTTTCTCCGCAAATTTACCAGTCACAGATGGACAAATCCTGTAAATGAGCTCATTTACAGGATTTTCTGTTTTTCCTCCCTGGACACCCGATACCTTAAATGGACAAATGCTGGTGTCCCATTCGGTGGAGATGAAAATTGAAGCCCTTACTCCACCGATGTCTCTGCAAGTCCCTGA
>DAOWJB010000255.1 GCA_030640625.1 Bacteroides sp.
AAGCTTTTCTTCAACATCCCTGTTGGTCTTCAATCGAAATCTGTATGCTTTTCGTATCGTTGGCATTATACTTAAATATACGAAAAACATATGAATTACACAAGATTTTGCATACAAAAAATGCATAATATATTTCATTATACTTTTAATTGGTCTTTATTACATAATATAGTCGCCACACACTGCACCAAATAGGCTTGTTAACTGTTGAAAAGGGGGTTCATCCAGGCTTTTACGAAATGTATGCACCGAATTGGAAGAGCACTCCCCAAGAGGTGGTTTGTTACAGAACACCCGAGAAATAATAATTGTGTCCTTATATCCGGTCCCTGAAGTGAACCGGTTTTACGGACACTTAAGATAAATAAAATATTTGACTTGACTTTCCCTGTTTGTTATCGTAAATTGCTGGATTATGCAAAAGTATTATATCTGTCCGGAATGCCGCGGCCATCTGATGGTTGGGGAGTATATTATCTTGGCTGCCAGAAATCAAAGGGAGGAAAGAGGCATATTGTTGCTGCATCCTGAGATCGGGAACTACTCAAGTATAAAGCATCCAACATTCAAATATGCAACTGGAGACCCGATTGATTTCTATTGTCCGATGTGCCAGTATTACCTTCAATCAAGATTTGACAAAAACCTGGTACATGTAATCCTGGTTGATATGGATGAAAAGGAATATGATGTCTATTTCTCACGGATCGCTGGTGAAAAGAGTACTTACCAGGTTTCAGACAATTCAACCGTTACCAGTACCGGCGAAGACTCACATCGGTATACCTATTTTAGAATCCCTGAAGAACTGAAAAAGTATCTTCAAAAGTAAAATACACCAGAAATAGTAATTACTCCTCTTCATTCACATGTTAAAGCTGTGTTAAAAAGATTTGAAGATCTTTAAATTCTATTATATTTGTAAGCAGGAATAGCAATGAAATAAATGAGGTTCGGGGTCATTAACATAACAGGTTTAGTTATTATTTGGTTACTAAGTTCTTATACTCATAAGCATCAACCAAAGGTGCTTACGTTTGATGATTTTGAACCTCATTTACACTTGCAGAATGACACTACTTATCTGGTTAATTTCTGGGCCAGCTGGTGTACTCCATGTGTGAAGGAATTACCTGCTTTTGAGAGGATCGGGGAGGAATACAGGCATCAGAAAGTGAAAGTCCTGCTGGTGAGCCTTGATTTTCCCAAACAGATTGAATCAAGGTTGCTGCCCTTTTTAGAGAATAATAAGATTCATTCGGAAGTGCTCGTACTGAATGATCCCGATGCCAATAAGTGGATCGATAAAGTGGATCCTGCATGGTCAGGTTCGATTCCGGCGACACTGATTTATCAGATGGGCGACAGGACCTTTCGAGAGGGTGTTTATACCTATGAAGAGTTAAAACAAATTGTTGAACAAAAAATAAAGTAACATGAAAAAGATCCTTTTACTCGGAGTATTCTCTTTCCTGGCATTTTCACTTGTTGTGGGAGCCGGTTACAAGGTAGGGGATAAAGCTGCAGATTTCAAACTGCAGAATGTGGATGGGAAGTATGTGAGCCTGGCAGACTTTGATGATGCCAGGGGTTTCATCGTCGTGTTTACCTGTAATGGTTGCCCTTATGCCAAGGCATACCAGGACAGGATCATCGCGCTTGACAAGAAATACAAAGCCAAAGGATACCCCGTAGTTGCCATTAATCCGAATGATGTTGATCTCAGGTCAGAGGACAAGCTCGAAGGGATGAAAAAGAGGTCAGATGAGAAAGGTTTCACCTTCCCCTATCTGAAGGATGCCAAGTATGAAGTATACAAGACATATGGAGCAACACGTACACCGCAGATCTATGTACTTGAGAAAGATGGCGGGGAACTGGTTGTCAAATATATCGGGACGATAGATGATAATTACCAGGATGCTTCAGCCGTAAAAGAAGCTTACCTTGCCAACGCTGTTGATGCACTGCTGGCCGGGAATGATCCCGATCCGAATTCAACCAAGGCAATTGGTTGTACAATAAAACAAAAATAATAACCAGCAAGGATATTTGAAGATAGGTTTAGGGGTACCGGGGTGTTCGCGAAAGCGGCACCCCGGTAATTTTTTACTCCTCTTCAGGGATGAAAATTAAAGAAACGGAATTGATACAATATCTCAATCCGGTGGGAGGGGGGCCGTCATTAAACACATGTCCCAGGTGGGCATCGCATCTTGCACATGTTACCTCAGTACGGATCATCCCTTGGCTGGTATCCCTGTGAAGATTGATTGTACTGTCTGATTCAGGCTCAAAGAAACTCGGCCAGCCGCAACCGGATTTGAATTTTGTTTCTGACTCAAAAAGCCTTCCTGCACAGGCAACACATTCATAATGGCCCTTTTCATATAAGTTCCAGTACTCCCCGGTAAATGCTCTTTCTGTACCCTTTTCACGAGCAATATGATACTGAACGGGGGTTAATACATCTTTCCATTCCTGTTCTGTTTTTTCTATTTTGTCCATTCTTACAAGCTTCTTTGTTTTGGGTTCATCCTGTCCTGTTGCACGCAGGGCACAGCTGCCCTGGATCAATATTACCATAACGGCAATTCCTGCTCTGTTCACCATTTTTTTATCAGATAACGCCCGGAGGAGGGATTTTGTTTGAATGCTGCTGCTGATTGATCACATCTTCATAATAATACTCATAGCTGACAGGATCTCTTAAAATGTATGTAATACTCACTGTACGGATCACATTCTCGCGGTTCATCAGAATATCATTCTGTAGATTGCCAGTACCTGCCGTTTTGTGGAACTTGACAGCGGATCCAATGTTAAAGTCCGGATACCCTGCCAGCCATTCCTCAAACCAATGCTTGCGCTGCTTGATAACATCGGCCGTGTAAAGGGTGACAGAGGACCAGATAGCAGTGAGTTCAGGATCCAGTGGGGTATGGTGGATCTGTTCTCCGTCCCACCGAAGCTCATCGAATTTATTACCTGGCCTGCCTGGTAAAGTCCCATGAGAATTCCGGATGAGCAGGGTGAATGGTTCAATCCCGGTAAAATCATACTTATCCCTGAAAGAAACAACATCATTAAACTGGTAAAAATCAAGCAATACGAGTCCCCTGCTCCTGCGGTACGGGGGATTGGAATCATGGATTACAAATCCGCCATTCAACAGGCACAGCGTGTGTCCGCCAGGAGAGGAGGCAATCCAGGTTCCACCGGCATCATTATCCCTGGGAAAATATACCTGTCCGCCCTGTATATCATATTTGCCAGGTGGCAGGGCCGGTTTACGAATGGTTTTTTCATCCCTGGTCGAGGTGATTATAAAGCCATCATCCGACAGTGGCAGGTAGGTGACGGTACACATTATTTCTTCAAATGTTTCAGTGTGGAGTAGGCAAATCCGAATTCTTTGGGGACCTGTATTTCCGGGAATTCCTGCTGCAAGGCTATCCGGATAATCGCCATATGATGAATAGCGTGTTCAATATTATATACCAGTTCCCGCTCAAGATTCGTCGGAACAGTGAATGTTTTATCAGCTTCCCTGGAATAGCTCCCCATTAGTTCAAGTGTCACGGCCGGTTCTACGGCTATGGCTTCCCTTATCCTGCCAAGCCTCTCCATGCATTTATCCCTGCTCTGTTCAAGATCAGGATCATGTTTCCTGAGGTCATAATTGATCTCTCCGCTTTGGGCTCCTGAAAGCATCACCTCGAGAAACTCTATAATATGCCGGTAATGTTTACCTATTGAATTCTGCAGAAGTACTGGCAAAGGCCTGGTGAAATTTTGATCTGACATTTTACCGGCCAGGTCAGTCATCTGGTCAATGATCTCGTAAGTGGCCTGTTTGATTTCTTCCATAATGGGGGAGTATCTATGAACAATCCAAATTTACGAAAATCAGTTAAACATAAGTTGATTATTTTTATATCCGGAACCTGTATGACAAACGGAATGAATATTATGACCAGGATCAGGTTGATTTTTATCAGGATTGGCAGGTATGAATTCTGGCCTTTCTGGCTGTTTTACCTTCCCATGTACTTTTATGGCCTGTATCTGGCTCTGAGGGCAGGTTCACTCACCTATTTCACTGCAGTAAATCCGGCAATGAAATATGGAGGAGCTTTTGATATGCTCAAATTTGATATCCTTGATCGAATCAATCCTGATCTCATACCACGCGGTATCAGGATCAGTCCGGATATCGGTACAGATAAACTCAGGCAGATGATGGCCGGGGCCGGACTGGCTTATCCTCTGGTAGCCAAACCGGATATCGGTGAAAGGGGCAGGGGTATAGAACTGCTTGAAGAGGAAGCCGGACTCAGGGCATATCTTGATGGCAAGCAGGAAAATGTGATCCTCCAGGAATTCATAGGCTATCCCTTAGAGCTCGGAGTACTATATTATAAGTACCCTGACGGATCGGTTGAGGAGGTGACCTCTGTGGTTATCAGGGATCTACTCAGGATCATTGGTGATGGTAATAGTACATTGCGTGAGCTGATGGAGAAAAATATCAGGGCACAGTTTCGGAGGAAATATCTTTTCCATAAATTTCAGGACCAACTGGACGAGATTATACCCGCGGATAACGAGGTTTTGCTGGAACCTATCGGAAATCATTGTCGTGGGACCCGCTTTCTTAATGGTAATCGACTGATAAATGATCAATTGCTCAGTGTATTTTCAGGAATTGCCACTGATATTCCCGGATTTGATTATGGGCGTTTTGATATTAAGGTGAAGAACCTTGAAGATCTGTACCTGGGCAGGAATATCAGGATCCTGGAGCTGAATGGGGTAAACTCCGAACCTGCTCATATTTATGATCCGGAATACAGCTTATCCAGGGCCTACCGGGATATAGTCAGTCATATGAAGATCATTTACCGGATCAGCAGGATGAACCACCAGGAAGGTGTGCACTACGCCACCATCAGGAAGTTCACTATTGATCTGAAGAATCATTTATATCCCCGGCAAAAAAAACATTATCTTAGAAATCAGGTAACACCTCTCAGATGAGCTATTTTTTGCATTTTTTTCTCGGTCTGGTAGCCAGCATTATCGTTACACTCCCTCTCGGACCTGTAAATCTCCTGGTTGTCAATACAACGGTTTGTAAAAATCTCAGGACTGCCATGGTCGTGGCCTCGGCTGCCTCCCTTATGGAACTGCTCAAGCCTTTGCTGGCCATTTATTTCAGCTGGCTGATCACCCGGCATATTGAATCAAATATGTATATCCAGCTCACCGTTGTCCTGGCCTTTATACTGATCGGATTGTATTTCCTGCTCAAAAAAAATACATCTTCAGAAACTGATCCTAACAGGAGAGAAATGCCTGAATTTATTAAGGGAGTGTTGATCAGCTTCCTGAATATTCCCGCCCTTCCTTTCTGGATCTTTGTCGTCGCTTATTGCGAAGGTACCGTTGGCTTTGACTTCAGTATATCCACTGTGGCCATGTTCCTTGCCGGTGTTTTTTCAGGCAGGTACACCACCTTGTGGATATATGGCCGTTTGAGCCAGTATATTCTAGAAAGGTCTTCAGTAATAGCACTTTGGCTCGATCGGATCATTGCTGTTCTATTCTTTATTCTGTCCTTAGTTCAGGCTGTCAGGATCCTAGGTTTTATTGGGTGATCCATGGATATTCAGACAATATTATCTTATTAACAAATTGTTAATAACTTCTGTGAATACTCTGTTAACATAAACAGATCTAAATATTTGTAATCTGACATATTTCAGCTTAATTTTGTCCTACCAAGTGAGAGATAAAAGGCTTCTCTCCCGGGGTAAAAAGCCCAGAGCGATCTTTCTTCGGAAAGAACGTTTTGAGCCGGATCTGGAAAAGAGTAGAACCGTGAGGCTCTACCTCTGAAAGATCACACCAGGAAAGACAGGCAGCAGAAACTACCCTCTTCGGAGGATGTTGAAGTTGCTCCATCTCTTCAAGGCAAGGTTCGTAAGAACCGATCTTTGAAAAGCTGGCTAATCAGGTGGATACAGCCAGGAGCCATCCGAGAGGATGACCACCTACTGAATCCCGAACCAAGCGCTGGGATCTTCGGATTCTATCGGTCGGATCAGCCTGGTCAGAAGAGGTCCGGAGGAAGCAGGCCTGAGAAGGTCTGACATAAACGGATCCTGGTTTCATAAAGAGTCAATCTTCGGATTGGAAAACTGATGTAACGGTCATAATAACTGTAGCTTGGCGCTGTTTGCTAACTATGGTTGACAAATAGTGGAATGGGGGCTTTTTCGAAAGAATAAGTTCCCATTTGTGTTTTATACCTGCCAGGGGAGGCAGAGCAGTTCTGCGCTCATATTCTTTGTGAACCACTACAGTGGAATATTCCCGTGCTTTTTTGGTGGCTTGATCTCTGTCTTATTCTGGGTCATTTCCAGGGCCTGGATAAGTTTTGCCCTGGTCTGGCGTGGCATGATAATCTCATCAATATACCCAAGTTCAGCTGCTTTGTAAGGATTGGCGAAGGTCTCCTTGTACTCGTCGATCAATTTGGTGCGATCCTTATCAGAACTAATCTTATGCCTGTAAAGGATATTGACAGCCCCCTCAGAACCCATAACGGCAATTTCTCCAGTCGGATAAGCAAAGTTCATGTCTGCACCGATATGCTTGGAGGACATCACGCAGTAGGCCCCTCCATAAGCTTTTCTTGTAATTACTGTGATCTTGGGCACAGTGGCCTCGGAAAATGCATAGAGCAATTTTGCGCCGTGCTTGATGATTCCCCCAAACTCCTGTAAAGTGCCGGGAAGAAATCCGGGAACATCTTCAAATGTGACGAGGGGGATATTGAAGGCGTCACAGAAACGTACGAACCGGGCTCCCTTAATGGATGAATTGATATCCAGTACTCCCGCAAGGTGTGCAGGCTGGTTGGCCACGATGCCAACAGGCTGTCCAGCGAGCCTGGCGAAACCTATGAAAATATTTTTGGCATAATGAGGCTGAACCTCCAGGAATGCCCCGTCATCCACAACGGCACCGACCAGGTCGGTAATGTCATAAGGTTTGTTTGGGTCATCCGGGATCAGGGTCTGTAGTTTTTCTTCTTCCCTGTTGATATCATCAGTACAGATTTTTACGGGAGGATCCTCCATGTTGTTTGAGGGCAGGTAGCTTATCAGCTCACGTATCATCATCATGCACTGGACATCATCCTCTGCTGCAAAGTGGGCTACACCGCTTTTGGTGTTATGGGTCATGGCACCTCCCAGCTCATTTTTAGTGACGTCTTCATGAGTTACGGTTTTGATCACATCAGGTCCCGTAACAAACATATAACTCGTCTTCTTGACCATGAATATGAAATCCGTAAGGGCAGGGGAGTACACGGCACCACCGGCACAAGGTCCGAGAATGGCAGATATCTGTGGAACCACGCCAGATGATTTTACGTTAAGGTGGAAAATATCGGCATATCCGGCAAGACTTTGCACACCTTCCTGTATCCTGGCGCCACCGGAGTCATTCAGACCAATTACGGGAGCGCCCATCTTCATGGCCAGCTCCATTACCTTAATAACCTTATCTGCATTGGCCCGGCTGAGCGTACCTCCGAATACCGTGAAATCCTGTGCAAAGATGTAAACCAGCCTTCCATCAATCTTCCCATGGCCTGAAACTACACCATCTCCTGGGATCAGGTTTTTTTCCATATTGAAATCCCTGGCACGGTGGATTACCAGTTTATCCAGTTCCACGAAGCTCCCCGGGTCCAAAAGGCGTTCGATACGTTCCCGAGCAGTTTTTTTATTACTCGCATGCTGTTTTTCGATTCTCTCTTCGCCACCTCCTTTTTCGGCGGCTTTCATGCGTTTTTCAAATGTTTCGAACTTCTTTTCCAGGGATGAACTCATGATTGGTATCAGGTTTATTCAATCGTAATCAGTGGCTGGTTTCCTTCTATGGTATCACCCTCGCTTACATGAACCTCTTTGACAATGCCTGTATTTCCAGCCTTGTATTCACTTTCCATTTTCATCGCGGATACGATGATAACAGTTTGTCCGGTCTCCACTTTGTCTCCCGCTTTAACAGGTATTTTAACAATCTTCCCGGGCATGGGGGAGGAAATTATATTGTCGGCATCTTCAAGGTCATTGCCCTTACGGCTCATCAGGTAGCGGGTCTCGGCATCAATGATCTCCAGGTCATAGGATTTTCCAGGTGTATTTACATTGTATTGTTTGGCACTGTCTTTTTCTATGATCTCCACATTGTAAGACTTACCTTCAAGCAATATCGAGTACATTCCTTCTCCTACCTTGATCATGTCAAGCTCATACAGCTTGTCATCCACCTTGATCAGGAGTTTGTTACTTTCCTTACTGACAAGCTCAACATTGGAGAGACGGTCGTTGAGCCGGATTTCTAATGACATATTTTTCTGGTTTTCGTAAGGATTACATCCTCATTACACCTTTTTTCCTGCCGAAATTCTTCCAGGGAGAACTTCCTCCGTTACTCTGGTAAGGTTGCAACGCCTGTGATTTCGCCAGTTTTTCATGGTAGTCAACGAAAGCAGTAATGATCGCCAGGTCTTCATTTTGTTTGTTTTGGCCATCACTGGCAACCACCAGGTTATCTATATTCTCATCAATAAAATGGGTATCGTATTTACCTTCTGCAAAGGCTTTGTTATTCATTACCTTTTTCAGAAAATTGATGGATGTTTTCACGCCTCCTATCTTGTATTCATGAAGCGCACGTTTCATTCGCTCAATGGCATCTTTACGTGTTTTTGCCCAGGTGATCAGCTTGGATATCATGGGATCGTAGAACAGAGGGATTTCATATCCCTCGTATGCATAGCCATCTGTTCTGATACCGGGTCCTGAAGGTTCTGTCATATACATGATCCGGCCCGGACTGGGCATGAATTGGTTATCAGGATCCTCCGCGTATATCCGGCATTCGATGGCATGGCCTGATTGTGAGACCTCTTCCTGTTTCAGGGCAAGCTTTTCTCCGGATGCAATGTGAATCTGTTCCTTCACAAGATCGATGCCGACAACTTCTTCTGTAATAGGATGTTCCACCTGAAGGCGTGTATTCATTTCCAGGAAATAATAATTCCTTTCATTGTCTGCAAGGAACTCTATGGTACCGGCACCTTCGTAATTCACGGCCCTGGCTGCAGCCACGGCATCCTGTCCCATTCTTTCCCTCAATTCAGCTGTCATCAGAGGGGAAGGGGTTTCCTCGATCACCTTCTGATGCCTTCTCTGTACAGAGCATTCCCTTTCGCACAGGTGGATTGCATTCCCATGCTTGTCGGCAAGGACCTGGAATTCAATGTGGTGTGGTGACTCAATATATTTTTCTATGTATACTGAATCATCACCGAATGAGGAGAGGGCCTCGGATTTGGCTGCACGTATGGCATCCAGCAGGTTCTTTTTATCCTTTACTAGCCGCATACCTTTTCCTCCACCTCCTGCAGAAGCTTTAATCATTACCGGCAGACCAATTTCAGCAGCCGTCTTGGCGGCCTCCTCTTCGTCCGTGATGGCTTCTTTTGTTCCAGGTACAACGGGGACTCCTGCAGCCATCATGGTCTCCCGCGCCGTGATCTTGTCACCCATGGTGGAAATGGCATGGGCCGAGGGTCCGATGAATATGATTCCTTCTTTTTTACACTGGTCTGAAAAAACTGCATTTTCCGACAAAAATCCATAGCCGGGATGGATGGCATCTGCACCGGAAACTTTAGCTACTTCAAAGATTTTGTCAATGACCAGATAACTTTCATTGGAAGGTGAAGGACCTATGAAATAAGCTTCATCGGCATACCTGACGTGGAGTGCAGACCTGTCTGCTTCGGAAAAAACAGCAACCGTTGCGATCCCCATCTCCCTGCATGACCTCATTACCCGGATAGCTATTTCGCCTCTATTGGCGACAAGAACTTTCTTTATCATAGGAATCAGTTACTGTAACTAGACAAAGATTAAAAAAAAAAAATGAATTCGAGGTACTGGGCAATAAAATTAAATAATCAAGAATTACTAAATTTGACCCTTTATCTTGTACATCCTTAATAAACAATGTTAAAGAGTCGGTGGTCAATTATCAGTTTAATAATGTCGATGTTCAGTCTGCATGGATTTGCGTATTTGGACAAGGACCCATTGCCATACGAGCAGTATAGCCTGTTTGCGACTGATTCGATATTGGAGCTGGAACTTCATCTGGAGCTGGACAGCCTGCTGGCTGATGTAGGAGAGGATCCACGATACAAGGAGGGGACCCTGGTATATTATGATTCCTCAGGAACCAGGATTGAACTCATGGTGGAGGCAAGGGCACGTGGCCACTTCCGGAAAAATCCGGACAATTGTGATTTTCCTCCTGTCAAGTTGAGATTTATCAAAAAGGAAATGACAGGTACCATTTTTGAGGGCTTAAAAGATATTAAACTGGTGACTCATTGCCAAACTGAACTTCCTGATTATGAGCAGTTTGTTTTACAGGAATACCTGATTTACAAAACTTATAACATTTATACCCCTCTCAGTTTCAAAGTAAGGCTGGCCAGGATTCATTACATTGACCAATCAATGCCTCAGGACACCTTTACCCGATTTGCCTTTTTCCTGGAAAATCCGGAGGATATGGCTAGCAGGAACGATGCAGAATTGCTTGATTTTAAATCGGCACCTCCGGATAAACTGGACCAGGAGCAACTTACCTTACTGGCGATGTTCAATTATATGATCATCAATACGGATTATTCCATCCCCATCATGCATAATGTGGTTCTTGTATCAAGGGACTATTTTGAACCACCACTGCCAGTTCCTTATGATTTTGACTGGTCAGGCCTGATAAATATCCCATATGACTCGCCATATCTTACTTATAAATCCAAGGTTCCTGAAAGAATCTACAAGGGACCATGCCTTAAAATGAAAGAACTTGAAGGATTCCTGCAAAAAATGCAACTAAAGAAAATCCAGGTTTTCCAATTGTATATAGATTTTCCTTATCTGAAAAGCGAAAAGAAATCCAGAAATATCCAGGATCTTCATCTTTTTTTTATCATGGCCGGGAACCGGAAACTCATCCGGAAGGCATTTATTGACGGTTGTTCCCATAAATGACCGGTCTTTCCTGCATTAATTTGACTAACCTGCAATAATTGTAGGTAGCTGCAAAATCCAGCATGATAAAGCATTGGTTTTGCTATGCGAAGGTGTCTGTAGATGGGTAGTTATAACATCTTCGCAGTTGCCTGTAAATACTGATAATACAGTGAAAAACAGCACATTTAATCTTATTAACAGGATTATGTTAAATATGTTTTTTACGCGGATATTTAGTAAATTTATAAAAGAACATATATTTGCGTAGAATTTCCCACTATTTTTAGTTAGTCTAAATAAGGATGAGAAAACTAAAGTTCATCGCTGTGCAAGTTATGCTGATCCTGGTTCTGTTTTTCTGGGATATCGGCTCGATCTTTTCCGACAGGAAAGGATCCCATCCTGTACAGTCGAGTGAACCGGCAGCCATATCCCGAAAGATACAAAATCATATGTCCTCATTTGAAGAGACGGAGCGGATGGACAAAATAATTGCCAGTTTTCTTAAGCGATATAAAATAAAGGGAGCATCTGTTGCTGTTACCAAGGAAGGAAGGCTGGTATACGCCAAAGGATTCGGATATGCCAATGAGGAGGATGCTGAGAAAGTAAAGCCAGGACATGTTTTCAGAATCGCCAGTATATCAAAATTAATAACGGCTGTTGCAATCATGCACCTTGTCGAAGAAGGGAAACTAGAGCTTGATTCCAGGGTGTTTGGACCGGAGGGTATACTCCATGAGGATAAATATTTGGAATACAGGGATCGCAGGGTGGACAATATTACCATTCAGCATCTGTTGGAACATAAAGCCGGATGGTCGAAGTATTATGGAGATCCCATCTTCATGCCGCATGTTGTGGCAAGAAAAATGAAAGTTTCCCTGCCTGTAAGGAGTGAAGATGTGATCAGTTATGCACTGACACGAAAATTGAGCTATACACCAGGAACAAGGTACAGTTATTCAAATCTGGGATACGTGGTACTTGGGCAGGTTATTGAGAATCTAACAGGTATGGGCTACGAGGATTATGTAAAGTTCTCCTTATTGAATCCCCTCGGGATCTGGGATATGCAGATAGGCAAGGGTTATTTTGTTGATAAGGCTGCCAATGAGGTAAAATATTATGAGGTAGCCGGTGAACAAAAAGTATTGGCATTTGACAGCCAAGATAAATATGCATCACGCGTATATGGCGGGAATGATATTTCATTGCTTGGTGCAGCCGGCGGATGGATAGCTTCCCCGGCTGAGGTATTAAAGTTAACCGTTGCCATAGATGGATTTAACTCCAGTCCTGATATCCTGATGCCCGAGACTATTGAAAAGATGACCAGGAGTGGCCGCAGTAAACACAATATGATCGGCTGGAAAGGTGCCGATGGCAGAGGAACATGGTGGCGGACCGGAACCCTGACAGGTTCATCTGCACTGATGGTCAGGCAGAACAATGGCATTAACTGGATCATTGTTATGAATACCACAACCTGGAAAAGGTCAAAGATACACAGGGAGTCCTCAAGGACCATGTTCAGGGCAGTTAATGCTGTTAAAAGATGGCCTGAATTTGATCTGTTTGATTACCAGGTTCCGGCACCGGTCCAATCAAAATACCTTACCCGGATCGATTAGATATTCTTCAATTTTCACCATAACCTTCAGTCCAATAACAAATTTTACTTAATAAACGCCCGAATTCATTTTAGCTAATATTAAGTACACAGGACTTGGGTCGAGGCTTCAGTTAACCCATGTAGGTTTTTAATACTCTGCTTTTCGAAATATGCTTTAATCTGTTGATCCCCTTTTCTTTGATCTGTCTGATCCTTTCTCTAGTAATATTAAATTCCTCACCAATCTCCTCGAGTGTATGCGTCTGTTTGCCATTTAATCCATAATATAGTCTGATAACTTCGGCTTCTCTTCGGGTCAATGTATTGAGGGCCCTTTCAATTTCTTTACATAGTGAATCCGACAGCAAATTTTTATCGGGACTGGAAGCATCTTCGCTTAATAATACATCATACATGTTGCCTCCTTCATCATGTGAAAGTGGGGCATCCATTGATATATTCCGCCCTGCGTTTTTTATGGCCTTTTTCACATCAGTAGGAGTCAACTCTAATGCCTGTGAGATCTCAAGGGTAGTTGGTTCTCTTTCGTACTTTTGTTCCAATACAGTAAAGATCCTTTTCATTTTATTTATATGAACGATTCTGTTTAAGGGAAGTCGTACAATTCTTGCCTGTTCTGCAAGGGCCTGCAGAATGGATTGTCTGATCCACCAAACTGCGTAGGATATGAACTTAAAACCCCTTGTTTCGTCAAATCGTTCGGCAGCTTTGATCAAACCAAGATTCCCCTCATTGATCATATCCATAAGACTCATGCCTTTGTTCTGATACTGCTTTGAAACTGATACAACAAACCGGAGATTTGCGTTTATCAAACTGTCCCGAGCATCCAAATCACCATTGTG
>DAOWJB010000047.1 GCA_030640625.1 Bacteroides sp.
AATGAAATTCCTGAATTTGTGGGCATACAACAAATTTCAGTGGCCATATGAGCACCAGGCTACCGATTGTTAAAGTAAAAACTTTTGAAAAGTTATTATTCCATTTAGGCTTTGAAACAAAACACCGAAGCGGTAGCCATGTCTTTTATCGACATACTGATGGCAGGTATACTACGTTACCTCATCATGGCAATCAGGATATTGGGCGGTCCTTGACTCGTCAGATATTGAGAGAGATAGAGATTACCCCTGAGCAATTAATAAATCTACTAAAGGAACTTTAATCTCTTTTCCCTTGTTCTCGATGACAAGTGTTAAGATACACTATACTATACATCGAATTTTCAAATTAAAAGTATATACACGTTATCACCAATAATTTCCTGCCACTGCTGATGGAGACTTTGGATTTGCGGTCTCATCGTCACTGCAATCCATCGGATGGGGCATCCTATAGACTCATTCGATAAATCATTTTCGTTCTCTTCAGGCAAAATGATTTATCAGAATTTCGTATATTGAGTTACAAATCAGACCTGCAATGCATTTCATTATCAGGGATAATATTAAGGATTTAAAAGAAATTTGTAAGCGCTTTCATGTAAAACGATTATACGTTTTCGGTTCAATCAGCACAGACAAATTTGATGTGCAATCCAATGATGTTGACCTCATTGTTGAATTAGACCAGATGGATCCCATTCAAAAGGGCGAAACGCTTATGATTCTATGGGATAAATTTGAAGAATTATTCGGAAGAAAAGTTGACCTTTTATCTAATACACCGGTAAGAAATCCATACTTGCAAAAAGGTATAGATGAAACAAAGCAGCTTATTTATGAAGCTTGATTCAAAGAAATATTTATCTGATATTGAGTATTCCATAAACTCCGTTCATGTTCCCGATGGCCTGGATATTTTAAAACTCATGTTTCAGGATTGTTTCAATAAGTTGTTTTAATTCAGGCAGATCATTTGCTATTATATCCCAAACAGCGTCCAACTTTATTTGAAAATACACATGGGATATCAAATTCCTGAATGCCCTTACTTTATGCCATGGATAGTCATATTTACTGAGTAAATCTATGTCAACGTGAATAATAGCTTCACCAATAACACTGAACTGAAACAGAACGGCACTTGATATGAGTTGATCATCCAGAAAAACTTCTTTTCCAGTATCGTTGATGAATACCTCAATCTTATTAATTGCTTCCTGGATATGGGCTAATCTTTCGTAACTATCAATTCTTTTGTCTTTCATAAATAAGTTTTAAATCCTGTTTCACATTATCGAGGATATTCTGTCTGAAAGAATCAATAAAACCTATATCAATTTTACGTTTCACTTCATTTTCCAGTTGAAATTGTATGTCAGCAAGGTCGAAATAACTAAACCCTTCATCTGTTTTCACTGCGATATCTATGTCACTTTCGGGCCCGTTATCTTTCCTGGAAAAAGAACCGTAAATCCATGCCTTGCTTACTTTTGAAAATTTTGTTAGTATTTCAACAATCTTACTGATGATCTTCGTTCTATCTAACGCTGTAAAAGTCTTATAATCTATCTTTTCCTCCGCAACCTTTAGAGCTTCTTTTGCATATTCATCAACACCAATTTCATAAATAATCTTATCGCTTAAATAAGTCACCAACATCTCTTTTTCATTGTAATTAAAGAAGTTAGCCAGTTTAACTACCTGCTCTTTTGTAATCTTTCTTTGTCCCCGTTCAATTTTACTCAATATAGCCTGATCAATATCCAGAAAGGCAGCTACCTTTCTCAATGGGTATCCCTCTTTCAGCCTTAATGTTCTTATTAGGTTACCTATGTTCTGCATTTTGACAAGTTTGTTTTGACAAAAATAGTCAAAACTAACTATAAAAGCAATTTAAATAGGTTAAAGCATAGCTCTCTTGGAATACTAGAAAGCATCATGCAAATCCAGGGAAGACACCAATCGGGAGAAAATGCTAACAATCGATAGGATTTGCGGTCTCGTCGTCACCGCAATAGTTCAAATACTCCCAAAAGTTTCAGGCTGGCAAAGAAAAGAGCCACCAGCAGGAAAACCCTGACTGCTTTGGCTCCCCATTTAACAGCCACGCGAGCCCCCATAAAGGCTCCGGTCATATTCCCGATGGCCAGGATGAAGCCCAGCACATAATTCACATCTTTGTTCCACATGAATATGGCCAGGGCAAAAGGGGTATATAAAAAGACAATGAAGACTTTCAAGGCATTGGCCTTGACAAGTTCAAATCCGGTACCCAGGACAAGCCCGGCCAGTAAAAAGAATCCGACTCCTGCCTGGATGAATCCGCCGTACACCCCGATCAGGAAGAAAATAATTATCTGGAATAAAAGTTTCACAGGGGGCTGGCCTTCATGGCTATTAAGCCATCGGCCTGGTTTGAGAATGATCAGGAAGAACATCAGGATCAGCAGACCGCCAATAGCCTTTTCCATGATGGCATCGTTGATGCTGACCGCGATCCGGGCACCAAGGATGGAACCGGCAACTGCCGGCAAGCCGATGATCAATCCCTGTTTTAGATCCAGGACCTTTTGTTGTTTAAAGCTGGCAACACCAACCACATTCTGTAACAGGATGGCTATCCTGTTTGTCCCATTGGCCACATTGGCCGGTAGTCCGAGAAACATCAGGAGGGGAAGGGTTAACAGGGAACCACTACCGGCGAGTGTATTGATAAACCCTGCCACCACACCCACACCGATGACAGCCAGGATCTTCCACCAGGTCAGGTCAAGTTCCTGAAGTAACAGAAGAAGCTGATCCCAGAGTTGGATAAGCATGATGTGAACCTGATTACAAAGATTAATATGCAAAAAGCGGATAATCCTTTATCATCTGGTTAACCTTCTCCCTTACGCTTTTGATCTTTCCCTCATCCTCATGGTTTGCTATAACCATATCAATCATCTCAACAACAGGCTCCATCAGGTCTTCTTTTACACCCCGGGTGGTCAGCGCCGGAGTTCCGATCCTGATCCCGGATGCCTGGAAGGGAGAACGGTCATCAAATGGGACCATGTTCTTATTGATGGTTATATCGGCCAGGACAAGCGTATTCTCTACGATTCGCCCGGTAATATCAGGATATTTGGGACGCAAATCGATCAGCATGGAATGGTTATCCGTACCGTCTGAGATCACCTTATATCCGAGCGAGATAAAAGCATCTGCCATGACGGCAGCATTTTTCTTCACCTGCAGCATGTACTCCCTAAAGCTGTCTGAAAGAGCTTCTCCGAAGGAGACTGCCTTGGCTGCAATAACGTGTTCCAGGGGACCACCCTGTGTGCCCGGGAATACGGCTGAATCCAATAACTGTGTCATGGTTTTAACTTTTCCCTTCAGCGTTGTGAGTCCCCATGGATTTTCAAAATCCTCTCCCATCATGATCATTCCGCCGCGGGGCCCACGCAGGGTTTTATGGGTAGTTGTGGTAACGATATGGCAGTGTGGGAAAGGATGGTTCAACAATCCTTTGGCAATCATTCCCGCTGGATGGGCAATATCAACCATAAGCAATGTCCCGTTCTCATCGGCAATCTCACGCATCCTTTTATAATCCCAGTCCCTCGAATATGCTGATGCACCGGCCACGATGAGTTTTGGTTTCTCACGTTTGGCAATGGTCGCCATTTCATCATAATCCACCTGCCCTGTTTTTTTATTTACTCCATAGGCGACAGGTTTGTAAAGGATCCCTGAATAATTCACCGGTGAACCATGGGTCAGATGACCCCCATGTGAAAGATTCAGTCCCAGAAAAGTATCTCCCGGTTTCAGCACAGCCAGCATGACAGCAGCATTTGCCTGTGCCCCGGAGTGTGGCTGAACGTTTACCCAGGTGGCATTGAAAAGCTCCTTGGCCCGGTCAATGGCCAGCTGTTCCACTTCATCCACCACCTGGCATCCTCCATAATACCTTTTGCCGGGGAGGCCTTCGGCGTACTTGTTTGTCAGGCATGAGCCCATGGCCTGCAGAACCTGATCACTGACGAAGTTCTCAGAAGCTATCAGTTCAATTCCATGAAGTTGTCTGTTCTTTTCATCCTGGATCAATTTAAATACGGTTTCGTCCCTTTTCATTTCAGCTTATTATTTTGAATCAGATTAGACTATGGGGTAAATAAAAGCCTAAAATTAATAATATTATTTCAACAGGAGAGTCAGCAAGTAAGCCTTTGGCATAAGAAGAAGTTAACATGCCAATGCAGGAGACTATGTAAAATAAACTATAAATGTGACCAGACTTAATATCTGAAAATTTGTTTTTGTGAAAAAATACCATAAATTTATTCAAGTCAAAATTATTTTCACTAACCAAAATTATTTATTATGGATCCTGAACAATTCTTAGGTGTATTTAAGGGAATGGGTGCTGGCATGCTTATCGTATGGCTCGCCATCATGGTATTTATGATTGTCTCATGGTGGATTGTTTTCAAGAAGGCCGGGCAACCCGGTTGGGCAATTCTTATTCCCATCTACAATTTTCTCGTCATCTTGCGAGTTGCTGGAAAACCATGGTGGTGGGTATTCAGCATTTTACTTATGATTATTCCTATCGCAGGCCCAATTCTCTTCCTTGTGGTATGGATCTTGATGTGCATCGGGATATCAAAGAATTTCGGACAAGGTGCCGGCTTTACAGTTGGCCTGGTACTACTGTCTATCGTCTTTGTTCCAATCCTGGCGTTTGGTGACTACAAATGGAGTGGATAAAATATACTTAATAAGCTGAACAAATCCAGGCTACCTCAACCCGGGGTAGCCTTTTATTATTTTCAAGGTTTTAAAAAATTTTAATACCATCTGAAAAGAAAAAGAACCGTGGAGTGTTTTTTAATATGTATTAAATAAGATGCCTCGCGTGTTTCGCGCAGCGGAATATGCAGCAGCGTTTTAATACATATTAAAAAATCATTCCCGGGATATTTCCTTGAGCATTTTGCGATAGGTAGAGAATACAGTGGCCCTGCTGACAAATCCAATGTATCTTCCTTCTTCCAGGACCGCAATATTGTAGCGGCTGCTGACGTGAAACTTTTTCGCAACCTCCTCCATGGATTCATCCTGTTTAATGGTAAACCGGGGCATGAACATCAGGTCACGAACGTAGGTGGTATCCCAGCTGTCTTTCTCAAACATGATGTGACGAATATCATCCATCTTCACGATCCCGTAAAAAATTCCATCTCCATCCACTACCGGGAATATATTCCGGTGGGCTTTTTTAATAACCTTGATCAGGTCTCCAAGTGTTGCCTCCGGATGGATTGTGCTGAAATCCCGTTCGATAAGGCTGTCCACCTTCATCATCAGAAGCACATTCTTATCCTTGTCATGAGTCATTAATTCACCTCTTTTGGCCAGCTGAATAGTGTAAACGGAATTGGTAACGAAAAACCGTGTGGTTGCATACGAAATGGTGGATACAATCATCAGGGGCATAAATAATTCATATCCCCCTGTAATTTCAGCGATCAGGAAGATGGCAGTCAATGGTGCATGGATCACACCGGCGATGAGCCCGGCCATACCCACCAGGGCAAAGTTGCTTTCAGGAACATCGATCCCGAACAGCTGCATTACCGTAGCCACGAAGAGTCCAAGGTTAACCCCGATGAACAGGGAAGGTGCAAATATACCGCCAATCCCCCCAGCCCCGAAGGTAATGCTCGTGGCAAAGACTTTCAGGGTCAGTGTAAAAAACAGGATGATTAGCATGATGATGACGCTGTCCCGGAATCCCTCGTACAGAAACTGGTCGAACAGGTAGGTATAGTTCCCGTTCAATGCATGGTTGATCTCCTCATAACCCTCCCCGTACAGGGAAGGGATAAAGAAAACCAGGACACCCAGGGCAAATCCACCGATAAGCAGCCGAAACCATATGTTTTTGATCCGCTCAAATATCCCTGTAACAAACATATAAATACGGGTGAAATAAACCGACATAAAGCCTGCCAGTATCCCCAGCAAAACATAGTAGGGAAGATGCTTCATGAGAAATGATCCCTGGATATCCACGGAATAAAGCACGTTCTGTCCCATGAATAGATAGGAAGTCAATACGGCAGTTACAGAAGCGACAAGCAGGGGTACCAGGGAAGCCAGGGTAAGATCGAGCATGATCACCTCCAGGGCAAATACGATGGCTGCGATAGGCGCCTTGAATATGGCGGCCATGGCCCCTGCACAGGCGCAACCCAGCAGCAGAATGATCTGCTTGTAACTCATTCTGAACATCCGGCCGACATTTGATCCGATCGCCGCACCGGTAGCAACGGTTGGTCCCTCCAGTCCAACACTCCCCCCGAAACCAACGGTCAGTGCACTGCTTATAATAGAGGAATAGAGATTGTGCCGCCTGATGATCCCGTTGTTTTTGGAAATGGCATACAATACACTCGGTATCCCGTGTTGTACCGGCTGTTTGTTAATATATATAATAAACAGAATGACAAGGAGGATCCCGATCATGGGAAAGACAAAGTACAGATATTGATGAAATTCCTTTACAAGTCCCACAGTCAGAGACGCCTGGATAAGGTGCACCAGGTTTTTAATAACAACCGCTCCCATTCCCACCAGCAGCCCGATCAGGGCACTCAGGATCAGGATGAACTGCCTCTGACCCATATGCTTGAATCTTATAATAAGCAATCGCCGGTATATGCGCAGTTTTTTCATGCGTCACAAAATTAACAAACACACCGGGAATATCGAGGAATCAGTAAAAAGATTATTACCGGGTATCAAAAGGTGGCAGAATTCCGTTATTCAGGCACACAGGAGGAAAAAGTTTAATTTTATTTGTAGTTTTAAGATACCTAGCTGAAAATTTGCATTCTTGGCCATACGCATTCAAATATTTCTGATCATCCTCATACTACCGGCATCCGGACTGGCACAGGGAGATCTTAAACCAGGTAATGATGCACCTATCATTGAATATGTAAGTGTTGATACTTTTTCCGGATATCCTTACATAACATGGACTCCCAATCCTTC
>DAOWJB010000217.1 GCA_030640625.1 Bacteroides sp.
GAGTCATGTTCAGGGTGAGATAACCAATCCCTCAGAAATGAAATCCTCCAACCCATTGCCCTGTCCTGCTCGATCAGGGGCAGGGTCATTAGAATGCTGTCTATCTTATCTGCAATGAAGGAGTAACTTGCATTGTAGGGATGTGTCATCTCAATACTCCAGGGTGTGAAAAGATCAAGCCTGAATGCACCATTCTGGTAGGCCACGTCATGTAGGTCTGAGAAAGTTACGGTAGGTATCATGGTTACCAGGTACGGACTTTGAAGAGGGGCCGGCATCCATTGGGTAAATCCCACGTACGAACCTCCGTAGGTGCCAATTTTGCCATTACACCAGGCTTGTTCCCCGATCCACTGCTGGGTATCGTATCCGTCCAGCGCCTCAGGCTGAAAAGCATTGAAAATGCCTTCAGACTCATATCTTCCGCGGGTATCCTGTATAACAACAGCATACCCCCGTTTGGCAAAAAAATACCCACCACGGTTGTCTTTGCCTCCATTCCCATAAGGGGTTCTCATAAGCAAAACAGGGAATGTACCGACAGTATCCGGACGGTAGATATTGGTTGAAAGCCTGACACCATCGCGCATTGTAACCTTAACATCCAGTTCCTCCTTAACTGAGTAGTTGGCTTCCGATACCTTTTCTGCCAGGCTATAACCTGGGACAAATAACAGGGTTGCCCATAATAAAATAAGAACTCTCATATTATATGATCGTTTTTTTCATTTTTTCAAGGAATTCCGGGTCGAAATCCCCACCTATGCCTGGTACTTGAGGAAGCTCCCATTTACCTTTCCCCTTATACTGTATCCCTCCGGTTACCGGATCTTCAGCATGCGACAGAGATGAATCAATATCAAAATAAATAACATTGTTTTTGGCAGCCACAAAATGACTCAGGGCCGTTAAGGCATACCTGCTTTCCGACATGCAGCCAACCTGGGTTTTGATTCCTGCAGCTTCAGCAATGGCATTTATTTTGATGGCATTGTGAATCCCCCCCGACTTGGCAAACTTGATATTGAAATAATCACAGGCACCCATGCTGGCCAAACGAAACGCATCCCTGTGATCAAACACAGATTCATCAGCCATGATCGGGATCGGACTGTTGTCCCTTACTCTTCGAAGGTCGGTATTATTCCAGTGAGGGATGGGTTCCTCGCAATGATCGATGTTAAATGGCGCCAATGCCTTCAGTATTTTGATGGCTGTGACAGTATCCCAGCCCTGATTCGCATCAATACGAAGCGGGATCTCATTGCCAATGGCCGCCCGGATGGCACGAATTCTTTCAATATCTTCTTCCTCAGAAGTCCCCAATTTTACTTTTATGGTTGGGAACCCAGCTTTCTTGTACTCTAGTGCCTGCTCAGCCATCCTTTCAGGAGATCCCAGATAGACTGTCATATCCGTATAAATTTCCCTGGTATTACCACCGCCAAGTAACTGGTACAGAGGAAGAGATGCTTTTTTGGCCAGCAGGTCATATAAGGCCATATCAAAAGCACTTTTTATGGTGTAGTTCCCCTGGATGGTACGGTCAAGATCCCGGAGCCTGTCTTCAATGGCCAGGGGATCTTTCCCTTTTAAACCGGCTGCCAGTAACTTTGCTATTTCAAACTCAGCTGATTGTGTTTCGCCAACGATGTTAATTTCCGGACTTGCTTCCCCGATACCGACCAATCCATTATCAGCATGGATTTTAATAATTATATTTTCCGCAAGATGGACCGTTCCCAGGGAAATGGATATAGGCTCCTTTAAAGCTATATTCAACTCAATTACTTCTGTTTTGTCGATTTTCAAGTTTTCCATTTATAATTATTTTAATCGCGGACTTATAATATTGCCTGTAACAAAATACCGACCATGTATCCTATATAATTTCCTATTACATATCCCCAGATACCTAACATTAATGAAGGGAAGATGAGATTTTGCCATTTCTTGGAAATGGCTGCTGCGACCCCGCTCATTGGCCCTCCTGATGTAACAATGGCAGCCAGGACCAGTTCTTCCAGTTCATACTTGAAAAGTTTGCCCAATCCAAAAGTAAACAGGAAATTAACAAAAAGTATTATGGCGCAAAAAATGATCATGATGGGTGCCTCGAGGACTACTTTTGTAAAGCTTGCCGGGAGACCGATCATGACAAAGAAAATGAATATAAAGAAAGTGCCCAATTCCTCATTGCCAACCAGCTTTTTTGCTGATTTGGGGAAGATGATCGGGAAAAGAATGGAAATTGTTGTTAAGACAAGGTATTGTTGTCCCAGTACCATCTTAATAATAACCGGCATTTCCGGACCATTAAAAAATCTGCTTGTTTTGATGGAGATCATGGCAATGGCGAATGCAATGGCCAGTGATTTTCCAATATCGACCAATCCGATGGGTTTGGGTTTCCAGTAATCTCCTTGCTGATGGGAATTGTTTGTGCCGGCTATTTCAATCGATTTATCTGTGATGGGAAAGAAACGCCTGGCCAGGTGTATCCCGGGCAGGGTAATTAAGAACAAAAAATAGATGATCATGACTCCCGAGTCCGCTACCAATGTAGCATTCATCAGATCCTTGGGCGGGTTAAACATGGATACAACGGACACAAAATTGACTGATCCTCCAATATAACTCGCGGTCATAGCCGGACCAATCAATTCAAGATCATCAATTAAGGTATACAGCAATGCTACTGCAATAAAACTTCCAAAAACCGTCCCAAGTGCACTTATGTGGAATGCTCCTGCAAATCGCCCTGTCTCCTTGAAAATTACCCGGAAATCTGTTTTTATCAAAAGTAAGGGAATCACCAGTGGGACAATATACTCCCATACAACGTCATAGGAGGGTGACTCAAAGGGCATTAATCCAATATTGGATACCAGCATTCCTGCACAAAGAGCAGTTGCAGCACCGGTGAATTTCCTGATAATCTTGAATTTCTGTTCCAGAAACAGGCTCAGGGCAGCCATTCCGACGAGAAATGTCCAGATGACCCAGTGATCGTCTGGAGAAACTAAACTATTCATCAATTTGTATATATCCTTGTGGGTATTCCCCAAAGAACTGATTGTCAAACTCGATATCCGCTGTGATAATATAGGTGCCTGGCCGGCAGTTTTTCTTTACTTTTATTTCGACAGGAATTTTTCCGTTTTCTCCCGGCTCTAAGACATAATCCATTGTTTTTTCCTGGAAGACGATATCATCATAACTTTTCAGCCAGATCTTGCCTGAAACGCTGTGGCTGGCAGTATTTTTTATGCTGAGGACAAGCTGTATTTCTTCGCCGGGGTTCATCGTGATTTTTGCAGGGTAAAAGGAGGTCCAGTATGGATTGAAACCAAGTTCTGAATGCCCGGGAAGCAACAGAGCCGTGATGGCATCTGTAGTTTTCATAGCCCATTCAATGAATTCTTGCCGGGTATCAGGATGGGTGGCAAAAACGTTGCTGTGGGCAGGCATACAAATATATGGATCTGCATCATAAAAAGATTGGGCTGTTTTGATCAATCCAGTGTGGGTTGAAATGCCGTTATAGCAATGGATGGAGGAACGCATATATCCCTCTCTGTTGCTTGAACTGCCGTCGGCTGTTAAATAGAATTTTATGCCATCAACCTTGGCCGATAATCCCATTTGTTCTTCCATGTGAACAGGGTTGTGAAATACCTGGAAAGAATAACCTCCCCATTCAAATATTTCCCCTTCAGACAAAATGCGATCTGCCTTGAATTTTGTGGTTGTCCAGCAAGTAGTTAAAAAGTTTTCAGGATGTTCTACATGCTCACTCAATTTTTCCCATACCCATACTTCTGCGCCTTCTGATGCTGCCAGGGCAGGGATGCCATCAATATGATCAGAATGCCAGTGGCTTGGTATGATAACATCAATGTGCTTGATCCCAAATTTCTGCTTGGCTTCAGACAATCGCTCGGATGTAAAATCCTTACCGCAGTCAAACAGGAGCGCTTCGCCGGACTCAGATACGATCAGCTGGGAAGTGGTTCCACAGTCCTGAATTACATGCGCTGAAACCTGCACGAAATTTGACCAGTTCCACCGGCCTGCTCTTTTAATGCTAAGTTTTTTTTGCAGGTCCATGAGTCGTGATTTTAGCCTGCGAAGATCTACCTTTGGTTCTGTTATTGCGGAACCATGGGAAGGAAACATAAGCTCCGGATCCAACAGGCTGATCTTGTCAATGGATACAATGGACGAATCAATGCCGGGATTCTGAAGGTAGATCCATTGCATGCTGTAAAGGTTATGAACATAGCCTCCCTGGATGATCAGATCCCCGCTGAAACAGATCAACCTCCCATCCACCTCAACCAGGTATGAAACACTGCCTTTGGTATGTCCGGGTGTATCAATTACCCTGATACTAAACTCATTCCAGTTGATCAGCTCCCCCTCCGACACTCCCCGGTCCACACCAGGTTTCTGAAAGGGTTCCATGCGTCTTCCAAAATCGGATAATTCATTGCTGAGCAGATACCTGTTGGCTGTGTTGATTGGGACTTCTATGACAGAGGGTTGTAGATAATCTTCTTCCGATTTTCCTATGGCTATTTGTGCACCGGTGTTTTTCAAGGCCGCGCTACCCAGGCACTGGTCCCTGTGATAATGCGTATGTAAGATCCAGTCAATCTTTTCCACACCTACACTTTCAAGCGCCCCGGTCAACCTGTCAGAACCTGCATCAATGAGCATGCCCGAAGTTCCGGATTTCAATAAATAGACATTGCTTGCATCCTGCAACCTGTAGATATTCTGATATATTAATTCAAAACCATTATTACCTGCTGCGGAAGAAAAAGTAAAAATGAGAAACAGGGGAATGAGAGAATATGGTTTTTTCATAACTCGCTGTCAATAACAACCATATGTTCAGGTCCAGTGACATTGACAAGGTTTACCGTACGGAAGGCCAGCTCGTATTTTTTCTTTTTCAGATCCAGGCTATAACTCTCATTAATTTTTTTCCAGTCCCCCGAGGATGACTCCCTTACCTGGTATTCTTTCAGGTTGGGTGTATCAGATATAAGCTTAATGCTTGCACTGGTTCCTTCAATATTTACCTCTGTCGTAATGGTATTGGGCGTCCACTCAATCAGGTCCCGCTCTTTAATGAGACTGAGAACTTCCATATTGGCGTAGATCCAGCATGGCTTTCCATCTCTGACCCAGATATTTGCTGTATAGAAATCATCTTCATACATGACAACTTTCCCGGTATGTTCAGGCCATGAACAGAAAAAATCCCCGTTGCCCTGCCAGGTTATCCAGGTATAGGTCCGGGCAAATCTGACCTTTGGCCTTTGCATCTCCTCATTAAATTCAATGCTCCTGCGGTCCGGTCCCTGAACCAGCAAAATATCGGCCCCCTCATTCTTCAGATATTCATCCCGGATATCGAGCGCAGAAAGCGGAATACCGTTCTTTTCAAAATGATGATCATATTTGGCATCAAACAATACCCATTTGTTAAACTGGTTTATCCAGATCTCGTTGATGCCATGGTGCCCGTCCGGTCCCTCTACTCCCTGGACTCCTGGTCCCGCACCAAGAGCTCTCGTCAGGTATCCGTA
>DAOWJB010000265.1 GCA_030640625.1 Bacteroides sp.
AACTCATCGTGGGCTTCCTCCAGCAGGCCTTCCAGTTTCTGGCGCATGGCTTCCAACTGGACAGCATTTTTATTGTTTTCCGCCAGGTTGTCCATCTGGAAAGGATCTTTTACATTGTCATAAAGCTCTTCCTGTCCTTCCAGCCATTTAATATAGGTATGGCTTTGGGTCCTGACTCCTCTCCATTCTTTCCAGCGTGTCCCTGTGGCACACCAGTCCCAATGCGAACTGTAATTCATCAACAGGGTCTCTTCCCTTTCCGGTCCGGGTTTACCCAGCACGATATGGCTCTGGTCCATGCCATCTGCAAAATCCGGTGCAGTTATACCAGCCAGCGACAACAAAGTTGGCATGTGATCTACAGGCGTAAAAAGAGAATTGCTCCGTCGATTTCCGGGAATATGATCTTTCCAGTAATACACCAGTGGGATCCCAATCGATTCTTCATAGGGAACCATTTTATAGATCCGGTCATGGCTCCCCATCATTTCACCATGGTCGGAGGTGAAAACAATGATGGTATTATCCATTTGCCCGCTTTCCTCCAGGTATGTTAGCAACCTGCCGATATTGTCATCTATATTTTTGGCCATGGCATAATAAACCCTGAAATCCTGCTTGCTTCTTGCATTCCATTCCGGCATAAAGGATTCATCTACATTGGGCTGCAGGTCGAGGGTTTCTTTTACCTGTTCCAGGTATTCGGCCGGGACATCTTCCGGTCTCCATGGATTATGGGGTGTATGTGGGGCCACCATCAGGAAAAAGGGCTTCCCCGACTCCCTGTTTTGCTCCATGAATTCAATGGCCACATCCACCTCTCCATCAACCTCATATCCCTTGTAATGTAATCTTTCAGGGCTATCCCGGTAATAATATGCATTCATGAAATTTACATGGAAATTATAGGCAGCCCAGAATTCATAACCCTGCCGGTAGGGACCAGGAGGGACAAATTCCGACTCGGGATTGACAGAAATGTATTCCCTTTCCATCCGTCTTTTTTCCTCCTGGTCCTCCGCTGTCTGGCAATACAGGCCGGTGGTGGTTTTATTGCCCGAGTTCAGGTGCCATTTCCCGATAAAGCCAGTGCTGTACCCGGCATCCCTGAACAACTCGGCGATCCAGACATCCTCCGGGTTGGGATTGATCCAGTTCATCATGATCCCGGAATGGGCTGGCATCCGGCCACTCATCAGCATGCCCCGGTAAGGCGTACATATGGGGAAGGTTGACAGGGCCTGATTGAATACCATGCCCTGCTCAGCAAGCCGATCCAGATGGGGAGTGGTGATATTGGTCTCCCCGTGGAAACCGACCGATTGCCTGCGCAACTGATCAGCGAAAAAGAAAACTACATTGGGAGCTTGCTCTTTTTCCTGAACACTGCAGGCTATGCATGGGAGGCATATAAGGAGGAACAGGAAAAAATGCTTTAATATGCTATGCAGAGAGCGTTTTTTCATGATCCTGAATTCTTATTTTGCTGCATTTTCAATTTTGTGAAAGAAATCGCCAAAGATGGGATCCCTGCGGATGAAATATGCGGCCCGGATGAGGTGCCTGGAATCATCAAAACTGAAAGTATGCTGGTCCGTAACAATGGGACTGTGGATCAGGTTTGAGGGGGTCCAGTCCCCATTGATCAGCCAGGCCACTGCGGTCATGTCCCATAGCACTTTGGACCAGGCATAATGGTCCTTTTCGTATTCCTTGAATATCTCCAGAAGATAATCTCCAATGGCTCCCCGGCCCTTGAGGTAAAACTCCATCTCTGGGTATGTTGTGGCCAGATGAGTAACCACGGGCGTGCAGGGCAATTGCATAAAAGGCACCCCGCAATCGAAGATCAACCTGGATGCGTTCAGGTCCTGCGAAAAGTTAAATTCCCTGGTATTGGGCCAGTTGATAGAATTCCCCCCCAGCCAGACGACCACTATATTGTTAATGATGGATGGCTCGATCAAAATGGCACTGGCCACATTGGTAATGGCCCCGACGGCAACTACATAGAGGGGATCGTCCGGGCTAGCAGTTTTGGCACGCTCGATAAGGTCAAGCGCGGCAAGGCTCTCGACAGGTTTTTCAAGGTCCACCAGGTATTCCCTGCTCCCCTTGAAAACAAATCCTTCATGGTCCATGCCAAGGCGATCCAGCAATCTCAGGATCTCCTCATAGCTTTTCTCCATCCCGTCTTCGGGTCCCTCGGACCTGGAATTGGAAAAAGGTGCGGCATACAAAGCTTCTACATCAAGTTTTTCCTTTGACAGCAAGGCGTACACAACGGCAAACTGGTCATCGATCTCATTATAGGTATCGGTATCCAGCACCATGCGGACCTTGCCTTCCGGCGGGGTCAGTTTCGCGATCCTTTCGTTTTCAGAGATCTCTGGGAATTCTTGACAGGAGGCCTCTAAGCTAAAAAAGAGGACCGATAAAAGTGCCGGGATTAACATCCATTTTTTCATAATAAAGTTTTTTGGTTTAAAATCTGGTTATGTTTGAATAGTCTGTCTTATTTATCTGCCTGGTCCAGGGTTACCACATGGTGCTTAATCATGATTGCTTTACCAGTACAGGCTGTAAATTACAGATAATATCGCAATGACAATGATTGAGCTAATGTTAAATGCCGGGCCGGTATGGAAAAGTGATCTGTCAAGCCGGATGGCCTTGCTGCTTATGCCCTTACGCTCCCATATGGAAATGGCTATGATCACTCCGCAGAGGATCAGAAAAGATATGCCTACCCTGTCCATGAATGCCATCTCTGGAAATATCAGGTCAAATGCAAAAGACAGGGGAATGGTCATAATGGCTGCTATCAGGACCGCGTTGGATGTGGCCCGTCTCCAGAAAAGTCCAGCAAGGAAAATAGCCACCACCCCGGGCGTCACATAACCAGTAAAATCCTGGATAAACTGAAAGGCCTGGTCCAGGTTCCTCAATTGCGGGGCTATGATCACGGCGATGGCCAGTACAATCAGTGCGGTGATTCTCCCGGTCTGCACCAGGATCTTCTCGGAAGCATTTTTATTGATCAGTGTCTTGTATATGTCCATTGTAAAAATGGTCGAGGAGCTGTTCGTCATGGAACTCAACGATGAAACGATGGCTGCAATCAGGGCGGCAAAGACCAGCCCTTTCAATCCCATTCCCACATAATTGCTTAGCAGCCAGGGGTAGGCATCATCCGGCTTTTCAATATCGGCACCGAGCACAAAGGCAGCAATCCCGGGCAGCACCACCAGCAGGGGCAATAAAAGTTTCAGGAAGCTTGCAAAAGCCATCCCCCGCTGAGCTTCCCGGATATTCTTTGCAGCAAGGGCCCGCTGTATGATGTACTGGTTACAACCAAAATAGTAGAGGTTGGCCATCCACATACCCCCGATGAGGACCCCGATGCCGGGCAGATACTTGTAGGATTCATGGCCTTTCTCAAGGATCATATCAAATTTCTCAGGGGCTGCCGCCAGCATATTATTGAATCCGGCCAGCAGGCCTTCACCGGCTCCAATTTCACGGAGGACCAAAAAAGTTGTGACAAATCCTCCGAAGACCAGAAAGATCACCTGCACCACATCTGTCCAGGCAACCGCTTTGAGTCCCCCGTAAACCGAATAAATCGCAGAAAAAAGTGCCAGTCCCAATATAGCATAAAACAGGTTTATCCCCAGGACTGCCTTCAGAACCAGAGCCCCCAGGTAAAGGACGGAAGTAAGGTTCACAAAGACATAGATCAGCAGCCAGAATACTGCCAGGCTGGTTCGTACCCTCCCGTCAAACCTGACCTCCAGGAACTGGGGCATGGTATAGATCTTCTTTTTGATGAATATGGGCAGGAAAAACTTGGCCACGATCAGGAGTCCCAGCGCCCCGATCCATTCATAGCTCGCCATTCCCAAACCAACGGCAAATCCTGCTCCGGACATCCCGATGAACTGTTCGGCAGAGATGTTGGAAGCGATCAGGGAGGCGCCTATGGCCCACCAGGGAAGCGCCCGGCCCGCCAGGAAGTAATCCGCGGAGGTTTCTTCCTGATCCTTTTTTCTTCGGGACACATACAGGCCGAGACCAATGATCACACAACAGTAAGAAATAAATACGATTATGTCAAAGCCTGAGAGATCCATTTGCGATGAGATTTATCTATATGTGCGTAAAACCAGCTCACTTCAGAAGGGGCTGGATGTAAGCACAAATCTACTGTTTTTCAATATATTCTTTAACAATATCAAGAGGAGCTCCTCCACAGGATGCTATGAAATAGCTGGGGGACCATAATCCACCTTTCCAGTAGTACTTTTCCAGTTCGGGGAATTCCTGTCTCAGAAACCTGGATGAAACCCCTTTTAAACTGTTGACAAGCCTCGAAGGTGTTGTATGTGGCAGGGGTTCGACCAACAGATGCACATGATCCTTTTGTCCGTTGGTTTCAATCAGCTTACAGGAGAAGTCATTACACACCCTTTCAAAGTGGTAATGTAGCCGTTCATACATTTTTTTAGTAAACACTTTCCTTCTATATTTGGTAACAAAGACCAAGTGTAGGTGTAGTGAATAAACGACATGTCTTTTTGTTCGTAAATCTTGCATAGTTTGAATATTTTAAATATATTGAAGATAATGCTAAAGATACGAAAAGCATATAAATTCAGGGTAAAGACCAATGAAGATATTGAGAGCAAACTTTTCCGGTTCTGTGGTTCGGTGCGTTTTCTCTGGAACAAGTCGCTTGCCATGAACATTGAGCGTTTGGAGAAGAAGCAATCGATTCTCTGGTACAAAGAGCTTGCTTTCTGGCTCACCCTGTGGAAACAATCCGAAGAGTACTCTTTCCTGAAGGAGTGCCCTTCGCAGGTGCTGCAACAAAAGCTCCGTGACCTGGACAGGGCATTCAGGGAGGGCTTTGATAAAAGCCAGCCCCTGAAGCGCATACCAGTGTTTAAGAAGAAAGGATCGGGAGACGGTATCCGCTTTCCCCAGGGTTTCAAGATAGACAACCGCAGGATCCTCCTGCCAAAGATTGGATGGATAGGTTTTACAAGAGCTGCAACATCGAAGGGAAGGTTTATGAAAAGGAAAAGATTATGCATAGTAACAAGCAGAAAACCTCTTGGGTAAACCTAAATGCGCTATTACTTTTCATAAACACTGTACATAAATATGTTCCTGATAATTCTAAACACAAGCAGGAAACCTTTGAAAAAGTATACATATGAAAGAAAATCGGAAAAGTTTAGGATCAAATCATGGTAAAAGGAAGGAATTTTACTTGATTGGCTGAAAAGTCTGAAGGAATAAACCAAAGATTTATGTAAAGTGATATTGTAAAGTAGTTGCCTATTTATGGTGGCTGTAGAGCTTTTTTATAATGCTACTTTACATAATCTTTTACTATGCATAAACAATCCCTGGTCCCCATCCCTTTAGGGTATGACCCACAAAATAGCCGTTCTCTATCAGGCATTCTGCATAGGTTTTGAATTTAGGCGGGAAGTAACACCAGTGGTTGGCGGCCGCCTCCAGCTGCCATGAATTCCTTCCTGTAACGATGCAGGACCTGGAAGGGGCGCATTTCGCATTTGGGGTAAAAGCACTGGTAAACAGGATACCTTGCTGTGCTATCCTGTCAAAGGAAGGTGTTTTTACCCAATCACATCCATAGGCCCCTGCATGGGGAAAGGATTGATCATCTGCAATACAGAAAAGAATGTTTGGGCGTGCCGTCTCAGTCGATGGCTTGGTACATCCAGAGAACACTCCGAGGATGCCCGCCATGATAAGTATAGTTTTTTTATTCATTGGTAAATTGGATTAGTATTTATGCCAAATACAATTCCAGGAATGCAATTATTAAGCTGAATTTTAATCCTTCGTGATCTGGCTTCCCCACCAATCTTCGTTTGGTTGCCAGCCGGGGGATAGATAATTCAACCTGTCCTGCTCCAATCTGGGCCAGAGCCCATTCCTTATCTCCTCCTGCCTTTTCAATGAGAGTCCCGGGTTATATTCAGGATCGGGTACCGGCATTTTTGCATCCACCTCTGCCAGCCATGCCTCCAGTTTCGTTCTCATACGCTCTGTAATCTCAGGGTAATTGGCCGAGACATCGTTACTTTCACTGAGATCAGATGTTAAATTGTACAACTCAGTATGCCCGTCTTCCAGGTAATGGATCAATTTCCACTCCCCTTCACGGATGATGGAAGAAGGATCACCGCCCTGGTTTCCATAATGCGGGTAATGCCAGTAGAAAGGCCTTTCGGGAATACTGCCCCCGGTCAATAGCGGGACCAGGCTCACACCATCCATATGCTGATCCGGCTTCAGGTCCGCCCCTACCAGCTCAAGTAAGGTGGGATAAAAATCTGTCCCGGTAACCGGAACATGGCATTCGGCAGCCTGGTGTTCCAGCCAGGGTACTTTGATAAAATAGGGTTCCCTGATCCCTCCTTCCCACTATTATCCTTTCCCCCCTCGCAAGGGCAGATTGGAAGTTGAGAAATTATCCCCAGAGGAGACACCCCCATTGTCGGATGTAAAAACCACGATGGTATTATCATCCAGACCCAATTCATCCAAACAGTCCAGGACCAATCCCACAGCCTCATCCATGGATTCCAGCAGTCCGGCATAAATGGGATTATCCTGCACCTGCCTGATGGGAAGCCTCCGTTCCATGATGTAACCCGACTCCCCAATGCCCATTCCTTCCGCTTTTTGCCTGTATTTATCCCATTTTACCATGGTGGTTTGAATAGGACCGTGAACCGTGAAGAATGAGAGATAGGCAAAAAATGTCAAATATCCTGCTTCCTTCATTGCCTCAGGGAGCGTGGTGAAAGCATGGGATAAGTTATGGCCAATTTGTGCTCTGTTTAATCTTTGTTTATGCCTATCGTTGCCCTGCCCTTGAATTGATCTGAAAGAGGTACCAATTTCATATAATTCCCCCATAATAAATCCGGATAATCCCAGAGATCATTGATAATCAGCAAATTCTTTCCTTCAATATGATCAAATCTACAGGCCTTGGTCCCTGAAGCAAATACGTTTATGCTTGTCCCTTCATTTGTTTTCAGGGTATATTTATAAATATTTTCCTTGAGTGCCCTGGCCATATTGGTATACTCTAATTCTTTACCCGTGCCGAAATAATAGAACCCTTTTGTATCATGGATCCAATCATGATCCGGCTCTTCGCGGTAGGTCATTTGGGGACTGAAAGTCAAATCGACCCTTCCCTTCTGTAGTCCCAGGTCCGTTTCAGGGTAAGCAGTAAAATAGGATTCCCTGTCCCATGACATCTCCCTGAATGAATCACCTGTGATAAAATAAATACCGGCTTCCTGGATGATCCTTCCTGCTGGCAACCCATCCAATTCGTAATCTACCTGGATGGTTCCATGCACATCCACCTTGATGTCAAAGAAAGCTTCAATGCTATCGTAGCTTCCCCTGGTATTGATGGTGACTATTCCATCTATCATTTCATGACGGACGGATTTGCACTTCCAGTGCTGAGCAAGGTCAATAATGGATTCCACTGAACCGCCCAGTCGTTTCCCCGGAATCTTTAAGTTTACATATGGACCGGATTTCACCAGGCTCTCCTGCCCTGCTTTTAAATCCTTAATAAGCCCGTTCTCTTTATCTAAAACCAGGCTGAAATCTTCGCCCTTGATGAGCATCATATCCTCCCCTTCCTCGACTGATAGCTGACCTTCCTGTAAGACCGGTATGGTTGGTTCCCTCTCTCCAAGCCGGATGTTGTATTCATCCACCAGCATATTGTTCTCGAGATAGAAGGCAATATTGATGCTAGTCCCATTTTGCCAATCCCTTGCGGGAATTACCAGCTCTCCTTTATTGTGAGGCTCCAGGTCTAATTTCCCGAGATCCCCGGACCTACCATCATAGGACCAGGCAATTCTTAATTCTTTGAAATTGGTATGATCAAAACGGTTGTGGACCGGTAACCGGAGCTCCTTGCCGGATTCAAAATCCTTAATGGTTTTTACCAGGATCCTTGCCGGAGAATAGGCCTTTTTGGTTCCCCAGAACTCAGGTTTTTTCCTGCGCCAGGTGTCAATGATCCCCCATTCACCATAACCTACACATGGACCTACAAAGTCAAGCGCACCTTCATTAATCCCCCACCATTCCCTGAATCCTTTCAGTGTATCCGGCAGCATAAAAGTTTCATCTATCATGCACCAGATCGCACCTCCGAGTCCCCCTTCCGCCTCGAACAAATTAGTCCACATACTATCCAGGCTCTGTCCCCAAAAATTACGGACATTGGGATCCGTAAGAAGGGTTGGTTTATTATAACAGGCAACATGTGCCCATTCATCAAAAAGGGCCGGCATAGGAGCATATTCAAAATCCAGGGTAACCAAGCCATATTGCTCCAGGTCACCATTCCAGCGTGGATAATGCATACTAAGTATATCAAAGATATTGATGCTGTCAGGGACCTGGCCGGGGTAGCTGTAGATCACCGGGCGTGTCAGGTCAGTATCCTTGATCCATTGAAAAGACTTTAAAAAATTTCTTCCATAATAGTTTTCATTCCCGATCGACCAAATGATCACAGAGGGATGGTTGCGATGGTTTTCTACCATTTCCTCAATCTGGGAAAGGTACCGGCCGGTAAATCGGGGATCATCCTGGCTTGTACCCTTTTCCCGGTAGGTCGGGGAACGGTGGGTATGCACAAAACATACAGCCGTTTCATCTTCAACATAAAGACCATACTCATCACAATAACGCAGAAAAGATTCCGAAGGCGGATAATGCGATGTACGGATAAAGTTCATATTGGCTTCCTTTGCAAGGAGTACATCCTTTTTGTCCAATTCAGGGGTGGTCATCCGTCCCAGTACAGGATGGATATCGTGCCGGTCGGCCCCGCGAAGCTTTACTTGCCTGCCGTTCACCAACAACCTGTTCCCCTCAACGATTACTTCCCTGAAACCTACCTTATCCGTCCTGCTAAGTAATATATCTTCTCCTTCTGCCAAAGTAGTAACCAGGGTATAAAGATGGGGATGTTCGGCGTCCCATTTTAGTGGATTTTTTACTGGCAGGGAAAGCTGTCCCCTTGGTGATACATTTTCCCTGACCAATTTTGCAATCGATCTCTGATCAGCATCAATTACCTCCAGGGTTAAATTTGCATCTGATGATTCGCTGAGTTCATAGAATACCTTGAGCTCAGCATCCCGGTAACTTTCGTCAAGATCCGTCTCAAAGTAAAACTGGCTGAAATGTTGTCTGGGCAAAGCAAGCAGCTCCACATCACGCAATATCCCTCCAACCTGATGTTTTGCATAACCGCTTGCATAGGAAATGTCATCGATCCTGTCAACGATCTCAACGGTCAGGATAGATTCTTTCCCAGGCTTGACATGATCGGTGATATCGCAATTCCATTTTGTGAATCCCCCATAATGTTCCCTGACAAATTCACCATTTACCCAAACCCTGGCATAACTGTAGACACCGTAAAACGCCAGAAAAATATCATTGCCTGCAAAATCCTCAGGGATAGAAAGCTCTCTTTTGTAGACATAGGGCTGGTCGTGTTTGATGGCAAATCCCTGCATCTGGCATTCACCCGGGACCTGTATGTCGGGCCAGTATGCGAAATCAACATCTTTGTCCCAGAACGATTCCGGGGGATCCATGGAGAATTTCCATGTCCCATTCAGCAAAATCACAGGTTCTGAGACACCCTTAACCGTGATTGGTTTAAATATTGAAAAATCTGAACAGGCAGACAGGATAAACAGAATCGATAATGCGATTCCCTGAAACAATAAAATAATCTGTTTCATAGATATTTATCTATTTTTTATGGGTTCCTTGCAGGCCCATGGAGATGATTTCCCTCCCTGGCTGCCTTCAAGGCTTCAGGTGTATCGACCGGATCACCCGGGTCCTTCTGGTTTATCATCCATTCATCAAGGGCCTGACTTAGTTTTTGTTTAATCTCCCGGTAATTCGGATCATCAATAAGATTGTTTAATTCATAAGGATCTTCCGTTGCCAGGTAAAGTTCCTCAGGTGGACGGCGCATATACCTTTTGACCAGCTGATAGCTCTCCGGTTTTTTTAATGGATCATCCCCTACCCATGAATCCCAATAATCATGAGAGATTTCTTTTGCCATCAAATGTTTCTCGATGTAAATCTCACCAGGCAAGAGATTGCGGATGTAATGGAACCGACCATCGGTAATGGAACGGATTGGATAAGGCGGACCTTCAGGGAGATTGTTATGCACAGTATATACAAATTGGCGGTGTACTGATGAACTGCCCTCTAAAACTTCTACAAAGCTTTTCCCGTCAAAGTCCATTTTATCAGCATTGCCACCAGCCAGTTCAACCAAAGTGGGAGCCATATCGGCATACTGCACCAGGGCGTCGGTCCGCTGACCTGGCTTTACTTTTGCCGGCCAATGGGCGATCAGAGCCGTATGTATACCCGTGTTATAGTTTGTCCACTTGCAGCCCGGAAATTGAGACCCCTGTTCGGAAGTAAAGAATATAATTGTGTTTTCATCCGCTCCAGATTCCTTTAATGTTGCGAGGATATCTCTCACCTGTGAATCCATATAGGTAATCTCGGCCAGGTACCTGCTGAAATCTTCTCTTGTTTCAGGCGTATCTGCAAAATTGGAAGGTAAGATTATTTTCTCTGGAGGATAGGCTGAAGCTTCCCCCATCACCCATGGAACATGGGGTTCGGTGAGTGCTACCACAAGGCAGAAAGGATTACCCTTTTTTGCAGCGGACATATATTCGCTGATGGCTTCCGTGTTGTGAGGTTGTGTCGGATTCCTAACACAGTTCCCATCAAATCCAGGAACCATATCAAAATCATACACATCCTCCGGTTTCACATGTACCTTACCTGCAATCCCAACCTTATAGCCCAGGGGACGCAGGAAATCAGGCAGGCTCTGGATGCCCGGCCTGCTGGCAGAATGGTTCCAGGCACAGCCGTTGGACAAGGGATACAATCCTGTATAAAGCTCTGAACGGCAAGGCTGGCAAATGGCTTCTGACAACCAGGCTTGGTTAAACGTCAGGCCCTGCTGAGCCAGCTTATCAATGTTTGGCGTCTTTGCATTTTCTCCACCAAACAGTGGCAGATCATTGTAAGTACAATCATCTGCAATGATGATAAGGAAATTCGGTTTTTCTGAAATTGTTTCTGCTGTTGTAAAAGCCATAATGCTAATACTACCTATCAAAAATGGCAATAAAGCTTTAAAGAAGTTTTTTTTCTTCATCTCTATCAACTGTTAATGCGTTTCTTCGTCTACTACGGACTTTTATTTAACATGAGAAATGGCCAGTCCCGGAACTATTAAAAATAATCGATTGGTACAAGGGATTCAATTCACTAAACGTGCTATCATTTACACTATTTGGGCAGATAGTCTTATGGATTCAATATTAAATTTGCTCTTTAATCTTTATTAATTCCCGAGTGAAAAATTCAGCAATCTCCTGTTTTGATATTTTCTCACTGGGCGATAAATGTTGGGAAATATCCTCTTCTTCAATATCCTTCGTATAAACCAAGGTTTCTGTGTAAGTTATGGGAGATAGATTCGGAAATAACTTTTTTGTTTGTTCAATTAATTCCAATAATGGGAAGTGATACCGCGAAATGCAATAAAGATCGTAGTAATCCCGCATTGTGTTCCGTTGAGCAATTGATGAAAACTTCAATGCTGCAATAACCTTGAGATTGGCAAGATTAAAGGCATGTAATTTGAATGAAAAATCTTTCACATGGAAAGGTATCGCCACCGCCCCGTTTGAAAAGAAAGTGACCTTAACATGGTCTATTACAAAATCAATTTGCCATTTATGGTTTTGCCGGATTATCCTATGATTAGGAAATATCTTGTTTATACTGCTTTTAATCGAATTTATTTTAAGCTCATCATTATCAAAAACAAAATCCAGATTTTCTGAAAACCTGTGTCTTATTTGTATTGAAAGTGCAGTTCCTCCAACGAATGTGAAATCTGAAATAAATTGTTGATGACTTAATTCTTTAAACACCCTGCGTGTGTTTTCAGGCATGAATTCTATATCGACCGGAGATGCCATTGATTAGCCCAGGATTACTTTCTCTACAAAATTGATATGTTTTTCATATTTTTCCCTACCCTGCCAATTTTCAATAACATCAAGGATGCTGGTCTTGCCAACTTTTTTTACCAGTAACAGCATATCCTTTATCTCACCAAATGCAATAACCTGTTTAATTACCATACTGGTATTAAGATCTGCAGATTTGTTATATGACCAAAATATATGTGGCGAAAATCCCTTGATATCCATGATACTAAATTAAGTAAAAGTTACCAGCAAGAAAAAAGTATAATATTGCCAGCTACTTGACTGATTGATATGGGATAAGCGTCACCGGACCAAGTAGACCTGAAGGTTTCAAAGGCCAGACAGAAGCATCAAATGGTTGATATAAATGGTTCACGAAATTGATATCATAAAACATAATATTGTAACTGCCCTGCAGATCATTTTGATGGATTAATTAACTATTTCAATGCCAGAAATAACCAGTTTGTTTCAGACCTTTAGAAGATTTATCAACTTCATCCCGAATCCCGGATCCTCAGAGACCACGATCTTTCCATCTGTGATCGGGTAATTCCCGAGATCAGCATCATCCGTCATTATCGTTGCCCCTTCAACGGTACATACATTACCCATGCCTGCAGATATGTGGGTGATGTAATGTGTCTTTATCATGGTACTCCATCCGTGGGGACTTGTCAGCATACCTGTTTCGATCAGTGATGGCATCAGGTTCCTCCACGGAGTGAATCCAAGTCCCACGATATCGGCCAGGTACACATCCATAAGGCCCTCCCTGCCAAGTCTCATGCATACATCGAAATCAGGATTCCTCTCCCCATCCGCATAATAGGTGTCTTCCCTGCCATTTGCCATCATCCATTCCTTCAGTTGCTTGCCTTCTTCGTATGTTTCCACAAAGGGCTCCTCGAACCAGTAAAGAGGGATGCCTTCAATGCCCTTCAAAAAATCGATACTGTCCTGCAGGGTATATGCGTCATTGGCATCCACCAGGATGTCAATCTTGTCTCCAAACTCTTTATGGATCAATTTGACAATTTTGATATCCATGGCCAGTCCCTCATCATGCGGATACCACCGCCCGCTCCTGCCTATCTTTGCCTTTAGCTGGCGATAGCCATAATCATAATCCCAGTGGCAATTCTTCAGAATGTTGTCCAATCCCCCGGGATTCTCCTCCGGCTCCAGCTCATCGAAATAGATCATGCCGCTGTAGACAGGGGTTGCTTTAGGGCCCTTTGAACCAAGCATTTTATATACCGGCATATCCAAGATAATTCCCGCCAGGTCATGCAGGGCAAAATCAAAGAAACGGTAATCATCTGCCAGAATGCCTGTATCCGGGTTAAAGAGTTGGTCCACTGTTTTGCCGGTAATCAGGGATGTAAGTGCCTCTGTATCTTTCTCCTTGCCATAGGCTGCCACGCCCCATCCTGATGCTCCCTGGTCCGTTTTAAGCTGAACGATATTTTGCCTGTGATGCTGTCCATGCCTTCCAATACGTCCATTCTTTCCCACAAATCTTGGCCAGCTCCAGTTGATATGGCCGAACTCGACTTTGTCAATGGTATGTTTGGACAGTTCCTTGTACTTTCCTGATCCAGTACAGGAGGTCAGGACACTCTTTCCGGCGAGAAGGGCTCCTGTTGAGAGGATACCGGACTTTAT
>DAOWJB010000254.1 GCA_030640625.1 Bacteroides sp.
AGCAACAGCTTACCATAGCTCATCATATGGATATCTTGTATGATTTGAAAATCCCATGTGATACATGTCCCGTAGCAGATGTGAATCGTTGGAGCAGAAGCGGATACAGGAAACAGATGTTGGATATGGATACAGAACAGGTGACTTCATGGAATAAGGGATACAGGCAAGAAATAAATCATTATTATTCATCCAGCTTTAAGGAGGAGGAACTGGTGGACTGGAAATTCCAGCGTTATCTGCAGGATTATCTGCGCTGCATCCTGTCCATTGATGAAAATGTAGGAAGGATACTGAAGTATCTTGATCAGCATGGCCTGGCTGATAATACTGTAGTTGTGTATACATCTGATCAGGGATTTTTTCTGGGAGAACATGGATTGTTTGACAAGCGCTACATGTACGAAGAATCCTTACGCACCCCTTTGATCATCAAATACCCAGGAGGAATAAAGACAGGCATGATTTGCCATGAGTTGGTTCAGAATCTGGATATTGCCCCAAGCTTTCTTGAGTTGGCTGGGGTTGATATACCAGATGAGATGCAGGGACGATCATTATTTCCCCTGTTTGAATCTCCGGCACTGCAAGATTGGAGGGACGCTGTTTATTATCAGTTTTATGAGAGTGGCTGGGGGGTACCCCAACATTATGGTATCCGGACAAAGAGTCATAAGCTTATCCATTTTCTTAATGAGCCCGATACCTGGGAATTATATGACCTGGAATCTGATCCGCATGAAATGATTAACTTGTATTATGACCCTGCAAATGGCGAGTTAATACATGACTTAAAAAATAAACTGAAAGGATTACAAACCTTATATAAAGTACCTGAAGCATCTGGTTCCGGTCGCTCACAATCCCATGGCCCGTTATAAAAATAATTGGAGGAAGTTTTTTCTTTTGGTATTCCCTGTTGTCCTGATAACCTGCTCAAGACCGGAAGCCATAAACCTTTGCTATGACCATGATTTCAGTGTCATATCTTACGGTGCAAACAGGTTGGCGGCCCACCTGAGATCTACCGGTCTTTTGGTCAAGGAAGGCGAAGCAGGCAGACCGACCGGCAAAAATATTTTTATACTATCCCGGGAGGATCCAGCTGGAACTGATCTTGAACCTGAGGGTTACAGGGTATTCCGGGAAAAAGACAGCATTTATATCCTTGGCACAACAGGTAAGGGTTGTTTATATGGCATCATGGACCTGATTGAACAAATCGGTCCAACCTGCGACTTTGACCTGATTGTGGAGCGGCAGGTAAATCCGGCTCTTTCTTTCCGCGCCATCAAATTTAACCTGCCCTGGTCACCTTACCGGCCCGGACCTGCGACAGATCTGCATACGGAGACCTGCCGTGACTTATTATTCTGGGAATCCTTCCTCGACATGATGGTGGAAAACAGGTTCAATGCCCTGACCCTGTGGAACAAACATCCTTTCCCCTATATGATTCGGGCCAGGAATTATCCCAGGGCAACAGCTTTTACTGATGATGAGCTGAATGAATGGCGGTCTTTCTGGAAATCACTTTTCAGCATGGCAAAGGCACGTGGAATAGAGACATATGTTGTTAACTGGAACATCGTCGTTTCTCCTGAGTTCGCCAGGGAATATGGAGCGGAGGAGCACAATGACCTCTCTGAACTGGTAAAGACTTACACCAGAGAATCTGTTACCCAGGTGATCAACGAATACGATGATCTCACAGGATTGGGGGTCACACTTGCCGACTGGATGGGCAACTGGGGGGATCAGATCATGACACCCACAGATCGGGAGGACTGGATAGAAGAGACTTTTGTGGAGGGAATGAAAAATGCAGATCGAAAAGTAAAGTTTATCCACCGGGCGGTCCTGGCAGGTGATCCAAAAGAAATGAGAAGGGTCATTGACCATGCCGAGCTATCGGACCGGACCATTGTTGAAGTGAAATTCAACTGGTCCCATGGACATTCAACACCAAATCTTTCCCTTACACATTCGAATGACCAGGGGACCATCATGCGGGATTTCTGGGATCCAATACCGGAAAATTATTTTATTGCCTGGATGATCCGTAACGAAGATTTCTTTGTCCTGCGCTGGGGAGATCCTGAATTCATCAGGGATCATATCCAAACCAATCATCATGCGTATGTTGATGGATATTTCATTGGTTCTGAAGGATATATTCCGGCAAAAGATTATACGTACATAGCGGATCACCCACATAAAACCTGGAATTATGCATTTGAAAAGCAATGGTTATTTTATCACTTATGGGGACGACTGACCTATAATCCGGAGGAACCTGATGAAACGCTGGCTAAAGCCTTTGAAAAAAGGTACGGGAATATCGATGGAGTTAAATTGCTGAGAGCCTACTCGCTGGCTTCTAAAGTGCCGCAACACCTCGCATCATTTTATATGGGTACCTGGGATTTTACCCTCTACAGTGAAGGATTCCTGGCACCCTGGCAGGCTGGTTACGAGGACGGAAAATCACCTTTCGTCTCAATCGAAGAACTGATCAGGCATGAAACGCTGGATAAAAGGTATTTAAGTATTGGTGAATACTGCCACCTGGAAAGCTCACAATCAGCCATCCGGGATGAGTATATCACCCCGCTGGAGTTGGCTAACAACATTGATGATATGTGTAACAGATCGATAGGCCTGATAAAGGAACTCAGGGAACCTGGTAATGAGCCGGCGCTGGCCTCAGAACTGGATGACCTGGAAACATGGTGTCAGCTGGGTTATTATTTCGCAGATAAACTGCGGGCCGGTGTATCGCTTGAAACTTATAATCTGGCTGGTGATCAGCAGGACAAGAAAGATGCGCTGGCATATCTAGAGAGCTGTTCTGATCACTGGAAAGATATCATCAGTCTTACTATTGACCGCTACAAACCAATGCCTTATGTAAGCATGGGGCATCATACACAGAAATGGCCGGAGTTCAAGGCCATTCATTGGGAGCATTTTCTGGAGGAAGTTGCAGCGGATATCGAATATGTAAGAAATGCGAAGTAAGACCACCCGGCCAATGATTTTTTATCAGCTTATCACAATTTGTGATAAGCTCCCACCTTATTTTTTATCCCCGTCACCCTTTAATTCCAGGTATCTCCGGTATGACGACTCATGGTCCGTTTGTTGCTGATCCGGATCGTAGGTACGGACAGCCATGGATTTTTTAACCAATTTCCGGCAAGCTATCAGATCAGAAACGGATCCCCTGGCCATCGCCTGGACCAGGATGTTTCCGATAGTAGCAGCTTCGACTGGACCGCTGATCACCTTCCGCTTACAGATGATGGCAGTCTGCTGTGTGAGGTAACCTGACTGGCAACCGCCCCCAATAAGATGGATGGTTTCAATCGTTCTTCCCGTCATTTTTTCGAGCTTCTCGATATGATAAAGAAAGGAGAAGATCAGGTTGTCATAGGCAGATCGGAAATAACCTCCGGGACTGGTCGGGAGTTCCTGGCCGGTTTTCCGGAAATATTCATCGAAAGCGTCTTTCATGTTATCCGGGTTATAGAATAGCGGGTCATCCGGATTGATGACATGATGCGCCTGATCATATTGGCGGGCAAGGGATTCTATCTCATCAAAATCGTCACCAACTGGAAGGCTTTTCATTAACCCCTGCACCAGCCATAAACCAACGATGTTCTTAAGGCAGCGGTAGGTGCCGCCATATCCCCTCTCATTCGTAAAACCCTCATTCAGGGCATCGGCTGAAAGAATGGGTTGATCCGATTCTATGCCCAGGAGGCACCAGGTGCCGGTCGAAATAAAAACAGAAGCTTCATCTCCGAAAGGGACTGATACTACTGCCGAGGCAGTATCATGGGCACAGACAGCGATGACTTTTGTCCCCGGCATATCCAGGTCAGGATGGTTCACCTCACCGAGGATGGTGCCGGGTGAACAGACCTTACCAAGGACATCGGGTGAAATTCCAAGGTTCTCGAGAATCAGAGGATCCCAGTCCCCCGACGAGGCATTCAGCAACTGGGAAGTGGATGAAATGGTTAATTCGTTTACCGCCTTTCCACATAATTTTGACAAAATATAGCAGGGGAGGAACAGGATGCGGGAAGTTGCAGCCAGCCGCTCACTTCCTTTCATGGACAACAACTGGAACAGGGTGTTGAAAATATAAAAGTTGATGCCAGAGCGTTGAAAGGTTTCCTCCCGGCTCATCATGTTAAGCCATTTTTCCTCCATCCCTTCGGTCCTTTTATCCCGGTATGCGATGGGGTATTCCTTCAGGTTGCCATCTGCATCCAATATGGCAAAATCCACCCCCCAGGCATCCACCCCTATACTGGCTATGTCATGGTTGCCGGAGGAGATGGCCTTGTCCATACCGCTGATAATTTCGTTCAGGATATGTTCAATATCCCATCTTTCATGTCCATCTTTTTCTATAATATTATTCTGAAAGCGGTATATCTCCCTGTACTCCAAACCGGACCTGTAAACAGTCCCCAGCATAATCCTGATATTACTGGCCCCCATGTCTATGGCCAGGCAATTGAATGTTGTAGGTTTCATCATGGTAAAAACATTTTTTAATCACCTGAGGCATTACTTCGAAAATCAAAGGTCAGGGAAAGCTGAAGCGCACCCCCCTGTATCCTTCTGGACACGTAATGATAGGGCCTGGACTGCGGACCCAGCTGTCCGGCTTCCTTGAACTTGGTCCCAATGGCCGGTATTCCATGCATGAAGGATATGTCCCCCGCAGGATGTGTGACAGTTGTGGTTCTTGGCTCGGGTGCTTCCGCTGAGGAAAAAAGCCGCAGGAAAATGTCTTCAGATCTGCAGTATACTGTAAATTCATTTTCCAGGTGATCCTTTATGGTGATCCAGTATAAATTCGAATAGTATCCCTTGAATTCAGGGTAGTCAATTCCTTTGTGTCCCGTAATAGTGTTGTTGTAATTCTTATCCCAAACGCTGAAATTGCTTCCCGGCATTCTATTCTTCCACACTCTGAAAGGACCGTTTCCTAAATATTGAACAGCCTGGATGTTCTCTTCAGGATATAAAAATGATATGCCGGCAAAGGGTACTTTGGATTGATCCATATGGTATCTGGCTTTCAGGTCGAGCAAACCGTCAGCATATAAAATCCATTCTAATTGGGATTTATCATCAAAGCTGACCTTCATGTGCAAGGAACCAGCCTCCTTGAAATGCTCCAATTCGGTGACGACAGGTGATTCCTTGCCCACGATAAATCCCCCTGTGATGGGTAGCTCATTACCGCCGATGTTTACTTTTTCAAGCATTCCAGTTTCCTTGCTGAACTCCAGGTGGGTTCCGGAAGCATTCAGGATCAATCTGTCAGGCATTTCCACCAGGTTGATTGCGCTTTTATCATCGACCTGATCAGAAGTGCCCTGAGCCAGAATCTCCGACACCTTAACATCGGGGGATTTGACCGGCCAGCTCCAGCGGTGGATCAACCTGCCATGGGGATCATGTGCTTCCAGGTAGAGGGCATCCGCATTCATCCAGTTACCGGGCAGGGAAATCTTCATCAGGCCCCTTTGTCCGGGTACCAGCGGATCCACAACGGGTGTTCCATGTGCAAGGATATTGCCCGGGATCGGTTTGTCCGGTTCTGAGGTGCCGGCTCCTCCTGGATCGGGCAATTCAACCCAGCGATAGGAAAAACTGCATTGGTCGAGGCTGGTATAATGATAACGGTTTTCTATATTGAATATCCCGTTGAACTCAGGGGTGATGTAACGTTTTTCGATGAAAACAGGAGACCAGATCTCACGGATGGTATAGAAGCTGCCTTCTTTCTCATGGTAGGGTCCGAGTATCCCGTCGGGAGCATGGTTCCCGTCGCTGTCCAGTTCACCGGTATCGGTCCTTTTCACGGCCTCATCGGCAAATACCCAGAGGAATGCACCGGCACAGAGGGGATGCTGCCACATCCGGAGCCAATAATCTTCCAGTCCGGCTCCAAGTCCCCCGTCATACAAACCATGCAGTAATTCTGTCGGGAAGAAGATTTTCCGGGGCGCAAAATGATCCAGTGAGAGGTAGTCATATTCCACATAATGTGCCGTGTTGGTTTTCTCAAAAACGGCCCAGGGATGGTTCACTTCCCTTTTCTGTATATCGAGCTCTTTGAATTCCTGGTCGTAAACCGTATTCCAGCCGCCTTCGTTGCCATTGTCCCACATCACCACACTGGGGTGGTTCACGTCCCTGGCAATCATCTCTTTCAGAAGTTTCCGGCCCACAATGGAATCATACGGAGGTCTTTGCCATCCGGCCAGCTCATCCAGCACAAAGAGTCCCATGGAATCACAAACATCAAGGAAGTGTGGATCAGGAGGATAATGCGACATGCGCACCGCATTCATATTCATGTCCTTGAGCAGGTTCACCACCTCTATGCTGAAGGATTTACTTGATGTACGTGCATGATCGGGATGGAAAGTATGCCGGTTAACTCCTTTGTATTTGATTCTGACACCGTTTACATAGATCCCATCCTGTTCCCTGACTTCCACCGTCCGGAAACCAATCCGCTCCGATATCTCATGGAGGGTATTTCCCTGGGCATCAAACAAGGTGAAGCTGGCAGTGTACAGGTGGGGAAATTCTGGTGACCATTGCTGTGGCTCTTTCACCTTCCCGGTGATTCTGATAAGTTTGGCCTTGCTTTCCACAGGAGCTGAAAAGCTGGCTTTTTCATTGCCGGTATCGTCAAGGATTTTCACCTGAACAGAGGATGTCTTCTTTCCCGCGGTCAGATCTACTTCTGAAAGGAACGAACCATCTGCCCTGGCATCAATGGCGACGCTTTCAATGTGTTCCATGGGATTGATCTCCAGATAAACCGGACGGAAAATGCCACCAAAGATCCAGTAATCGGCTTTCCGTTCAGCCTCATTCACGGACATATTATCAGAGAACTTTTTAACATTGACTTCAAGCATGTTATCCTTTCCATATTTCAACAGCCGGCTGATATCATAGTCGAACCTGTAGAAAGCACCCTGATGCACTTCCCCGGCAGATTTTCCATTCAGCAACACGGCGCAATCGGTCATTACTCCCTCAAATACGATCCGGATATGTTTGCCTTTCCATTCCTTGGGAGCAGTAAAAGAATACCGGTAATTACCTTCTTCTTTCAGACGCTGCTCAAAAGGAACATGTCCGTAATTGTATTCGCCAAATCCCTGTTGTTCCCAGCAAGACGGCACGTCGATCTTTGTCCAGGTTCCACTGTTCATGCCAGCGGTACAGTGAAAATCCCATTCCACCGTATGATCGAAGCCTGTTCCTGACAGATAGAATATTTCCGTAGATTCGGCAGCAGTAATTTTGAAAATCAGCATAAAGGCGATACAAAAACCTATGATATGATTCATTTTCAATTGGATTACAGATCCTTTTTAAAAACTTCTATATAGATGGGTGTAAATATCTCACCCCTTGAGTTGTACCAGCCTTCGAGGATTTGTTCTCCAGGATCAAAATGAACTGCCGGGATTGTAATTTCGGAAATGCTGGTATCCTGGTTGGTGATCCAGTACTGCCTGACCCCGACACGGATAAAAGCCTTGCCTTCATGCGGGAAAGGATCTCTGTAAACGAGCCTGACATCATATGGCCCCGAATCTTTAACATCTACGTCCCAGTAACCAAAGGCATCGCTGGAGCTCCAATGGGTGGCCTTGGGTCCCTTCCAGTCATTCCTGCCAAGGATCACCGGGTTTTCTTCCACTGATCCCAGGATCATCCTGGGGGGATCCAGCAGATTTGGACTTTGGATGATATCTTCATACCAGCTGTCTATTTCCTGCTTCAGGGCATCCCGTATTTCCGGTTGGTCCCCGCTCAGGTTGTTCAGTTCGTACGGATCATCCTCCAGGTTGAATAATCTCAGATGGTCATCCGGTTCCCCATGCTCCGTGAGACCAACCAGTTTATAAGGCCCCCTGTGGACGGCCATATTGGTATACCTCTGGGGATAGCCCCGGGCCCAACCAAAATACAAGCTACGCTCTTCAAGTTCTTCCTTCTCACCCCTTAGCAAGGGTAACAGGCTGGTTCCATCCATATTACCGGCGTATTGTATCCCGGCGATGTCAAGCAGGGTAGGCATCATATCGATATGAGCCGAGGGATAACGAATGATCCTGTTCTTTTCCAGGCTGCCTTTCCAGTAGAAAAAGCAGGGTACCCGGATGCCTCCTTCCAGGACACTGCCCTTCTTTCCATTGAGTCCAGCAGTATATCTTTGCTGCTGGGGACCGTTATCAGTCAGGAACACCACCAGGGTATTTTCTTCTATATTCAGTTCCCTGAGTGTATTCCAAAGCCTGCCCAGGTTATCGTCAATGTTGCTGACCATCCCGTAGACTTTCCTGGCATCCTCCATATCCCGGTCCCGCATCTGCCGGAGATTGATCCCACTGGTTGTAAAATCTTCCGGATCATATACCAGGTCACGGTATTCCTCCTCATAAGCAGCAGGCAGCTGCAGGGGAGTATGCGGGGCGTTGTAGGCCAGGTAAAGAAAAAACGGATCATCGGATTCCCGGTGATGCCGGTGGATGAATTCCATAGCCTGGTCTGTGAAAATATCAGAACAGTAACCCTCTTTTCTTACTCTTTTGCCGTTTTCCCACAGGAAAGGATTGAAATAGGAGCTGTCGGGGCGGGTGAAATTCCCGAAATCATCCCCTGGTTGCCCGATTCCCCCACCTTTGTGGGCCAGGTAATACTGAAATCCCTGGTCCATGGGCCGCATGGGATAGGCATCCCCCAAATGCCATTTCCCTATCATGGCGGTCTGGTAGCCGTTTTCCCTTAGCACTTCGGCAATAGTCACCTCATCGGTCGACATCATGGCACCTCCATTATAGGTATCGTAGACACCGGTTCGCAGATGATACCGGCCCGTCATCAGGCTGGACCGGGTAGGGGCGCAGACAGGACAGACATAGAACGGATCAATTCGGGTACTGAGGCTGGCTAGTGAATCCAACACCGGTGTACGAATAAAAGGATTTCCATGCAGGCCAAGATCCCCATAACCCTGGTCGTCAGTCATGATCAGCAGGATGTTGGGTGTACCGGGGGAAATTACTTTTTGATTTTTTCCGCATCCATATAGGAACAGGAAGATGATTGGAAGGATAAGCGCTTGTGTTTTCATGCCTTTAAGATAAATATAATTGTGTTCCATCAAGATTATTAACTTAGTAAAATAAACGGATTTTAGCATCTGCCAGCATTTCTGTTTGCCCTAAACTAGTACAGAACGTATCATGAATAAAAGAATAATCATTTTGCTCTGCTCTGGAGCCCTGCTACTAGGGTCACCGTCCTGCCAGACACAGAAGAAACAGGACTCTTCCAAAACCATCACTGCTGATGTCATCGTCTATGGTGGCACTTCAGCTGCCGTTATTGCAGCTGTGCAGGTCGCTAAAATGGGAAAAGAGGTGGTGTTGGTTTCACCTGATAAACATCTCGGGGGAATGAGTTCCTCGGGACTGGGGTTTACAGATACCGGGGACAAGTCGGTGATCGGGGGACTTGCACGTCATTTCTACCACCGCCTTTACCAGCATTACCAAAAAGATGAATCCTGGAAATGGCAGAAAAAATCGGAATATGGTAATGTGGGTCAGGGAAATGTGGCTATTGACGGGGAGAACCGGACCATGTGGATATTCGAACCCCATGCCGCCGAACTGGTCTATGAACAGTTGATAGAGGAACATGACATTTCTGTATACAGGGATGAATGGCTGGACAGGGAAAGTGGAGTGAAAATGAATGGAACCTCCATCCAATCCTTTAACACACTGAGTGGAAAGGTATTTCAGGGCAAGGTTTTTATTGACGCGACTTACGAGGGGGACCTGATGGCCACCAGCGGAGTGAACTATCATATCGGCAGGGAAGGCTGTGAAGTTTATGGGGAAAAATGGAATGGTGTGCAGACCGGTGTACTGCATCATGGCCATCACTTCAAGAGTGATATAAGTCCATATATCATCCCCGGCGATCCCTCCAGCGGGGTCCTGCCACGCATCTCAATCGAGGATCCGGGCGAATATTGTGACGGAGACAAGCGGATCCAGGCATATTGTTTTCGTATGTGTCTGACAACGGTACCGGAAAACAGGGTGGAAATAACCCGTCCCCCGGATTTTGATTCCACCCGGTATGAATTACTGGTACGGATCTTTGAAGCGGGATGGAGGGAAGTGTTTCATAAATTCGATCCCATCCCGAATCTCAAAACCGACGTCAATAACCACGGTCCCTTCAGCTCAGACAATATCGGTATGAATTATGATTATCCAGAGGCCAGTTATGAAAGAAGGAAAGAGATTATCCGGGAGCATATCAGTTATCAGAAGGGACTCTTATACTTTCTCAAATCTGATCCCAGGGTTCCTGCTGAGATACGGGAAAAGATGTCCCAGTGGGGATATTCCGGGGATGAGTTCATTGATAACGGACACTGGCCCTATAATATCTATGTAAGGGAAGCAAGACGCATGATCGGGGAATATGTTATGACAGAGCATGAATTATTTGGCAATCGGCCAGTAGAACGCTCCATCGGTATGGGATCTTATACCATGGACTCGCATAATATCCAGCGTTATATCAAACCTGACGGATTCGTGCAGAATGAAGGTGATATAGGCGTACACCCCTCTGAACCCTACCGGATTGACATGGGATGCATCATTCCTAAAAAAGAAGAATGTGAAAACCTGCTGGTCCCGGTATGTGTTTCCTCCTCGCACATTGCTTTCGGTTCCATCCGCATGGAACCAGTGTTCATGATCCTCGGTCAAAGTGCAGCTACATTGGCAGTAATGTCCATAGATGCAGGGACGGGAATCCATGAGATCTCCTATGAAAGCTTGAGGACAAAACTTCTTGAAGATGAGCAGGTATTGGAGATTTTATAAAGACTTGAACACAGCTGATCATTTACGAAAATTATTATCATGAAACGCTCTGAAATCAACCAACTGATAAAGGATGCACTGGTTTTCTTTGACAGGATGAACTTCAAACTACCGCCCTGGGGTTACTGGTCCCCGGTGGACTGGAAACAAAACAGGAAAAATTGTGAAGAGATCTTTGAGAACAGGCTGGGATGGGACCTGACCGATTTTGGCACGGGTAATTTTCAGGCAACCGGCCTGCTCTTGTTTACCATCCGGAACGGAAACCTGAAGCGGGATTCAAAGCCTTACGCCGAAAAGATCATGATCGTTGATGAGAACCAGGTAACGCCCATGCATTTTCACTGGTCAAAGATGGAAGATATCATCAACCGGGGAGGCGGGAATCTTGTAATGGAACTACTTCCCTCAGACGAGGATGAAGATTTTGCGGATCATCCCTTTGAGGTCAGCCTGGATGGGATTCGAAGGACTTTCCAGCCTGGTGACCGGGTCACTCTCCTGCCGGGTGCGAGCATTACCCTGTACCAGGGATTGTATCATAAATTCTATGGTGAGCCGGGAAAAGGCAAAGTACTGGTTGGAGAGGTGAGTGCGGTAAACGATGACCATTCCGACAACCATTTCCATGGAGGGATTGGCCGCTTCCCGGAGATCATCGAGGACGAACCGCCGGTTCATTTGCTGGTATCCGATTATCAAAAATTCATATAATGCCGATCCGGATGGAAACTGTAAGGATATCGGGACTGGGATGTACACTGCTGGATTTTGTCTACAATGGAGTCGATTTCAACGGTCCGGGATTTCAAAAATACAGGAGCAGGAGTCCGGGTGACGGGGGACTCACACCGGGACAGCTGGTCTTTCTGGAAGATCTGGAAAGATTTGCCGAAAAGGATTTTGAATCACTTATCAGGGAAATAGCCGGGGAAAGGAAACCAGATACCTTCAATGTAGGCGGGCCCGCTATTGTCCCCATTATTCATGCCTCCCAGCTTTTGGGGAAGAAAGCGGAGATTCAGTTTGTAGCCTCCATTGGCCGGGATTGGATTGGAGACCGGATCCTTGAGATGCTGGCTAAAACCCCAGTAAGCACCAGGCATTTTGTTCTAAAAAACGCACGAACACCTTTTACCAATGTCCTTTCTGATCCACATTTCAACCAGGGCAGGGGGGAGAGGACTTTCATAAACAACATAGGTGCGGCCGGGGATTTGACCCCGAACGATTTTCCGGAGGGATTCCTGGATGCGGATATTCTCGCTTTGGGTGGTACGGCCCTGGTCCCAGAGATCCATGACCGGCTGGATGAGATACTTGATCAGGCAGGTGATTCGACCTTTAGATTGGTCAATACCGTATTTGATTTCCGTAATGAACAGCGTTACCCCGGGAAACCCTGGTCCCTCGGGAAGGACCACAGCTCCTTTTCATCCATTGACCTTCTTATAATGGACAGGGAGGAAGCGCTAAAGATAAGCGGCATGAACACCTTGGACAAAGCAGTCAGGTATTTCAGGGAAAGTCCCTTGAAGGCTTTCATGATCACAGATGGTACGGAACCAGTAAGGGTATATTCTGATCAGGATCAGGTAGTCCTGCCGGTATCATCCGCCATTTTAGAAAGAACCCTTTCAGGAGATCTGAACGCAGATACTACCGGGGCCGGTGATAATTTTGTCGGGGGGGTGATCTATTCCATTGCAAGGCAAATGGCGGAAGGACAGTACAATCCGGACCTGGTGGAGGCCGCAAAGTGGGGAATTGTCTCCGGCGGGTACGCCTGTTTCTATATGGGAGGGACCTTTCTTGAAAAATACAGTGGCGAAAAAATGGAAGAAATTTCAAAACATTATGACCTCTATTTGCAACAGCTGAAAAATGAGTGAGCGCGCAAAACTGTTAATCTTTGGTGCTGGCAGGATAGGCCGCTCCTTTATCGGGCAGTTGTTCAGCCTTGCCGGGTATGAGGTGGTTTTTGTTGACATAGACAGGAATCTCGTAAATCTTCTGAATGATCGTAAAAGCTATTATGTCATTATCCTGGACAGCAATCACCCTGAACAGGAAAAATCACTGGATATCCGGAATATCCGTGCCCTTCATCTCAGTGAGGAGGAAGAGATCATAAAGGAAATCCTGGAAGCAGACATTTTGGCTACATCAGTAGGTAAGACTGCACTGTCAGAACTTTCCAGTTTGCTGGCCAGCGGGATACAGCGGCGGTATAAAGATTTTCCGCAGACGCCAGTCGACATTATTATTGCCGAGAACATAAGGAACGCCGATGTCTTCCTGCGACAGGGACTAGGGAATAGCGGACTGGACCTATCCCTGGAAAGCTATGTGGGCCTCATTGAAACAAGCATCGGCAAGATGGTGCCAATCATGACACAGGATCAGATCCAGGACGATCCGCTTGCCGTTTACGCCGAACCTTACAACACGCTCATACTGGATGCCAGGGCTTTCAGGAATCCAATACCGGATGTTCCTGGCCTATCGCCCAAAGAGAATATCAAGGCCTGGGTTGACAGAAAATTATTCATCCATAACCTGGGTCATGCGGCACTTGCTTACCAGGCAGACTATCACTACCCGGACCTTGTTTATACCTGGGAAGCCCTGGAGATTGTTTCCCTCAGGGAAAAAACCAGAGATACCATGTTACAGTCCGCCGATATCCTCAGACAGATGTACCCCGGTGAGTTTGATGTAAAGCAGCTTACAGATCATGTAGATAACCTGCTGGAGCGTTTTGCCAATAAAGCCCTGGGCGATACCATCTTCCGGGTTGGCTGTGACCTGAACCGAAAGCTGGACCGGGATGACCGTCTAATGGTACCCATCCTGGCAGGCATCAGGATGAAGGAGCCATTTGACCTGATCCTGGAAGCCTGGATGAAGGGATGCTGTTTTAAAGCCAGTGACGTGAACGGAGAAGAGCTGGAAGGAGACAAAGATTTCAGGAATCAGTACGGACGGGACTTCATACGGATACTGGTAGAGCATTGCCGGCTGAAATCTGGAGAGCAAGCACAAATTTATAAAGTATCACAGCAGTTAATGCATTATATGCACTGATAATTCGATTTTTAAATATCATGAAAAAACTTCCAATTTTCCTGTTGACCATAGCAGTCTTGCTATTATATTCATGTAACAAGCCACCCAATATTGTCATCATTCTTGCGGATGACCTGGGCTGGAACCAGCTGGGTTGTTACGGCGGACCGTATCATACACCCGGTATTGACAGCCTTGCAGCGGAAGGAATGCGATTCACGGATGCCTATGCTTCAGCCCCCGTTTGCAGTCCAACTCGAGCCGCCCTGATGACTGGCAAATATCCTGCAAGACTTCATCTGACCGATTTTATCAAGGGACAGGAATTCCCGGACAGCCTGCTTGTACAGCCCCCCTGGCAGAAATACCTGCCCCTGCAGGAAATAACCCTTGGAGAAGTATTCAGGGGACAAGGATACCGGACAGCCCTTTTTGGAAAATGGCACCTGAGCAGGGAGAAAAGGCCTCCGGAATCCGAAGCTTACAATCCAGATAAGCAGGGATTTGACGAGTACATGGTCACTTACAAACCCGTACGGGGAGTTACTGACCCTGAATGGGATCCGCATAACGTTGACAGCATCACCGAGCGGTCGGTCCGGTTCCTGGAAGAAAACCGCGACCACCCCTTCCTCCTGATTGTATCGCATAATGCCATACATGATCCCGTTATGGAAAGCCGAAACAGGATTGCCGGGTATGAGAGAGGGGGCATGACTCCGGAATACCGGGTGGTTCCTGCACTGGGAGCCATGGTCAGCCGTCTGGATGAGGGCACTGGGAGGCTTCTGAAAAAGCTGAAGGACCTGGAACTGGAAGAAAATACCATCGTATTCTTCTGTTCCGACAACGGTGGCAAGGAATCCTATGCCAGTCAGCGACCATTCCGTAAGGGCAAGGGATGGCTTTACGAAGGAGGCATACGTGTTCCGCTGATCGTACGCTGGCCCGCAAAGATCGACGCCGGTGCATCAACCGGTGCGATCACCGCTACCATAGATATTTTCCCTACGTTGTTGGATCTTGTTGGACTTCCGCCGGCAGGACATTCCATTGACGGGAGATCCTTTGCCGGGGTTTTACAGGGAAATGGACCGGCGGGAGACAGGAGCCATTTCTGGCATTATCCCCATTACCACAGGGGGTCGGGAATGAAACCCGCATCAGCCCTGCGAAAAGGGAAATACAAATTAATCGAGTGGCATGAGGACTTGCTGAAAGGGGAGGAGGCATGGGAACTATATGACCTGGATTCGGATCCCGGAGAAGCCAGGGATATCTCGAGGGAAAATCCTGCAATGTTGGAGGAAATGCGGAAAGACCTGCATCATTGGAGAAGCGAGATAAGTGCGCAAATGCCCGAATTGAAATAAACTGTAAAACTTTTATCATATTTGTATTTCGACCGGTCATCATCAATAAAATCATAAATATTATGAAGGATTATTATCAACAGATTGCCCTTAGCTTCCTGCTGATCCTTTCAACCTGCATGAGTTTGGTGAGTCAGGATTATGACATACAAGTCATCCGGGAATTTAACCTTGGATCAAAGATCGGTAAACTCCGGGCAGTCCCGGTCCAGTATTCACAAACTAACAAGGGCATCCTCCTGATCTATTCTGCGGATAAAGATATTGATCCCTGGATTGAAATGTTTTATCCTCCAACGGATCGCCTGAAATTCGTCATGTACGACATGGAGGGCAAGGAGATCTGGCGCAAGGAGCTGGAGGACATGACCCTGAACGGGAGCTGGTTTACCCCGG
>DAOWJB010000341.1 GCA_030640625.1 Bacteroides sp.
GGTATCCACATTCGACCGGCTGGAACCTCAGTCACAGGTATTGCTTTATCCTAATCCGGCAAGGGAGCTGGTTAATTTATATTTCGAAGATGTACCCGGGGAAATGATGTTATTTACACTCTATGACCTGTCTGGCAAAAAGGTGATTACCGATGTCATTGAATCCTGGCAGCAACGCTATACCAGATCCCTGGGGGATCTAGAACAGGGACTGTATATTGTTGAGATCCGGACCAAAAACAACAGGCGTGTCATTCACCGGGGTAAACTGTTCCATTATTAATCAAATACACCGGATTATCTGGCTATACCTTCATCATTGAAAGGTGATCATCCAGTTGTGAGAAGCTGGCCATGGCTACCGCTGCAGCATGGATATATGGTTGTTCCAGTATCCATTTAACGGCATTTATCCGTGGTGCCCCAACGCCCAGTTTTGTAAGTTTTATCCCTGTATTTCCCAATTTCGATTTATTCAATCTTCGTGCTCCGGCAGATAACTTAATTGGAATTCCGGCCATCATTCCCGCTCCCAGAATTCCAATAGATGATTGCTTAATAAAATCCTTGCGGGATAAGCTTTTCTTGCTGCTGGCCATGGCCAAAGAATTTGAAAAGCGATTTGCAAGGTTCCAGCTTTGAGCTGTTACTATTTAGAACGGATTTAAGTACCAGGCAGTCCAACTTAATGAATGTTTTGTACTTTTATCTCCAACCTTAAACTCATTGATCATTATGAAAACAAACAGATTATTTATGCTGTCTTTCCTGATTGCAGGAATCCTTATTACAGCTTGTATGGAAGAAAAAAAAGTCATGATATTCAACGGTGAGGACCTGAACAACTGGACAATCTTTCTGGTGGATTCAAGTGCTGATCCAACGGAAGTTTTTCAGGTGAAAGATGGCATCATGCATGTTTCCGGAATACCTAATGGTTATATCCGGACAAAGGATGAATACAGCCATTATAAACTTCATGTAGAATGGAGATGGGTTGAAGAACCCAAGAATAGTGGTGTCCTGTGCCATGTACAGGGAGAGGATATGGTTTGGCCTCATGCCATAGAATGCCAGCTTATGAATCAGCATGCTGGAGACATCGTCCTCATGCGTGAAGGTGCCGGGGTAACCGTGAATGACACTGCTTACATCGTTAAACCGGGGGAGAGGCCCTACCAAAGCATTGGAAGGATTGAGGAAAGCAGCGAAAATCCTGCCGGAGAATGGAATACCTATGATATTACCTGTGACGGTACCAATATCGAGCTCATCGTAAATGGTGTGCTCCAAAATGTCGGAACAGACCTGACACTTACCTCAGGTAGTATTGCATTACAATCGGAAGGAGGGCCTATTGAATTCCGGAATGTTTACCTGATCCCATTGAAATAACAAATAAAAAGATATTTTTATCTGAAAATTATCCGGTTTCGGACACTTCCTGTCCGGTATCATACGGTTTATCATACTTCGAAAATTATTATTTTGGCTATAATGCTCTGACTAGAAGCAGTTTGTGGTTTTTGGCACATCGATTGAAGATGGGTTATTAGCAATAAAACCTAACAAACTGGAAATGAAAGCTAGAAAATATATAAAGAAATGGACCGAACCCTTAACTTATGTTGTACTGGTTGCAGCATTTGGTTTCATCACCACCGTGGTTACCCAAACGAGTAGCGAAAAACAGGTTAAGGATAACGATCTGGTATCTTTTACCATTGAAAATGACCTGGAAGCAATGTTCAATATGGTAAAAGAGGAAAGTAAAGAAGTCAGTTTATAAACCGCAATATTATAAACTCTTAATTAGTGAAAATGTCCGTCCCGCGTCTGTGGGACGGTTTTTTTTGCCTCACACGCATTCACACCCACACCCACATTCACACCCATGCTGTTTTATTCATACCGGAGTGATTCCGTTGGATTTCTGGAGGCTGCAGAATATACCATCCACCCGATGCTGGCTGCAGCCACGAGCAACATGAGTAATATTGGAATTATAAATGTGAATATCGTGAGGTCCGTATAAAGTTCCCAGATACTTGCCATCATCACAACACTGGATTTATAACCAGCTACTGTTCCTATCACAGAGGCGATGGCAATGATAATTGCAAAAGGCCTGCTAATTTTCAAGATAATCTGTGAAACAGATGCCCCCATTACTTTACGCACACCCACCTCCTTTGTGCGCCGGATTATGCTGAGGGAAACAAGGGTATAAAGTCCAATGGCAGATAATATGAGGGCAATAAAACCGAGAAAAATATACATATCCTTGATATTCTCATTGATCTGCCTGGCCTCATCCATCAGTTCGTCCTGAAAGAATCCACTGTAAGGGAAATTAGGTATAATTTTCTTCCATTCTTCTTCCAGGTACTGATTGACGGTTTTCAGGTTATCAATTTCTGCTTTTACAGTTAGGAACCTTAGCCGGTTTTCCCGAACAAAATGAAAAGCCGTGGGCCGGATCTCATTCCATGTACCGTAAGGGAAATAATCTGTCATAATTCCTATGATGTAAAGCGGAACAGTATCAGACATGACGACTCTTTTGCCAATGGGATCGCTTATCCCGAAATCTTTTGCAAACTTTTGATTGACGATGATGGATTTTCCCTTGTCAGTCTGTTCAAATTCACGGGTGAAAGTTCTTCCGTCCTCCAGTTGCAGTCCCATGGTCTCAAAATAGCCATGTCCAATATCCAGCAGGGCAACATCCTCCTTTATTCCATTGTATTCCATGGATCTGCTATAGTTTGAGTACCCTATGTGTTCATCTGACTCACCCACGGAGAGTATCATGGGATTTGTTTGCACCACATCCCTGAATGCAATGAAATTTTCCTGGTTGCGAATGTGCAAGCCAATAATGTGGTCCTTGTCATATCCCATATAAACATTATCCTGGTAATTGGCATTCTGCCAGAATATTATTCCTGAGATAATGGCCATGACAGATATGGCTATCTGAGATGTTAGCAGTATGATTGTCAGAATGTTTTTGCCACCTATCTTTAATTTATCCTGGAAAATATTCACCGGATTAAAACGGCTGATATAGAAGGAAGGATAGGCTCCGGCAACAAAAGAAGTAAACAGCAGCAGGAAGATAAGAAAAATGATCAGGGCTGGATTATCCAGTAAACTGAACTCCAGGTCCATATATTCCCACATGGCGGAATAGGTAGATGTCAAGAAACGGGCTACAAACAGGGCCAGCAGTAGTCCCAGTAAAGTCAAAAGGAAGTTTTCTCCCATAAACTGCCAGATAATTTGCTTTCTATGCCCGCCGGCAACCTTTCTGACTCCAATTTCTTTCAATCTTTTACTTGAGAAAGCGATGGAAGTATTGGTAAAATTAAAGCAGGCAATTAACAGGATCAGCAGGGCCATGATCGGGGGGGCGGTCACGGCCGCCGGATGAAAACTGCCCCGGACCCACCAGTCATTCCAGATTGTCCAGGTATCATGCGCTACATCAAGAAATGGCTGGAGGCGGAATCCCGATATCTGGAAATCTTCCCTCGCCTTGTTGTGAGCCGGGATCATATCCTGCAACAGCTTTTCGACCGTTTCTGCCTGTTCAGCATTGCGTATATGCAAGAAGGTTGCTGCGACCCAATTTTGCCAGTTAGTGTGGTCTACATCCCACATATCTATATAATTGTCAAACTGGGTCAACACCTGGAACATGAAACTGGTATTTAAAGGAAGGTTTTCGAATACTGCCCCCACGGTATAGGTGGTCTCTTCACCCTTGTCGTTGAAGATCGACATGATCTGTCCTATTGGATCCTCATCACCGAAATAGGCGGAAGCCATCGTTTCATTGATCAGGATATTTTGCCTGTCCCTGAAAGATTCTGCAGATCCTTTTACGATGGGGAAGGTGAACAGGTCCAGGAAGCCAGGGTCAGCATATCCAATGTACCGGGAGTAATTATTCAATCCTACTTTGAGAGGTGAGTTGGTTCCGGTAAACCTGATCACTGATTCCACACCGCTCATATTATCACCGATCCCGTTGGCTACGGGAATTGGACTGGCACCGTATACCTGTTGCCGGCCCTGGATCTCACGGGTGAATGTAACTTTGTAGATTTCCTTTGCATTGACATGTGATTTATCCCAGTCAGCATCATATTTATGATTCAGGTAAGCAACAATGCTTATAGACAATGCAAGTCCAAGGGCAACAATGTTAATGATTACAAAGAAAAGGTTCCGGGCCAGGTTCCTGATCGTGACCTTAAGGTAATGGGTAAACATTTGTGACAGGTTTTCAGTTAATTGTATCTGAATATGATCTTATCATAAACGATCAGTGAAAGACAGGTCAAAACACCAAGGCTCATTAGGATGACACCGAACAGTGGTGGATTGTAATTTAACCACAGGTATTGCGTCAGTTCGGGTATATCCATACCCATTAATTCTGCCGCCCTTGCCATGTAATCCTGCTGGCTGAATGATGATGAGATCTCCGGAATTTGGAGTCCCCACCTTTCCACCTCTTTCTCAAGCAATACAACCTTGTCTGCCGTGATCTCATATAGCTTCCCTGAGATCAGTCCAGCGAAAAAATTCCCAAGCGCAATGGGAAGAAAGTAGGTACCCATATACAGGGCTGCTTTATCTCTTGGGGCGAGTTTGGCAATGTATTCAAGGATCTTGGGGGAGAATGACATTTCTCCAAGGCTGAAGATAAA
>DAOWJB010000075.1 GCA_030640625.1 Bacteroides sp.
ACTGTGCTGATTTGCCGGCTTTTTTCGTATTGTGACAGGATCTCCCCTGGTTTCAAGAGATAAAGTTTTGAATGTGGACTGCGAATTTAAGATTTTAAGCATATAATTGCATAAAATCCTCTGCCTGTTTCATCATTTTGGGCGATCCGGTGAAGAAAGGTGTCCTTTGATGAATGGATTCAGGCGGGATCTCCAGGATCCTTCTGCCCCTTCCGTTAGTTGCTATGCCACCTGACTGTTCTGCCAGAAAAGCAATTGGGTTGCATTCGTAGGTAAGCCTGAGTTTTCCCTCGGGCATGGAAGTGGTTTCGGGGTAAATATAGATACCTCCCTTCAACATGTTCCGGTGAAAATCTGCTACCAGCGAACCAACATACCGGGAAGTGTATGGACGATTGGTGGAAGGATCATCTACCTGGCAGTATTTGATGTACTGTTTAACTCCCTGTGGGAAATTTATATAATTTCCTTCATTGATCGAATAGAACCTGCCTTCTGCAGGCATGACAATCTTTGCGTGGGAGAGGAAGAATTCCCCGATAGAGGGATCCAGGGTAAAACCCGTCACCCCCATACCGGTGGTATAAACCAGCATGGTGGAGGAACCATATAAAACATATCCGGCCGCCACCTGTTTGGTACCTGGCTGAAGGAAATCCTTCTCCACAGATGCGCTGCCTATTTCACTGATCCTTCTGTAAATGGAGAAAATGGTTCCGATGGAGACGTTCACATCAATATTGGAGGATCCGTCGAGGGGATCCATGCAGACGATGTATTTGCCCTCCCTGGAAAGATCGCTTTCGAAGGAAACAAGATCTTTTTCTTCTTCAGTTACCAGACCGCAAACTTCGATGCTGGATCCAAGAATGGATTTGAATTGGTCGTTGGCAAATGCATCAAGCTTTTTGACGCTTTCCCCCTGGATATTTTCAGTGCCTGTTTCCCCCAGTATATCGACCAGTCCAGCCATATTCACCTCCCTGTTCACGATCTTGGAGGCGATCCCGATATGGCCGAGTAGCCTGGTAAGATCACCCGTGGCATAGGGGAAGGCATTTTGTTGCCTGACGATGAATTCATTCAATGTATATGCCCGGAATTTTTTAGTCATATCCCTATAATTTTTTTGTCCAGTTTAAATCTAACACTTTTTTTACTTTATTAATGTTATTAAATTTGCCGTTTCTGTAGCCAATACTAATTCCATACCTATGATTGTATTTAAATTTGGTGGAGCCTCAGTTAAATCTGCCAATGCTGTAAAAAATGCTGCGAATATACTGAAGAGATATCCGGATGATAAAATTGCCATTGTTGTGTCCGCCATGGGAAAGACCACCAATGCCATGGAAGTAATTTCAGACCATTATTTTCATAAGAGAAAGAAGCAGCTTAAAGAGGCTGTTGAAGAGCGTAAAAATTATCATAAACAGATCGTTGAGGAATTATTTCCGGACAAGGAACATCCGTTCCACATGGAATTTAATAACATTTTCGAAGAGCTGCAGGAAAGACTGGACAAGGCCCCGACCCAAAATTACGATCATGATTATGACCAGATCGTCCCTTACGGGGAGATGATCTCTACGAGGATTATCTCTGGTTTTCTGAATGAATCCGGTATAGAGAATCAATGGATGGATATCCGCAAATATCTGAAGAGCAACAATGTCTTCCGGGAGGCACGAATCGACTGGGGTTTATCGACTCAGCTGGTCAAAAATGGATTTCATTTCAGGGATTCCAGGATCTATATTACCCAGGGATTTGTAGCATCGACCATCGATGATATCACCACTACACTTGGACGGGAGGGATCGGACTTTACCGCTGCGATCCTTGCCCATATACTCAGGGCAGAACACGTGACTATCTGGAAGGATGTCCCCGGTGTGCTGAATGCGGATCCGAAATGGTTTGACAATACTGTCAAGCTGGAACAGATATCCTACCTGGATGCCATTGAACTGGCTTACTATGGTGCCAGTGTGATCCATCCCAAGACGATCAAACCACTGCAGAATAAGAATATTAACCTCTACATTAAATCATTTATTGATCCGGATGAAGAGGGGACCCTGGTTGGGAACCTCACCTATAACAAGTTAATACCCTCCTTTATCTTTAATATGGACCAGGTGCTGATCAGGATCTCCCCGAGGGATTTTTCCTTTATTGCAGAGGATAACCTTGAATCCATATTCGGATATGTATACAAACATGGTGTAAAGATTAACCTGATGCAGAATTCGGCCGTCAGTTTCCAGATCTGTATCAATAATAACAAGCGTAAGTCGCGGAACCTGATTGATGACCTGGAGCAGGAATTCAAGGTAACTTATGAAACGGGACTGGAGCTGATAACCATTCGTTATTTTGACCAGTCAACCATCGACCGGGTGATGATCAACAAGGAACTGATACTTGAACAAATCTACAAGCAAAATATCCGGCTTATTGTAAGGGATAAGGGATAAACTTTACCTTGAAGAGGGGGTTATGTCCTATAAGCATGCCGTAATTATCGAAATGCTCGATGCCTAACCGGACCTCCGTTACCCGTTTGGTAAGGGTGGAAAGTGCCGTATCGATGTACCACTGTTCAACAAATTGGATCTTGCTGATCTGTTCCCTGGTAAATTCGCCATCCTCCTCCATTTTTTTGATTTTACGGGAAGGGATTGATTTATCATTAAAGATATCATAAGCTTTGAAACGGTCCTTGTAAAGTCCGTTAAGGATAAAATCAATCAGTTCCTCCCGGTTCAGTCCGGCCAGGCATTTTTCCGTCCAGTCATCCTCCGGATCATGATTCTTGATCATAACATCATAAATGATCTGGTCGGCTATCATTTGGGATTGGGTTTCACCGGGTGCCCTCCGCACCCCTTTCTCTTTGTTTGGCCCGCTGCAGGATAAAACAAATAAAACCATCACAGGGAGGATGGTTCTGATGATGATATTGTTCATGGAGGTGTAGATTATCTGTTAAACTGTAGTCGCATTCCATTGATCCCTTCTGAGAAATGGTGTCTCTGCTCTTCTGCATTCCAGTTGTAGACAATGTTCCCGTTCACCATGGTATACAAGACACGGGTACTGAAAGTTTCTCCATCGAAGGGAGACCACCCGCACTTATATAATATATTGTCCCCGTTTTCTGTCCACTGTGAATCATCCAGGATGACCAGGTCTGCATGGTATCCTTCCCTGATGAATCCCCGGTCCCTTATTTTAAAGATCCTGGCCGGTGAGTGACACATCTTCTCAATGAGGGTTGTCAATTCAATGATCCCTTTTTTCTGTAATTCCATCATCACGGGGAGGGCATGTTGCACCAGGGGCCCGCCGGATGGGGACTTGAAATAGGACCGATCTTTCTCCTCCAGGGTATGCGGTGCATGATCTGTGGCAATGACGTCCAGTTTGTTGGTCAATAGTCCCGCTCGCAATCCCTCTTTATCTGTTGGCGTTTTTACTGCCGGGTTCCACTTTATCAGGCTTCCTTTCTTTGCGTAATCCAGGTCATCGAACCAGAGGTGGTGTACACATACTTCTGCCGTAATTTGTTTCCTGTCAACGGGTAAACTGTTATTGAAAAGTTCCAGTTCCTTTTGCGTGGAAATATGCAAAACATGGAGCCTTGACTTATGCTTTACCGCCAGTTCAACGGCCTTGGAGGAAGACCGGTAACAGGCTTCCTCATTCCTGATCAGTGGATGAAAGGAGGGAGGCAGGTCCTCCCCGTGCTTTTTGCGATATTCCGCTATATTAGCACGGATTATGGATTCATCCTCACAATGGGTGGCTATCAGGACCGGACTTTCAGCAAAAATTGCTTCGAGCACCCTGTCATCGTCAACCAGCATGTTTCCGGTGGAAGAACCCATAAAGATCTTGACTCCGCAGGACTGATCCGGATGGAGCTTCCGGATCTCCTCCAGGTTGTCATTGGTAGCCCCCAGGTAAAAACTGTAATTGGCAAGGGATTTCTCAGAGGCCAGTTTAAATTTGTCTTCCAGGGTATCAATTGTTGTTGTCTGGGGAATGGTATTGGGCATTTCCATAAAGGAAGTAATCCCACCTGCTACGGCTGCCCGGGATTCTGTATAGATCTCAGCCTTGTGCGTAAGTCCGGGTTCCCTGAAATGGACCTGGTCATCGATGACCCCCGGGATCACCAGGTTACCGCCGGCATCTATGATTTTCTGTACATCATCGGGGACAGGATCTTCCGGTTTCAGGATGGCATGTATTTTCCCCTGGTGGATCAGGATATTCCCATTGAATACCTTGCCTTCATTAACGATCCTGGCATTCCTGATGAGCCCGTCGTACATATTCATGTATTTTACGCTACCTTCTTGTAAGACTTGAACCAACTCGAGACCTTCATGGTGATAACTCCCCAAATCGCCTCATAAACAATTTTACCGGACATTTTAGATTTTCCTTCCTTCCTGTCAGTAAAAATAATAGGTACTTCCTCAAGCTTAAATCCGTGTTTCCAGGCATTAAATTTCATTTCTATCTGGAAGGCATATCCCTTGAACCGGATTTTTTCCAGATCAATGGTTTCAAGGACCTGGTTCCGGTAACAGATAAAACCGGCCGTTGAGTCCCTGATATTCATCCTGGTAATGAAACGGACGTATCTGGATGCAAAATAGGAGATCAATACACGGCTCATGGGCCAGTTAACAACATTAACACCTGTAATATACCGTGATCCGATGGTCAGGTCTGCCCCGTTTTTGCAAGCATCGAAAAGGCGCAGAAGATCATCCGGGTTATGGGAGAAATCGGCATCCATTTCAAAGATGAATTCATAACCCTTGTCAAGCGCCCAGTCAAATCCCATGATATAGGCAGTACCCAGTCCCAGTTTACCACTGCGCTGCAACAGATGTATCTGTCCCTTATAATCTTCCTGAAGGTTTTTTACTATCCCGGCCGTTCCATCTGGTGAGTTATCATCGATTATCACTATATCAAATTGCGGTTCCAGACTCAAAACTTTCCTGATGATCTTCTCGATATTTTCGATCTCATTATATGTTGGTATAATAACCAGTCTGTTGTTCAAAATATGACTCTTTAAAAAATCTTAGTGAAGATAAACCTTTCTGCTCAAATAATAGATAAACGGCCTAATTGACACTTTAATGTACATAAGGAATAAAATATTATGAAATCAAGTGTATATAATAATATAAAGGTTAACTCATTTTTTCAGGTTAAAAATCATCGATCTACAGTATTGATTATCAGGCAGAATTTCCCCGGTAAAATTGAATCTGCTGGCAGGATATTGCATTAAAAAAAAGATGTTTGAATAGCCCGAAAAAAAAATATTCAGGAAGTCTTGCAAGATTTAAGCAATTGTTTTTATATTTGCAGCCGCTTTGGCAGTAAATTATGTTTACACACCAAAGAAAATTTGCAGAGATCGGATACAATTCTTATCTTTGCAGTCCCAAATTAAAGAGTTCTTTGAAAGATTGAAAAGGTTAGTACACAGCTAGAAATAGTAAAAAGAACCTCGTTTATTCATAAAGGTTTTGAATCTTGAGAGCATTTAAATTCTTAATTACAATGAAGAGTTTGATCCTGGCTCAGGATGAACGCTAGCGGCAGGCTTAACACATGCAAGTCGAGGGGCAGCAGACCGCTTCGGTGGTGCTGGCGACCGGCGCACGGGTGAGTATCGCGTTTGCAACCTACCCTTAACTAGGGCATAGCCCGAAGAAATTCGGATTAATACCCCATAATATTTAAGCACGGCATCGTGCTTTCATTAAAGCTCCGGCGG
>DAOWJB010000182.1 GCA_030640625.1 Bacteroides sp.
GGATGGCACGAAGATAATAAATCGGATTTCTCCTGGGGATCATACAAAACGCGGAATTTCAGCAAGCCTCATCTGGTCACCTACATGGAAAGCCATGATGAGCAAAGACATCTGTATGATGTGAAAAAATGGGGAAATTACGAAAATCCGAACTATAATGTACGGGATAACCTGGAGATCTCTCTTGTCAGGGCAGAGCTCTGCGCAGCATTTTTCTTCACCATCCCCGGTCCAAAAATGATCTGGCAATTCGGGGAACTGGGCTATGATTACAGCCTTTTTTATAACGATGATAAACTGGGACCCAAACCCATACGCTGGGATTATTTTGATAATCCGAACCGGCAACGCCTGTACCAGGTATATTCTGCATTTGCACATCTGAAGCAGGGACAGACTGTTTTCAATACGACCGATTTCAGTATTGACGTGGTTGATACGATGAAAACCATACACCTCCGCCATGATGATATGGATGTCACCATCATCGGTAATTTTAATACCTACCCCGAAAACATTGATCCCTCTTTCACCAAAACCGGAACATGGTATGATTACATGAGCGGGGACTCGCTTACGGTATCTGATGTTCATATGTCAATCGACCTAGATAAGAGCGAATACAGGATCTATACCAGCGTTAAACTGCCTACACCGGACCTGATTTCTGCTCCAAGGGCTCTGGATGTGTCCGTCAGTGGGAACCTTGCAGTTGGCGAAGTACTGACCGGAAATTATACCTATTATGATCAGAACGGTGATCCAGAGGGCGATTCAAGCTACAAGTGGTTTAAGGGGAAATATGCTAATGGTGCTGAAAAAATGCAGATCCTCGGCGCTCTTGATAAGACTTATACCATAAAGGAAAGCGACTGGAACCATTATATATTCTTTGAAGTTACTCCTGTTGCACAAAGCGGCGATTTGCTTGCCGGGATAACAGAATATGGCACATTAGACCTTGCCACATCATACTATCTGCCACCTGCAAGCGGCAATAATATATTGATTTACCCTAATCCTTCACAGGAAGGCTTCCATATTAGAATTGAAAAAGCTGCAGGGAACAAGTACTCTGTGGAATTATATAATATTAACGGGAGCCTGGTCTACAGGGTGGAGCAGGTAGTTGAAAAAGGAGTTGCGACCGAATTCTACATCGATGGATCAGGAATGGACAGGGGTGTCTACCTCCTGAAGCTCAGGACCGATGGTGAACAGATCATTCGAAGAATTACTAAACTTTAAGAAACCGGCCCGCCCGGAAAGGGACTGAAAGCCGGATCGGGAGTTTATTTCGACCAGGTCAGAACCCAATATGCGGCCTCAATACAATGAAAAATCTGGTGCCAGTGGTGTGGCAACAGGTAGCGTAGTGGTTTTCACAAAGCTTACTTCACCAGGACCAAATAGTCCCAGGCTTCAAGCCTTAATGAGTCTGATAAAGGTACACGTACCTTCTCCCCGTTAAACGCATTTTTATAACTGCCTTTGAAGTTAGTCATTTCCGGCTTAATCTTTACTGTTCTTCCACTCAAATTAAGGAATGTTAACACCCTGTTAACATCCTTCTCGCGTGAAAATGCAAATATTTTTTTGTCTCTGGAGGTACTTATCATCTCCATGGGACCTCCGAACTCTCCATTCCATAGTGCAACATTATCTTTCTTCAGCAGTATCAGGTCTCTATAGAAATTTGTTTTATCACATTCCTTCCATTCAATGGGGTCCCGTGTAAAAAATTCCAGGCGTTTATCCAGGCAGGCTTCCTGCCCGCTATATAACAGGGGTACGCCGGGCACTGTAAACATGAATACGCCTAATACTTCGTGGGCATCTCCCATCCTTTCATTAATGGTGCCCTGCCAGGAATTTTCATCATGGTTGGTCAAAAACCTCATCCGGTACACATTGTCCGGGTAAATGCTGTCTTCCTTCTGAAAGTATCTTCTTAGCTTTTTCAGTGAAGTCTTCTCCTTGGCCAGGCTGTTCATCATGTGATGTAGCTCCCAGGCATAATTCATGTCAAATCCATGCTCCAGGAAGTATGTTTGTTCCTCGTTCTCTGCCAGCATCAGAACAGGCCGGATCTTTTCCAGTTCAGACCTGGCCAGTTCCCAGAATTCCTTTGGGGTCTCATGAGGATGATCTACCCTGAAACCATCGACTCCCATCTCTACCCAGAATCTCAAAGCATTCAGCATATAATCCTGTAAACCCTGCTGTGACCAGTTAAGTTTCACTACATCTGTCCAGTCATACGGGGCAATCAGTTCTCCATCCTCATCTTTATCGTACCACTCAGGATGCTCGGAAAGCAGTGGATTGTCCCATGATGTATGATTGGGAACCCAATCAAGCAACACATAGAATCCTATCTCATGAGCCATAGCAAGCATTTCCTTAAAATCATCCATGGTGCCGAACTCGGGATTTATCGCTTTAAAATCCTTTACAGAATAATAGCTGCCAAGCTCGCCTTTACGGTTTTCCACGCCAATGGGATGAATGGGCATAAACCAGAGCACCTCAACGCCCAGGTCCTTCAACCGGGGAAGATGTTCTGTAAAGGCACTGAATGTACCCTCTTCTGTAAACTGTCTGACATTGACCTCATAAAAAGTAACAGTCTTCGACCATTTGGGATGTGGTACTTCACTGATAAAGGTCCCAGTTGGTTTCTTCTGCTCTGCGATCCTCTTCCTGCAACCTGCGAAAACGAGAGCCAATATGATAATGGCCCCAACTATTAACACTTTCTCCATGCTGATTTTATTTTAAGATCATCTACTTATTAAAATATTTCCATCTGCCGGTAAATTATATTCCCGGTCATATACAGAAACCTTCAGATTATTTTCTGATAGATTCATAATTTCAACAGATTCTTTTGATACTTTGATATTCATCAGGTTACCACGGAACCGGACATGGAATGAATAGGATGCCCATTGCTCAGGCACCAGTGGATTGAAATGGATCATGCTGTTCCTGATCCTCATCCCGCCGAATCCTTCCACGATGGCCAGCCAGGTTCCAGCCATACTGGTAATATGCAGTCCCTCATCCACCTCCTTGTTGTAATCATCAAGGTCAAGCCGTGCGGTGCGAAGATACAGTTTATAAGCCTTATCTATATCTCCGATTTTGGCTGCAAGTATTGAATGAATACAGGCGGATAGGGAAGATTCATGGACAGTCCAATTTTCATAAAACTCGAAATTCCGTCTGATGGTATCCCCATCATACCGATCTTCAAGCAGATAAATCCCCTGCAATACATCTGCCTGTTTTATAAACCTTGACCTGAGGATCCTATCCCACGACCAGTGCTGATTCAAAGGCCGTTGTCCCGGATCAAGATGCTGAACGGTCACGGGATCCTTGTCAAGAAATCCATCTTGCTGAAGAAACACCCCGGCTTCCTCATATACCGGATAATACATTTTTTCAATGATTTCTTTCCAGCAGCCGGTTTCATTTTTAAAATCAAAATCAATCCTGCTTGCAAGTATTACAAACTTTTCAGGATCTGCTTTCTTTACTTTATCAATATTATCCAGGGTATATTCCAGAGTCCAGGTTGCTATGGTATTGGTGTACCAGTTATTATTTATGTTGTTTTCATACTCATTTGGACCGGTGACCCCCAGGATCATATAGTTCCCTGTTCCGGGGGACAAATTAGCCCGTTGGCTCCAGAACCTGGATATGCTGATAAGTACTTCCAGGCCAAATTCCACCATATAAGCTTCATCGCCGGTATGCCTGATATAATTGAAGATGGCATAGGCAATGGCTCCGTTCCTGTGGATCTCTTCAAAGGTAATCTCCCATTCATTGTGGCACTCTTCCCCATTCATGGTAACCATGGGATACAGGGCTGCACCGTCTGTGAAACCAAGTTTCCCTGCATTTTCTATGGCTTTATCGAGGTGCTTGTATCGATATAACAGGAGATTTTTCGCTGTCTGTGGATGTGCAGTGGACAGGTAAAAAGGCAATGCAAAAGCTTCGGTATCCCAGTAGGTACTACCCCCGTACTTTTCCCCGGTAAAACCTTTCGGACCGATGTTCAGGCGTTCATCTTCACCGGTATAGGTTTGGTTGAGGTGAAAAATATTGAAGCGGATTCCCTGCTGCGCGGCCTGGTCACCCTCAATCACAATATCACTTTCGTTCCACTTTGCCTCCCATGCATCCCTGTGTTCTTGTAAAAGTTTTTCGAATCCGGTATCAAAAGCCCTATCGAGTGATTCGTTTGCCCGGTCAACAAGGTCTGAAACAGGATGATCAAGGGTAGAAACATTAACAGCATACTTGAATACCTCCAGGATCTCTCCTTCCTTCAGACTGCATTTGCACTCATTGGCAATGAATTTATATTCTTCCAGTATGTCTGCCCGCGGACAGCAATCAGAACCATTCTGTAAAACCTGGAATTTCATACCGGTATAAACATGGAAATCAAGTTTCTTAGTTTTCCCTACAATATATCCTCTGCCCGGTTTTATTTCTTTACCTACTTCATCCCAGAACTTTTCATTGAAATTGGCGTCTTCGTTCTTTACATCCAGGTCAATAAATGGACTAACCTTGATAAGTCCCTCGAAATTCAAGGCTTTTATCGAATATGATATGGCCCCAACATCTGTTCTGACCATGCTTAGAAAACGCCTGGATTCTACCTCCACCTGGCAACCACCTGGTAATTCTGCTATAAATTGTCTTGTCAGAAGGCCTGTTTTCATATTAAGTTCCCGCCTAAAGAATTTTATATTGCAGGTA
>DAOWJB010000124.1 GCA_030640625.1 Bacteroides sp.
ATAGTTCTTTAATAATATGTTAAAAAGGAGCCGGTTTCAAATACCTTATTTAAATTAATTTTAAATAAGGATGATAATGTGCTATATTTGTTCCCGAAATAATAAAAACCTGAAAATGGACAAACGTACTTTCCTGAAAAACACAGCAATACTAACCCTTGGCGGAGCCGTGGCAGCATCTTTGCCAGGCAGTCTGAAATCAGCAGCAGCAAGAGGTTCTGCGGCTGAGGACCGGTTTCAATTACCCAAACTGGATTATGCCTATGATGCCCTGGAACCCCATATCGATGCCATGACCATGGAGATCCATCATAGCAAGCATCATGCAGGCTATACCAGGAAGTTTAATGCAGCTGTTGAATCTGCAGGCCTTGGTGACGCATCCCTGAAAGATATTTTCGGAAAGGTAAGCCAGCATCCGGTGGGTATACGCAACAATGGAGGCGGATTCTATAACCATACATTATTCTGGAAATGCATGTCACCCACGGGCGGTGGTACTGCAGGCGGAGATATTGGAAAGGCCCTGGACAAGAACTTTGGCAGTTTCGATAAATTCCGGGAGTTGTTCTCCAAAGCAGCTGCAACACGCTTTGGTTCCGGATGGGCATGGCTGGTGAAAACTGAAAGTGGACTGGTGGTCAGCTCTACGCCGAACCAGGACAATCCATTGATGGATGTTACAGAGCAGCAGGGATATCCACTGCTTGCCATCGATGTATGGGAACACGCCTATTATCTGAAATACCAGAATAAACGGACTGATTACATTGCTGCTTTCTGGAATGTGATCGACTGGGATTATGTAAACGAAAGATTTAACCAAGCAGCAAAATAGTTTCCTGTAAAAAGACATTTCTTTTATCCAGGTACCTCTGTGTGAGCCACTACTCAGCGGGTACCTGGATTTTTTTTACTCCCATTGCAGGCAGGACTCAGCTAATTTTCCTTTAAGATTTCTGAAAAAATTTGGATTATTTATAGGAAATGTTATACTTTTGTTTAATAAATGACCAAGGGTCAGATAGTACAATCTAATGTATAATATAACTTAAAGTCATATATGGGAATAGCCGAAAGGAAAGAAAGGGAAAAACTGCAGCGCCGCAGTGAAATTATTGATGCAGCTGAAAAGATATTCTTCACAAAGGGTTTTGAGTCTGCCACAATGGATGAGATCGCCGAAGAGGCAGAGTTGAGCAAGGGGACCCTCTACCTTTATTTCAAAAGCAAGGAAGATCTCCAGTTTGCAATTTTCATGAGGGGATCGGATATCCTCATGAAAATGATGAAGGATAATTTGTCAGAGGAGCATAATGGTTACCAGAGTTTACTCGGACTGGCGGAATCCTTTATCAGGTTTTCCAGGGAAAAACGAAAACATTTTGACCTGTTCATGTATTATGAGAGCAGCCGGATGGAGGCTTTGAATATTGACCAGGAGCAAATCCAGGTATACCTGAAGGAGCAATCCCCGCTTGCCCTGGTTACCTACCAGGTAAACAAGGGGATGAAGGATGGATCGCTTCGGGATGACCTGTCCGCGGAGGTGTTTTCCGCCACCCTGTGGTCACAGATGCTGGGTGTCCTGATCGTGCTTAACAACAAAGCAGACCTGTACGAAATATTTAACCTGAAGGCCGAGGAGATCCTCCAGACCCATCTGGAGCTGGTTTCCAACGGTAGTATTAAAAAAACTAAATAGTCATGCATATGATCAGGTATTGGCTGATACTAATTCTGTCCGGGTTTGCATGCAGTGCAGTCGGACAGGCAATGACCCTGGAAGATTACATCGTTGAGGGTCTTGAGAATAACCTCGCCTTAAAACAGAAAGAGGTAAGCTATCAGAAGAGCATGGAGGTCCTTAAACAGGCCAGGGCACTGTTTTTTCCTGACATAAGCCTGAATGCCCGGTACACAGCTGCCCAGGGGGGCAGGCTCATCGAGTTCCCTGTAGGGACCATGCTGAATCCGGTTTATCAGAGCTTGAATTATCTTTTGGGACAGGATTTATTCCCGGATATTGAAAATATGGATTTTGCCTTTTACCGTCCCACCGAACACGAGACAAAGATCCGGTTAGCCCAGCCGATAGTTGACACGAAAATCATTTATAACCAGAAGATTAACAAGGAATTGAGCAATGCCATCAAGGCGGATGCCGGAGCCTATCAAAGGCAGCTGGTTGCGGAAATTAAGACAGCTTATTTCAATTACCTGAAGTCAGTGAAACTGCTTCAACTGGTTGATGATACCAGGGAACTCCTGGTGGAAAATGTCCGGGTTAATGAAAGCCTGTTTCAAAACGATAAGGTGACAATAGACAATGTTTACCGGTCAAGGGCAGAACTCAGCAAACTTGACAGGCAGGAGGCTGAGGGCAGGAAGAGTCACCAGGTCGCCAAGGCATATTTCAATTTCCTGCTGAACAGGCCATTTGAAACGAGGATCCTTACTGATATTGGGTATGATTCCATACCGGAGATATTCGTATTGGATGACCTGGCTGATTTTGCCGTCGGAAATCGCGAGGAATTAGAGATGTTGAGGAGTTATAGCAGGGTGGCAGATAATAATTTGAGCATGAACCAGTTTAATAAATTCCCCAACCTGTATGCCATCGTAGATTACGGATTTCAGGGCAGGCATTACGAATTCAATATGAAGCAGGATTACCTGTTTGCTTCACTGGTCTTCCGCTGGGATCTGTTCCATGGTTTTCAGAACAAGGCGAGGATTGGCGAAGCACGCATAGAACAGGAACTGAGGAATACGCAGATGGAAGAGGCAAAACAGCAGATCAGGCTGGAAACCGTTGGAGCCTATTATGATTTGATCGCCTCTGCGGAATCTGTCAGGGCTTCAGAAGAGGAATTATACAGCGCCAGTAATGCATTCAGGGTGATTAATCGAAAATATAGCGAGGGACAGGCTACCTTGATCGAATTTATCGATGCCCGGTCAACAATGACCCAGGCTGAAATGTTCTTGATTATCAGTAAGTATGATTTCCATATCAAATACGCGGAACTGGAAAGAGTGGCCTGTCTTTACCCGATTGAAGCTGAATAAAGAAAACCATAACAAACCAGATATGAAAACAAAAAAAATGATGATCGGTGTGTATTGCCTGGCTGGTTTATTGATAATGGTCGGGTGCGGGAAGAACGGACCGCAGGATACTGCTGAACCTGTGGTTGCCATCAAGACCATCCGGATCACTGATACTGCCATAGTTTTTGCCGTGCGTACTACCGGGAAGCTGGCTTCAAAATCAGAATCCAAATTGAGCTTTAAGACAGGGGGAATCATTCTGCGGATCATGGTCGATGAGGGACAATCGGTCAGGAAGGACCAGTTGCTGGCTCAATTGAACCTTGAGGAGATAAAATCACAGGTAAACCAGGCTGAGTTGGCACTGAAAAAAGCCGAGAGGGATTATGAGCGGGCCGGGAATTTGTACCGGGACAGTGTGGCTACCCTTGAACAATTTGAAAATGCAGGCACGGCACTTGAAATGGCCCGTTCAAATGCCAGCATAGCGAACTTCAATCTCCAGTATTCAACCATCCGGGCCCCGGCCAATGGAAAGATCCTGAAGAGGATTGCCGAGTCAAATGAGATCATTTCCCCTGGCCATCCTGTTTTTCTTTTCGCTTCTACCGGAAGCGATTGGGTTGTCAGGGCAAACCTGACGGACCGTGATATAGTAAGGGTAGGCATGGGGGATTCTTCACATATTCGGTTTGATGCGTATCCCGGGGAGGTTTTTACCGGGATCATTTCCGAGATCGGGACCTCTGCGGATCCGTATACCGGCACCTATGAAACTGAAATCCAGGTGGTCAAAAGACCTGATAAACTTGTTTCGGGTTTTATCGCAAAGGTTGACATCTATCCGGCAGCGCTGGAAAATCACCTGGTCATTCCTGTAGAATCACTCATTGATGGGACCGGATTAACGGGCTATGTGATGGTGCTGAGGGACCGGCAGCCGGAACGAAGGAAAATACAGATTCACGCTGTTACCGATCATGGCATTGTCGTGCAGGAGGGATTGTCCCCGGGAGAGGAACTGATTATCGAAGGAGCCGAGTATATCAAGGCGGGCAGCCGGATTAAAATAAATGGTTCCGATCAATAAAACCTATGAGTCATGAAAATACCCAGGCTGGCCATTGATAATTACCAGTTTACCCTTACTGCTTTCCTTTTACTGTTGATCGTGGGTGTCAGCTCCTTTTTTAGCATGCCAAGGTCTGAAGATCCTCCCATGCAGGTACCCGGGGCAACCATTGTCATTATTTATCCCGGCAGCAATCCGATTGACCTGGAACAACTGGTTGCCACCCCGATTGAGGAAGCAATCAATGAGCTGGATGATATAAAGCGGATGGAAACCACCATGCGTGATGGTATATCCATAACATCTGTTGAATTTACTTTTGAATCGGATCCCGATGAGAAGTTCGATGAGGTGGTGCAGCAGGTGAACAGCATCCGGGATGACCTGCCGGATGAGATTTATGACCTGGAGATCCTGGAGTGGAACAGTACCGACGTGGTGATGATGCATCTGGCAATCGTGTCAGCAACGGCGGAATTTGCGATAATGGAACATGAAGCCGAGAGCCTTAAGAAAAGCATTGAAAAGGTGGCGGGCGTAAAACTGGTTGAATTGTTTGCCATCCCGGATCAGGAGTTGAGGGTGTCGCTGGATCTGGAGAAGATGTCGCAGATGAACATAAGCATTGACATGGTGAACAAAGCCATCATGAGTAACAATGCGAATATTCCAGGTGGCAGCATGAAGATAGGTGAGCGGGATTTCAGTATAAAAACCAGCGGATCTTACCAGGGCCTGGCGGAGATCAGTAATACCGTAGTGAGTTCATATAATGGAAGGAACATCTACCTGAAAAACATTGCTGATGTTCATTTCGATTACGCGGATAATAATTATTACGCCAGGTACAATGGGGAACGTGCAGTTTTCCTTACGGTTAAACAGAAAGAAGGATATAATATTTTCAAGATTACCGGTAAGATCCATCAAATTCTTGAAGATCATGCATCGGAACTGGACCGTGAAATGCAATTGATCACGGTCTTTGACCAGGCGGACAGTGTGGATGAGCGTATCAACGGTTTCCTATCAAATCTCTTTTTCGGGATCCTGCTGGTCGGACTGGTCATTTTTCTGTCACTTGGATTCAGGGCCTCACTGCTGGTGATCATTGCCATACCGCTTTCCATCCTGATCGGACTTGGATTTGTTGACCTGACAGGTTTCGGGTTGCAGCAGATGTCCATCGCAGGATTGATCATTTCACTGGGACTCCTCGTTGATAATTCCATCGTCATCGTTGAGAATATTGAACGCTTTATCGGCCTGGGAAATTCAAATAAAGAGGCCGCAGTGAAAGGGAGTGTTCAGCTCGGATGGCCCATCATCAGTGCCACGGTTACTACAATGCTGGCCTTTATCCCCATCATCTCCATGCCTGATAAAGCCGGCCGTTTCATTCAGAGTATGCCGGTCACTGTTATTTATACCCTGTTTGCCTCGCTCATTATCGCATTATTGCTGACACCCTATCTGACAAGCGTATTTCTTAAAAAGCATGCTACTGCTGTGAAGAAGAAACGGGAATATAACCTGAAATTCTTCCTGAAATACCTGATACAGGGGCCCTACAGGAAAACGCTGGATTTTGCATTGCGGAGGCGTGGATTTGTCATCATGATCTCGCTTGCCCTCCTGGGAGGATCGTTGATGTTGTTCAGCCTGGTCGGGGTAAGTTTCTTCCCAAAAGCAGAGAAACCACAGTTTATGATAAGGATCGCTACCCCTGATGGCATCAATATTGACAAAACCGATGAAGTGGCCAGCAGGGTAGAATCCGTGCTGGATACCATGAGCGGGGTAAAACATTATGCTACCAATGTGGGTCATGGTAATCCAAGGATTTATTATAATATTTTTCCGAAGCGTTTTGAAAGGAACTTTGCTGAGATCTATGTGGAACTCGAGGAATATGAGCTGGATCAATTTGACGGGATGATCGCCGGACTGAGGGACCTGTTCAGTGATTTTCCCGGGGCCAGGATAAATGTTAAGGAATTCGAACAGGGAGCGCCCGTTGAAGCGCCCCTTGCCATTAAAATCACTGGTCCGAACCAGGATGTACTCAAGAAACTGTCTGATGATTTTGAGGCCTTTCTCAGGGAGGAACCCGGACTGGTGAATATCGATAACCAGCTCAGCAGGGCAAGTACTGATTTCTATATCAACATTAACCGGGACAAGGCCAGCATGCTTGGCGTGCCTATCTATGAGATTGACAGGACTATCCGGACTGCCATTACCGGGATGCCGGTATCCAGTTTCAGAGATGTGGAGGGGAATGAATTTGATATTGTCCTGAGGTTACCATTCGATGAGCGGATCAAGCTGGAGGATTTTGACAGGATTTATGTAAGCTCCCTGTCCGGGCGGCAGATCCCCCTGAAGCAAATGGTCAGGCTGGAACTTAAGGAAGCCCCCGGGATCATCACTCATTTCGATATGGACCGCAACGGCAGTCTGACGGCAGATATCAGGAAAGGCCATGACCTGGATGAAATCGTGGCCTCCCTTGAGTCCCGCTTCAAATCCTATCCCATCCCGGCAGATTACGAATATAAATTCACCGGTGAACTGGAAAGCAGAGAGGAAAGCTTTGGAGGGATGGCACGGGCGAGCGTTATCGCTCTGATTGCCATTTTTGCAGTACTTGTGCTCCAGTTCAGGTCCTTCTCCCAGCCATTTATTATTTTTTCCGCTTTCCCTCTGGCCATGATCGGTTCCGTCCTGGCCCTGTTTATCACAGGGTATTCTTTCTCGTTTACGGCTTTTATAGGATTGATCAGCCTGATAGGCATTGTCGTGAATAATTCCATCATCCTGGTGGATTATATCAACAAGCTGATGGATCAGGGCATGGATAAAATTGCTGCGATCAAGCAGGCAGGAGAGACCCGGTTTACGCCTATAGTATTGACCACCTTTACGACTATCGGGGGACTCCTACCATTGACTTTACGTGGTGGAACACTTTGGGCGCCGATGGGATGGACCATTATTGGGGGACTGTTCGTATCCACCTTTATGTCCTTGCTCGTCGTGCCGGTACTCTACCGCATGTATACCAGATAATAGGTATGGCAAAATCAGCATACCTCTGTTTGATGCGTGTTACAACTCACCCCGATAAATCACAGACCATGCTGGTTTTACCATACCTGTGACAGATATTCTGTTGGTCTGACAGCTGACAAATTTTTATGCTGAAAATTCGAATATTTGAATATTCCAAAATTTGAAAAATTTCAATCATGAAAGCAATATGGAACGGACAGGTCATTGCGGAAAGTGAGGACACCCTGCAAATTGAGGGGAATCATTATTTCCCGGAAGATTCTGTAAATAGCAAGTTTTTATTGAACAGCCACACACATACGGTTTGCCACTGGAAGGGTACAGCCAGTTATAATAACCTGGATGTAGAAGGAAAACTTAATAAGGATGCGGCCTGGTATTATCCGGATCCATCCTATGCGGCCGAAAAGATCAAGGGTTATATAGTTTCTGGAAAGGGGTCGAGGTCCTGAGATGACCTGGGTTGTGATGGTAGATCAAGACTTCTTCTTGTCCTTGATCCTGTTGTATTTCATGGCCTTCAGGATCCAGTTTGCCAATGGTTTCTCCGGGTTTCTCTTGCGGAGATTGATATACCATCCAAGCTTTTTACTGACAGGTAGTTTATGGGTTTCGACAAATTCGATGAGTGTCCCGTCAGGATCTTCCACATACGAGAAATGCCCTGCGGCTTCGCCTATGTCAAAAGTGTCATCATGTTTATTTGTGGAATCCACCGTAAATGGAAATCCTTTTGCCTTGCATTCTTCACGCAGGGCATCCATGCCGATTATATCGTAGCAGAGGTGGATAAATCCCAGGTCTCCCCATTGCCTGCCTTCGTAAATCTTATTTGGCTGGCGATCCTTAACCTCCACCAGTTCAATCTGACTGGGACCAAACAGGCGGCTGAATGTCCCACGCACATTTCTACTATGCTTGAGCAATACCCTTCTGAAGGTGTGGTTGCCACCAGGAAGGTCACCAAGATCTTCAAATTTCTCTTCTATGTCGTATATAACATCATCATAACCAAGGATACCGCTGTATAATTTGCGGGCACGGTCGATATTGGAAACTCCGATCCAGGCCCCGAATGTGGCACCGGTTAATTTTTTCTCGTTCCGGAAGATCGTATCATCACTAACCACCTGGAAAAGATTATCGTATGGATCTTTCACAAAAAAATGTTCACCCCCGGCAGGATCTTTTGATATACCATTAATACTTATGTTTTTATTTTTAAAAAACTGATAGCTTGCCTTGATGTCCGATGATTTGATCTTGGCAGCATTGATTCCCAGGTCTCCAAGATGGATCTGGTTCTTTGGAGGCACCGGGGTCCTTTTTGTATACTGCCAGATCTCGAAACCGCCTCCCCCTTGAAGATTCAGAGTAAGGGCGGCATGCCTGGACTGGGGTTGCCCACCGGTATATGGCAGCATCAGGTCTGCAATTGCATTTTCTTCAAATACCCTGATGTCCATTCCAAAATGTTCACGATACCATTTCCATGCTTCCCGCAGATTACCCACACCGATCCCGATCTGCTGGATTCCGCTGATAATTTTTTCTTTCAATTCACCGCTCCCCATAATGCCTTTTTCAAATTTTTGCAAAGATAATACTATTAATCCATTTCTCCTGTTAAATTGCTGTTAAGCAAGAAATTCAGAATTCATTTGAATAAGTTTACAGGCTTATTTCCGGATGAGTTCATCCGTGAATATGACAATATCCTTACGGAGATTTTTAAGTGTTTCAAGTTGAACATCCTTCCGGCTGGTCAGCAGCTGGTATTTCCACATGGACCTCAGCTTTTTAAACCAGATGTAATAAATATGTGCAGATAATCCCGTAAGGGGCAAGCTTGCCAGAAAGGCCCATTTAATCCAACCGGGGTCAGTAAAAATCCATACAGAAATGAATATAATCAAATAATACAAAGGGAAAAGGATCATTCCGATGACATATTTAAAGGTACTGTGGAACTGCGGATCCTTAATTTTCTTTGAGATTTTCGCCGTAAGCCAGTATGGGAAATAATTGGTGATGGCACCATACAGGAAAACAGGCAGCAGGGCCAGCATGCCCAGATCAGCAAGGATCAGGGC
>DAOWJB010000105.1 GCA_030640625.1 Bacteroides sp.
AATCCAGCTTCGGCATTGACAACATTCAGCTTCAGGGTTGAGTCGTCAGAAAACATCGTACTAACGATCGCTAATTTGAAAGGCCAGGTGGTTTATCATAATGACCTTGGCATTTTGCCTCAGGGTGAAAACCAGATTGAATTGGATCTTTCTGGTCTTCAGGATGGTATGTATAATTGTCAGTTGACCAGGAATGGAACAACAAAAGTCACACGTAAGCTTGTAATTGCACGCTAGAGAATATCTATGGCAATGGTTAATAATGGAACAGTTTGCCCCGGTGAATGACAAGCTTGTTATTATTGGTCCGGATCTCAACTATATACAGTCCCTGTTCAAGGTCCCCGAGCATCATTGTATAGCGCTGTTGCCAGGGTTCAATGACATCAGTAATCACCATTTTGCCAGTCAGGTCATAGATCGTGAATCGCATCGCCTTACTGGGTGCATTTTCGAAATATACATTAACCAACTCCCTTGCCGGATTAGGATAGAGCAAAACCTGTGACTGAGGCTCCAGCCGGTCGAACGTGGATACCGAAGAGTATTCAGGTTTGCTTGCTGCCTGAAGGATCTCCCTGGTATTGTCATCCTGAAGGAAAACCACAATGGATGCGTCTTCTTCATTCAGTGGAAAAGACGGCGTGTCCCAGGTCAGGATGACGTTTTCGATCTCACCAATTATCCATGATTTCCTGAATAAATATCCACCGGCATCAGGAAGTATCCTACGTGCTACCTGGTAGAATTTAGTAGTGCCATTCGATCCCACATATTCCGGGTCTTCAATCCTACTTTCAAGAACAAGTGTATACAGGGTTATTTCTCTCTGCGCCAGGTCCTTTAATGCTTCAATATCTATTGATATCTCCAGGCTGGGAGTATAATGAATTTCAATCGCTAATTTAAAATCAGGAGCTGTCAGGGATCTCAGTTTAATATCCTCAGCAGTTGGATATTTCGTACTGAAATCATAGATCAGCGGATATCCCAACCCTTCCTCAAATAATCCACCATCCAATATGGCCATGGGTATGTCTGTAACGCCATAAACTGCTCCGCGGTTGTTGGCGGGAATCGGATTGTCAATGTACATCTTATCATCCATGCTCCCCATCGCATGATACTGTATATCAATAACATCAGCCGGAACTTTTTCCATGAGTTCACGTACCAGAGTGTCTGTAATATAGCATCCAGATGTATTGGCATTGGTAAAATATTCCAGCACTGATAAGCGGGTACGCTTTTTTATTGTGAAATTATCGAAGGCAAACCCATCGTTAGGTTCATTGTCAACCGATAAACCGAAGGCAATTCTGAACTGCACTTCTTTATGCCCGGTCAGTTCGTCCAGACCGTGGGCTGCCGTATACCATTGTTCATCTTCTGTTAATTCCTGCTCAACTTCACCTGTCCATCCTGTTTTTTGTCCACCGATATTTGGCCTGATGAATTGTGAGTTATACCAGTTTAATCCACCATCATCCATATTGCCTGCATTGGTCCATGTCTTGCCATGATCTAATGTATATTGCAATGCTGCACCATCCCAGTTGCCGTAAAGTGAACGTTTAATATCAAGAGAAACCATCGGGCGATAGAAATCCTTAAAATTAAAGCAGGGTGACTGTACCCATGAATTCTCAATTCTCTCTGGGACTGGCAGGTCGGTGTACCAGGCCCGTGTCCCGGATGCAGCGTTCTCCGGAAACTTGCCTGGGTCAATTTCTCCATAAGTCCAGCTGTTCTGTAAAGGATTTAATACAATCGAAGTCCATTCATGTAATTCTGAAATTTCAAAATCTTCGAAATATGAATCTTCAGACAATATATATGTGGGGCTCAAGATGAAGGTCTTGTCCGTTGAGTCACTGCACCCTGCGGTGGTTGTAATTCTGTAAGCAATCCTGAAGGTTCCATCAGATGGGAAATTATAAGACAGCTGATTTGTATCTGACCTGAAGATTTCTGTATCCCTGCTGTATATCTTCCATATCCTGGAAGATACGGTATCAGAATTGTCTAATATATCCTGTCCCTCAAATAAAATGGGATCATCCGTCTGGCAATTGCTGTTCCATGTAAATTCAGCCTCCGGGTATGTGAGTATGTCGATGTTCTTCTGAACAAAATCACTACAGCCATTGTCCAGAAAAACATCAAGTTTGATTGTCCATGTGTCAAGCTCATCATAAAAATGAGAAGGATTTCTTAAATCACTGAAATTCTCTTCACCGCTGAAAACATCACCGAAATCCCAACTCCACAATACATTCTGGCTATTACCGGTATCAGATCTATTTACGAATTGAATCAGCCCTCCATCCTCCGGCATACAGCTCTCTTTGGTAGTGAAATCAGCAAGTGGGGCATCATATACTATTAATTTTGCAGAGTCATCAACGCTGCAATGGTTAACAGTTGTATAAATATACCGTATTAAATTTGTATCCAGGACTGCATGGGATGGGTCAAACTGGTAGCCCAGAATGGAATTCCAGGTAACACCCGTACCGGAAAAAACGCCTGCCGCAGGGATACCGGTCAGGACAATGGGCGCATCATTCTGGCAGAAATAGATATCAGGTATGGTATTTATCCGGGCGTCTTCCAATTTTTCGATGGTCAGGTTTCTTAGCAAGATATTTTCGATCCCTATCGTATCCGTGAAGGTATAAATGACCTGCACATCCAGGTTTGCGCTTAAATCATATAATGCCGGCCTGAGGACTGCCCGGTTGCTGTCAAGATCTGAGAATGCTCCCGCTGGCGGTGTTGGTAGCACTGAGAATGTCCCGATGGTGTTGCCGTCATTATATCCAGTGATGTAAAATGAAGAATCATTAAAACAGGCAACTGATCTTTCAAAACTGATAAAACCGCCAGCCTCTATCACCTGGACAATTACGGTATCTGCATTGGTACATGTGTTTCTGTCGGTATAGGTATAGATAATTTCATGGGGTGAATTCTCTGTACCTGCCAATAAGGGGATGAATGTCCAGGGAGGATTGGTTATTCCTGGTCCGGTAAACGTACCTCCTGCCGGGGTGTAGTCCAGCTCAACCGGCAGTTCCTCGATGTCATATATCTCCTGAAGGTTCAAAATCTCAACATCGGGAAGCGGATGAACAGTAATCAGGGCATTCCCGAATCCAATATTATTGTTGCCTGTTCCATCAATTACCCTGGGAACAGTATAGTTGGTAGTGAGCTCCGGAAGAGTCAGGAATTGATAAATCGGATCCGATATATTGCTGAGGTTTAAGGTGGTAGTTCCGTCAAATATATCAAATTCCCATGGAGGCAAGCCTCCAAGGGTAATGGTAACAAGTGCAGATTCTCCAGAGCAGATCTCAGTTGAACCACTCACTCCTGCAGATGGCCATTCGGTCAGGATGATTACATTGTTCGGATCAAGGGCGGTAAATGCAAGACTCGTATTCTCATATGGATCACGATCCCGCAGCACAATATTGATCGTAAGATTTCCCTTGGAGACAGTTCCGTCACTATCCCTTACTGTATAAAGAAAGCGGTATAGTCCATTTCCAAGATCATTGAATATTAGATTTGGACCGACAGGAACATCATTTATCCAGGTATTCTCGTGGACCCTGTAACCGGACTGATCCGCTTCCACCATTATCTCTAAAGTCTCTCCTACACGTATGATTGAATCTGTTGAACTTATATATGCACTATCGATCACCGGTCTGGAAGCATCGATGCTGATATCATTTGGACTTAAGGATGTAAACGGTAAACTGAGGTTCCCTGCGATATCTTCGGCAACAATTTCCAGCTCCAGGTTACCCTCACTCACATCATTATCGCCCTCCTCCAGGGTATATCTTAAATCATAATTTCCCGATCCAAGAGCTGTAATCTGGATTGATGAACTGGAAAAGGGTACATCATTTACATGCGATGTTGGAGTGAACGTATATCCTGCCTGGTCGGTATTGATCCGCAAAAATATCTCAGATCCTATATCCATCGCACCGGATGACAGGGCCGTAATAAGTTGGATATCAGGCCGGCTGGCGTCCAACAGGTCATGTCCCTGTATGATGGTTTGATTATATAAATCCCCTGGTATCAAACCATTAAATAACTGCACATCAGTTACAGGAATGTTTTCATAGGCAGCATAATCATTCCCGCCTTCAGTAACGGTAAAACTGGAAATGTATGAGGTTTCATTCACCCTGCTCAGGGTTGTTAAGGGGTACCCACCAACCTCTCCCGTATTCAGTGTAAAGTTATTGCCCTGGTCACTCTCTACCGTTATGCTCACGGTCACCTGCTCCTCAATGTTCATGGTATCGTCCTGGATTTCGACGTTGGTTATCACTGGTTCCAGGCTGGCCTGTATGCTGAGTGAACTGGTAGCCAGATCCTGAGCTGACTGGACAAGAACAGTATTATCGATCAAAACATGGAAATCTGGGATATTGTTATCAAAGTCACTATAAACAAACTGCAGTAAGATCCTTGCCGAACCTGAAGAAATCCTGTAAGCCGAC
>DAOWJB010000069.1 GCA_030640625.1 Bacteroides sp.
ATATGCAATCAGTCAATCGGGGTTTCCAATTTAACCAAATATCCGTTATGTTTCCGGATATTCAAAACAGATCCATCAGAAAATATGAGATATTGTCCTTTGATACCGCTCAACTTCCCTCCTATGGTTTCCAATTTATCAAAACTCAGGCTTTTAACCTTCTCAGGATATTGAAACACCGGATAATTGATCTCCGTGATCTCATCATCAGGGGAGAGATAAAGGGCTAATTCCTCCGGCAGGTAACCGGAGGCTGTATTTTTCTCCTTGACCAGGTCTGCTTCGTGGTCAATGTTATTGGTCAGCATATTCCTCCAGTTGGTCTTATCACTCATTTGTGTTTTCAATGTAACTTCGATTTCTCCGGCAAGAAAGCGATTTGGTGTCTTTGCCAGCCGGATGGCCTTCCATGCTCCCTGGTCGATCCACCTGGTGGGTATCTGTGAAGACCTGGTGACCCCGACCTTCAGTCCACTCGTGATTGCCAGGTAAACAAAATGATCCTGCAGGCAATGGTCTTCTGACCATTTCATATCTCGTGATTCCCCTTCATGTGCCCTGCATAATTCCGGACGCAAAACACATTCACTGGTTTCCGGTGCCGTGGTAAAGCAGGGATAACAATAACCCTGGGCAAACGATTTTTTGGTTACCCTGCCACAGCGGATACAATGGATAATTCCCTTGAATTCAAATTCAATGGTTTTCCCCAGCAGTTCATTCATATGAATAATGTCCGGTCCGAGTGATAAATAATAAGACACCTCATCCCCTATCTCACTAAGCATTTTGAGTAAAATACCCTCTTTTTTCATTTTTTGATATTTTATCCAATAAAAATCATAAAAAAAAATCATAATTCAAAATGCTGAATATCAATTATTTATTGAATTTATAGTAAAAAATAATAAAAATTTATAGTACTAGGTATTGCATAGTACTTATTTTTTTATATATCTTTGTATTGCATATTTGCTTGTTATGAATAGTATTATAAAAATAGCACTAGTATTAAAATTAAAATTTCTGCTGATTATCCTCAGCCTGGGAAGCAGCTACCTGGTGGAGCATAGTATTCAAAAGAAAAGGGATGCAGTTCCAAATATAGAGATCATCCAGCCGGTTAGCAATTTGAAAGGAACCGGGGATATAAACGCCCAATCTTTATTCAATGGATCAGAAGACGGCAACGATTCAATGTTGAGAACCAGTGACCATTTCCGTCTCCATCCTGTAAATAATGTTTCAAACAGACCTTTCAGTTATCAAGGTTTGGAAATATATATTGTATTATAATTAATCCCAAGAAATGCAGATAAAATGAATGTAGAAAATGCCAAAGCACAGATGAGGAAGGGTATACTGGAATACTGCATTCTTTCCATTCTTTCTAAAAACGATGCCTATGCATCAGACATAATTAAGGAGTTGAAAGAAGCCAGGCTGATTGTGGTGGAAGGTACCTTGTATCCCCTCCTCACCCGGCAGAAGAATGCCGGACTGCTGAGTTACCGCTGGGAGGAATCCACCCAGGGTCCACCCAGAAAATATTATACCATTACCGAAACCGGTAGTAAATTTTTAGATGAGTTGCATCAGTCATGGAAAGATCTGATGGATGCCATCAATATGCTAAATAAGAAAGAAAAAGTAACAAAATAATTAGCTAATGAAAACGACAGTAAAAATCAATCTGAGCGGACAGATATTTACCCTGGATGACGATGCATACCAGGCATTAAAAGATTACCTTGATGCAATCAGTAAGCGCTTCAGGGACATGGAAGAGGGAAGTGAGATCATCTCAGATATTGAATCACGCATCGCTGAACTTTTCCAGTCGAAAATCAGTGATAATAAAGAAGTAATAACCATTGAAGATGTCCAGGATGTGATCACCATTATGGGACAGCCGGAAGATTACCTGGAGGAAGAAAGCATGGAAGGTGATACAGGAAGCTCCTATACACGCGGTAAAAAATCAAAGAAGTATTACCGCGACATGGACAGTGCTATTTTCGGAGGTGTATGTTCTGGTCTGGCAGCCTATTTCGGCATTGAAAACTGGCTGATGCGTTTATTATTTGTAATATTTTTCCTGGCAACCGGTGGAGGTGTTATGCTGATCCTTTATATCGTCCTTTGGATTGCCGTACCCAAAGCCACAACAGCTGCTGAAAAGCTTGAAATGCGAGGTGAAAAGGTAACCGTATCCAACATAGAAAAAACGGTAAAGGAGGAATATGAGACAGTTAAAGAAAACGTTAAGGAGAGCTATGAGAAGGTAAAGACTTCTAAAGAGTTAAAAAAGACAAAAATTGTATTGGATGAGATTTTCCATGTAATTGGCCAGATTGTCCTGGTTTTTTTAAAGATCATTCTCTTTATAATCGGGTTTGCATTGATTATCGGCGGATTATCTTTGCTTACTGCAATGTCAATAGCAATTTTCTTCCGGAACACCGTATTCCCCATGGAGTTTTTTGGTTCACAGATCCATTCATTCAATGAATTCTTCGGAATAATCGGTGATCCAACCAACCTTACCCTGATCTCCATCGCCTTATTTTTTACCATTATTATCCCACTTATTGCATTAATATATGCCGGTATTAAAATGATGTTCCGGTTCAAGGCCAACGATAAAATTATCGGATTGACTGCCTTTGTTCTCTGGATACTGAGTGTGGTTTTCCTTGCCTCCATGGCTGCTTTCGAAGGGTGGAATTTCAATACCTATGGACGGACCAGCACGACTCACGAGTTGGGTGATTTTTCAAGCGACACACTCAAAGTTCAAATTATAACCGATCCGGGTATTGAAGGCTTTAATGACAACTGGTACTTCAATTATGATGACTCATGGAGTATGATCTCCACGGAGGACCGGGTTTACGGCAAGATCGATCTGGATATAGCACCCGGGGATTTCGAGGACTATGAGATCTCCATTCGAAAGAAATCCTTGGGAAGGGACATGGCTGAGGCGTCACTCAGTGCCGGTAAGCTTGATTATGAATGGAGCCAGGAAGGGAATACCCTAATACTATATCCTTACTTCAGCCTGAAGAAAACAAACAAATGGAGAATGCCGGATACCAAGGTAACCATTATGGTGCCTACGGGGAAATTCATCAGGCTGGATAAAAACACGCGGTACTTCCTCCGAGATGTCGAAACAGTGAATGATATCTGGGACCGTAAACTTGCCGGTGAGGTCTGGGAAATGACCGATGATGGCTTGGTAAGCGTCGACTGAGGAATAGGATATGTCCGTGCTTCCCCTGTTATTAACCCCTGTACAACAGAGGTATATATGAACTGCATTTTTTATCAACGAACTCAATGTTCAGCTGTGCAAAACGGGGCCGGCTATTCTCCAACGGGATCTCTGCCCATTCTTCACCAACCAGGGGCTTCGCATAGCGTATGAAATCATCCGTGACATCCAGTCCATCCGGGCTCAACCATTCCTTAGGAAGCTGGCGGGCTGATACTGCTACTTTTTCAAGCGGAACCTTGTCATAATAGAGTTCGTACTTATCACCAAGTTTACGAAGCATGGTCGCCATGTAGCCGCTGCCCTCTATCATGGCTATCTCAACAGCTTTTCTTCCAACCAGGGATGCTTCTTCGACATCGACCGAAGACAGGCAAAGGGAAGTGGAACGTTGCAGAACCCCAGGAACCTGCCATGAGGCCTGTCCCCGTGCATTCAGCCCTTGTTCATTCAGGTAATTCGCGACAACCTGTGCAGTCGCCTGCTTGCTGGCGCCGTATTCTATATGCCCGAACCGGTCATAGGCGGCCCCGATGTTGCCAACATCAAAACCTTCGCTGACAATCACGATACACCTTCCCTTCAGTCCCAATTGACGGTTGACGTTATCATGCAAGGATTCCAGGTTATGACCAGATTCGACGGTATAGATCTGCAGGGGCATACGGCGTTCAGGATCTGCCAGGCGGGCGGCGGCCGGGATAAAGCCGGCGGATCGTCCCATGGCCTGAAGCACACAAACGCATTCTGAGGTACTGATGGCCTGATTTTCCTGGTTGGCATCAGATACGATGGACATCCAGTAACGTGCCGTACTCCCATAACCCGGTGTGTGGTCGATCAGCGTAAATTCTTCATCACCGAGGTCATTGTCAATTGTCTTCGGAATTCCTGCAACAACCAGGTCATAGCCTTTTTGGGCAGCTAACTCAGACACCTTGGCGGCCGTATCCATGGAATCATTACCGCCGATATAGAAGAAGTAACCTACATTATGAGCCCTGAATACTTCCAGTATACGTTCATAGTCCTCCTCCATGTCAGGCCTGAGTTTATAACGGCAAGTACCGATCGCTCCGGATGCCGGGGTGCTTATCAACAGTTCCAGCTCGCTTTCCGGCTGCTGGTTCATATTGATCAGCTCTTCCTGTAATACGCCCTCCACTCCATGCCAGGCGGCAAATACTGTTTCTACCTGCCCTGGATATTCTCCACAGGCCTTCAATACACCGGCCAGGGATGCGTTGATGACCGGTGAGGGGCCACCGGATTGGGCTACTACTGCATTTCGTTTCATCTTAGATCATTAAATCTTTCAGGAAAACAAAGATAAAAGAAGCATTTTAACACCCTTCATGTAAGAGGTTAAATTTCCGTAATATGCAATAAATTCATTAACTTGAGATATGAGCGAACCATTAAAATCAATACCAATGACAAGAACAATAGTTCTCCTGACAGTAAGCATATTGCATTCACATCAAAGGGAGTGATTTACAATTACGATATTACAACCGGTGAGTGTATTGAAATATTTCACTTTGATGGTAAAATATCCGTTCCATTTGACTGGACACCAGACGGTGGATTTATCCTGGCAGATGTGCGGGATACCATCAACCCGGGTGAAACCGATATCTGGCTGATCCCGGTTCATGAAGGACAGGCCCGGCAGATTAGCTTATTTCCCGGTGGTCAGGTAAAACCGGATATATCCCCTGATGGTTCCATGATCCTTTTTACCTCCTACCATGGTGGAAATATGGACTTATGGATCATGTCGCAAGATGGCGGAAATCCGGTTCAGATTACTGAATATGCAGGCGAAGGTTCAAATCCGGGCTATGATATTGAGGCAAGTTGGTCGCCAGACGGGGAAAAAATTGCATTTTCAAGCACCAGGAGCGGATACTGGGCCATCTGGATTATGGATCCTGATATTGAATTCATCAAGAGCAAACTGAAAAGGAATTTTTAAGATAAATAACCTGTTATGAAAAGATTATTTGCTCTAATTGGACTTGCTTTAATAACTACAATTAGTTTTGGACAAAACAATCATGTCATGGAACAACG
>DAOWJB010000320.1 GCA_030640625.1 Bacteroides sp.
ATATCTGGCTTCTCTCATCCCAGTCGAATCCCACAGCCCTGACTTTTTCCTGTATCCTGTTGGCCTTGATCATGGCCGGAAGGGAACCGGGTACACCTTCAAGTACTTTCCGGCCCTCACGCATTTTTAGTTCCTCCCAGTTTTTCTTGACATCATCTGCATCCTTCACTTCGGTGTCACTGAAAATATGGGGATGGCGGTAAATGAGTTTGTTGTTCAGGTGCCTGATGATATCCGCCATATCGAAATCACCGGTCTCTGAGCCTATCTTCGCATAGAATACTATATGCAATATGAGATCACCCAGTTCCTTCATGATCTCGTCGGGATTTTCCTCAAGAATGGCATCTGCCAGTTCATAGGTTTCCTCAATGGTCAGGTTCCGGAGCGTTTCATTGGTCTGTTTCCTGTCCCACGGACATTCGGTCCTCAACCTGTCCATGATCTCCAGTAATTCCTGAAAAACGGCTAACTTCTCTTTCATGCTACTCATATGCCAATTTACTTTTCTTTAAACTTTATTCTGATGCTGGAGTTGGTGGAAAGGTTCAGCAGGTCGGCTGCATTTCCTTTATTGATAGCTATTTCAAGAAGGCCCACGGAATTGAAAATAGCCAGGATCTCGCCAGGGGAAGTTTCGTGGTAATAATTGTTTAAGTGGGTGATAATATAATGGTTGCTCTGCACGAAGATCTCAAAGGGCTTGTTTTCACCAATGCGGTCAAAAAGATCCTTTGTAATATTCGTAATGGCATTCCTGAATGAATCTATGTAAATCACAGATCCTGTTATCACCGATTTATCAATGGCGGCCCTGAGCGGTATCTTTTCCTGGTATTTTTTCACAACTTTGCCTAGGGATTCGGGTTTATCTCCATTAGCTATTTTAGAGGCTGTTTCGGAAAATATACTGAAACTGGTAAAACTTTTTAGTTCAGGTGGTGATTTCAACTCAATGATTTTGTCCGGTTCCTCGTTAAACAATAAACCGAAAATCCCATTGTCTGTACCTATAAAATAATGCTTTTTATATTCCACCAGCAGAAAAGGCATGTCCTTGCCACCTTCAGTGTTGACCCCGATGATATGAATGCTGCCTTTGGGGAAATTATAGAAGCAATTCCGGAGAATAAATGCGGCCTGGGTAATATTAAAAGCAGGAACCTGGTGGCTGATGTCGACAACCTGTACCTGGGTGCTTTTACTGAGGATTTTGCCCTTTATCGCTCCAACGTAATAATCATTTGTATTCCAGTCGGTTGTGAGAGTGACAATGGTCATTTCTTGAGGTCCCTGCCAGGCAGAATTTTTTATTGTGGACTCGAAAAAATCAATTTAATTTGCAATATCCAAAAGTAATCAATATTATGTATTTTGAATGATCGAAAAGAAAATATATTTGGATGGGGTGGATCCGGTAAAATTGTTTGGGATAAACAATTCCCGGTTCGAAAAGATCAAGCAAAACTTTCCCAAATTAAAGATAGTTGCAAGGGGTAGTGAGCTAATTATTAAGGGTGCAGATAAAGAAATTGCGAAGTTTGAAGATACCCTGAACCACTACATCGATTATTTGCAAGGGACTGAAAATCCTGATGAGGAGCAGGTGGAGGAACTCCTTATGGGAAATGGGAAAGAGGTACTGGCCAACCAGACAGTATCCGGGAATGTTCTTTTGTATGGTGAAAGCGGTAAACCCATCAGGGCCAAAACCATAAACCAGAAGGCACTCGTTAAGAGTTGTGAGAAGAATGACCTGCTGTTTGCCATTGGTCCGGCCGGCACAGGAAAAACCTATACTGCCATAGCCCTTGCCGTCAGAGCACTGAAACACAGAGAGGTAAAAAGGATCATCCTGACCCGTCCGGCAGTGGAAGCGGGAGAAAGACTGGGATTTTTGCCCGGTGACTATAAAGAGAAGCTGGACCCATACCTCCAACCTCTTTATGATGCCCTGAACGATATGATCCCCTCCAAGAAGCTGAAGGGATTTCTGGAAGACAATACCATACAGATCGCACCGATTGCTTTCATGCGGGGACGAACCCTGGATAATGCTTTTGTGATCCTGGATGAAGCCCAGAATGCCACGGTAAATCAGTTAAAAATGTTTTTCACACGGATGGGGAAAAATGCTAAATTTATCGTGACGGGTGATATTACCCAGATCGACCTTCCGGATAGGAGAGATTCCGGCTTACTTCGGGCTGTTGATCTGTTGAAAAATATCAATGGGATTTCCCTCGTTTACTTTGATACAAGGGATATTGTCAGGCATAAGCTGGTGAAATATATTGTGGAGGCATACGGCCGGGAGGACAGTAAGATTAATGATGAGCATGATATTGACAAGAATAATAAATAAAAATTATGGAAGAAGCTATTACAAAAACCCAATTTGATTTTCCCGGATTAATAAATCTTTACAAGGGCAAGGTAAGGGATGTTTATAATATTGATGATAAATACCTGGTGATGGTCGTATCTGACAGGATCTCGGCTTTCGATGTGGTACTTCCTCGCGGGATCCCATATAAGGGACAGGTACTTAACCAGATTGCCAATAAATTCCTCGATGCAACGGCGGATATCGTGCCCAACTGGAAGCTGAGCGCTCCCGATCCGAATGTTACCATCGGCTATTTTGCAGAGCCGTTCAGGGTGGAAATGGTGATCAGGGGATATCTGACCGGACACGCATGGCGGGAATACAAGGCTGGGAAAAGAACAATCAGCGGCGTCCCCATGCCGGAAGGAATGAAGGAGCATGACCGCTTCCCTGCTCCGATTATTACCCCGGCAACCAAGGCAGAAGAGGGGCATGATGAGGATATTTCCAGGGAGGAAATTATAAGCAAGGAACTGATAAGCGAGGAAGATTACCTCCTGATGGAGGATTATACCTGCAAGCTGTTTGAGCGGGGGACGATCATGGCCGCTGAAAAGGGCCTGATTCTTGTTGATACCAAGTATGAATTCGGCAAAAATGATGGGAAGATATACCTGATCGACGAGATACATACACCGGATTCTTCCCGTTATTTTTATGCTGACGGATATGAAGAGAGGCAGGCAAAAGACATGGGACAGAAACAGCTTTCCAAGGAATTTGTACGGGAATGGTTGATGGATCGGAATTTTCAGGGATTAGAGGGACAGGTATTGCCTGAGATGCCTGATGAATTTGTGCAGGAGGTTACAGACAGGTATATTGAATTGTATGAAAATATCACGGGAGAAGACTTCCATAAAGGTGACTATTCAAACACGATGATAAGAATAGAGGAAAACGTGAACAATTTTCTCAAATCTTTATGATCCGGAGGATTTCATATTTCATCCTATTCTCAATAATCCTGTTGGGCGCAGAATTTGTGAATGCCCAAGAAGAGCCATACACTGTACACCGGTCGGAAGACAAGATCATTCTTGAAGGCAAGGTCTATTACATTCACATCGTAAAGGAGAAGGAAACGCTGTATGGGATCAGCAGGGCATACAATGTCTCACAAAAAGTGATTGCCACTGAGAACCCGGATGTTTTTGCCGGTCTCCAGGTAGGCATGGTACTTAAGATCCCTTCAGAACCTGTGGTGGACGAATCAGCGGAAATCAGGGAAACGGATGAGTACTTCCACCATGTGGTACAGGAGGGAGAAACCCTGTACTTCCTTTCCAGAAAATATGGAATAGATGTAGTGGAGATTGAACGGGCTAATCCTGAAGTCAGGATTACTGAGATGCCGGTCAATCAGGTACTTAAGATCCCAAAACGGAAGAAACCTTCGGAGCGGGAGGTATTCCCGGCTGATTCATTTATTTATCACTATGTTAAAGCCGGAGAAACCCTTTACAGCCTTTCTGTCAATTACGATGTCAGTATAGAGGAGATTAAGGAATTGAATCCGGAGCTTCGGTGGGGCGAATTGCAATATGATGAATATATCAAAATTCCCAGGCGTACCGATACGCTCGCAGGGGTAGTTGACATACAGGCAGATTCCCTGATGACCGATACAATGGCTCAGGATATTGATACGCTCGGGATACCATTCTGGTCAGAGGTGAAGTGGAGGCGTATTCGGCCGGAACCTGTCAGGGGATCCATTAAGGTAGCCATGCTCCTCCCGCTTTATTTATTCTGGGATGAAACAGATACCCTTGATCTGCTTGAAATGGATGAGGAGGAGGTTTTAAAGAAGGAAGATGAGGATAAAAAGCTAATGATCAATCCCCGGATTATCGGATACCTGGAATTCTATGAAGGGGCATTGCTGGCCATTGATGAGCTGCAAAAGGAAGGGTATTCCATAACCTTATCTGTTTTTGATACCGAGAGAAGCAGGCAGAGGACACAGGAGATCATCAGAAAAAGGAAAATGGAGGATATGGACCTGATCATCGGTCCGGTTAACTTCTGGAACCTTGAAATCGTAGCGGAATTTGCCCAACAGCACGAGATCCCTATGGTATCACCCTTCTCATCGGACAAGCAGATTGTACAGTATAATCCTTTTGTCTTCCAGGTAACCCCCAGTTATGATGTTGAGTTTAAAAGCTGGGCAGAATATATTTCTGATTACTATGATAAAACCATCATTGTGGTCCATGACGGGGATTCCACAGAATACCACAGGGTACAATTCCTGAAGGATGAGATTTTTGAAAAGATCTCTGAAAAGGCAGACCTTGAGGATGTGATTTTCAAGGAAGTTGTTATGAACGACAGTGTTTACGTAGATATGAGTCATGTCCTGACCCAGGATGGGGAAAACCTGGTGGTCGTGCCCTCTGAAAATGAAGCCTATGTGAGCAATGTGATCAGTCCCCTGTACTACCTGCTGGACGAATATGAGATCGAAGTTGCTGGAATGCCGCAATGGAACAAATTCAGGAATATTGACCTGGTATATTTTCATAAACTAAAAATGAGTTATTTCACCTCCTTTTATGTGGATTATGATAAGCGGGAGATGAAAGAATTCATCAGGAAATTCCGTGAGATTTACCACACAGAGCCATACCGTGTGTATCCACGGGGATACAACCTGAGCGTGTATGGGTATGACCTGGTGTCTGCATTTGTCAAAGCTATCAGCGAATATGGACAGCATATAATATATTTTGCAGATGAGATGGATGCTGATCCCATTCTCGGTCCATATAAGTTCGAGAGGGTCAATGATTTCGGCGGGCATATCAATGCCTATATAAGTATTATCAAATATTTACCCGATCTGAATATCCAGCAGGTGGAAATGGAAGACCGTCCGCAAAGATTCTGGTACAGGCGTTATTCCAGGACCTATCGGGATGATTAGCCCTCTTTCCTTTTACACCGGCCATTATCAGGACCCCGGGTGCAGATCCTGTTATTCGTAGCGTAGAGAATTCACGGGGTTGCTTGAGGCTGCCCGGATGGTCTTTATATTCACTGTGATAAGTGCGAGGAGTAAGGTGAGGATTGCTGCAACTGGAAAAATCCACAAGGCAAGATCAGTCCGGTAGCTAAAATCCTGCAACCATTTGTCCATAGTGAACCAGGCAAGAGGCCAGGCAACCATGTTCGCCAGCAGTACAGGTTTGGCAAAATCCCTTGACAGGATATAGGAGATCCTTGCGATGTTGGCCCCCATGGCCTTGCGGATCCCGATCTCCTTGGTCCGCTGTTCCGCGATGAAGGAGGCCAATCCATAGAGTCCGAGGGCCGCAATAAACAGGGCAAATAAGGTGAAGTATATGAAGATCTTTCCCATTTTCTGTTCATACTGATAGAATTGATCAATTCGTTCATCCAGGAAATGGTAATCAAACGGAATATCCGGGTTGATGGATCCCCACTCCTTTTCGAGTGCAAGGAGGGATATGGGTGTATGATCGGACATGAGTTTTATGATCAGAAACCTGGGGTTTCCCCTCAAAAACCTGAGCATGATCGGGTTGATCTGCTGGTGGAGGGACTGGTTATGAAAGTCCCTGATTACACCAACAACCCTGAATTTCGTTCCTTCAGACCTGTCCGCCTCAATGATCTTCTCAATGGGATCATCCCAGGCCAGTTTTTTAAGCAGGACTTCATTGATCAGGACGGCAGTACTGTCGGTTGAGAATTCGCTTTTGAAATTGCGGCCATCGATGATCTGCATCTTCATGGTCTTATCTATAAAATCAGGATCTACGCCAAAACCATAGATCAGCCATGGATCCGTATCCCCATAACCCTCCGGAAAATAGCCAGTTCCTGAAAGTTCTCCCGCCGGGTAACCGCTGGAAAGAGTGGCAGAGAGGACAGCCGGATGGGCAAGGAATGCTTCCTTAATGACCTGCCCTTTATTCATGGTCTCCTGGTTTCGCAGGGGGACGATGACAATATGGCTGGACTCAAATCCCAGGTCTTTCTTACTCATGTAAGTAAGCTGCCTGTATATGATCACGGTACCGATGATCAGTGCAATCGCGACGGCAAACTGAATAAAGACAAGGATATTCCTGAGCAGGCTGTTTGAGGACCCCACCTTTAACCTGCCCTTCAGTACACGGATGGGATTAAAGGCAGACAGGTAAAATGCCGGATAGCTCCCGGCAAATATGCCTACTACAACAGCCAGCAGGATAAACCCCAGGGTTAATTGCCAGTCTAGTATATATTGCATGTCCAGATCCTTCCCGGTG
>DAOWJB010000240.1 GCA_030640625.1 Bacteroides sp.
AATTGCCGTTTATATCCGTAATGGCCCCCTGGAAAGTCTGCTCTATATAAACATTTGCACCAATCAGGGCCTGCCCGGCATCATTTTTTACCGTACCGGAAAGTTCATACTGGGAAAAAACACAGGAAGCATTAACTGCCAGCAGTATGGCAATACAAATTGATTTCATTAATACAGGTATATAGAATTGTACTTCATAATTTCTAAACTCCCTTCGCCGGCATTACCCGGATCAGGTTCTAAGGGTATGATCTCAGCCCGAAATATTTAGGCACCCCCTTAGAGAAGTACTACAAAGATAGGGATAATATTTAAAGAGGATACTAAAACACCGCTGCAAATTTTGCTACGCAAAACACGCTAGGCGTCTTTTTTAGTATCCTCTTTAAATATTGGTTATGGGGATAAAATGATGCTGCAAATTTTGCTACGCAAAACACGCTAGGCGTCTTTTTTAGTATCCTCTATATATTGGTTATGGGGATAATAGGCTTTCATTTAAATACCCTCTCACAATTGTTTGGTATGGATATTCTACCACGGGAAGAATGCGAATTACATCCTTCCTAAGAAAAGATTAGGCATTATAAATCTATTTTGTTCAGGTTTTTTACTTGAAAAGGATGTTAGATAAGCTGCCTCGCGTGTTTCGCGTAGCGGAATATGCAGCAGTGCTCCAACATCCTTTTCAAGATGAAAAAAAGCCGTATCAAAGTGAAATGATACGGCTTACTTAATTTTTTCTTTGGAAGGATTTATTCCACGTTCAATACATCTTTAAGGGCTTTTTCGAGGGTATCCTTGGGCAATGCCCCCATGGCCATCTGTGGCTGTCCATCCTTTGGGACAAACAACAGGGATGGGATACTTTGGATGCCGAAGATGGCTGACAGCTCCTTCTGCTCTTCAGTGTTTACCTTATAAATATCCAACTTGCCATCATATTCCTCTGATAACTCCTCAAGGACAGGAGCGACCATCTTACATGGTCCGCACCAGTCAGCATAAAAATCTATCAGGCAAGGCTTCTCACCCTCAAATTTCCATTCCTTGTTCTCTTCAAAATTAAATACCTTTTCCTTGAAAGTATCCACTGTAAGATGTTCAGTCATCACAAATTGTTTTATATGAATAAATTTAAATATCTACAAAAATACAAATTTACATTCTTTAGTCAAATTATATGCCAGATCTTAATATGAGGATTTTATTGTAATTTTGTCATGATAATTACAATATTGTCATATCTACATATGAGCAAATGTCTTAATGATAAGATTTTCAGCATCATCATGGATATATCCGGAGAGGAAAACATGCCTGCATTTGTGATCGGCGGATTTGTAAGGGATTGTATCCTGGGACGTGTTACTCACGACATAGACATAGTTGTACAGGGCAGCGGGATTGAATTTGCCAGAAAGTTCGCCCGCAGGCTGGGAGAAAACATCCCGGTAAGTGTATTCAGGAACTTTGGCACAGCCATGGTGAAATACCAGGAAAAGGAGATTGAATTTGTTGGAGCAAGGAAAGAATCTTACCGCAAGGATTCCAGAAAGCCTGTCGTGGAAGATGGCAGCCTTGAGGATGACCAGAAAAGAAGGGATTTTACCATTAATGCCATGGCAATTTCGCTGAATAAAGAAAATTACGGAGAACTGGTGGATCCTTTCAATGGCCGGGAGGATATTAAGAACAAGGTCCTGCAAACGCCCCTTGAACCTGCACAAACCTTCTCAGATGATCCTCTGCGTATGATGCGGGCCATCCGTTTTGCCTCAGAGTTGGAATTTACCATTGAATCAGAAACACTCATGGGCATTAAAAAATCTGCCTTCAGGATCAATATAGTCTCCAAGGAAAGGATCTCCGATGAATTTAACAGGATACTGCAGACAGCAAAACCTTCCGTAGGATTAAAATTGCTTGATGAAACCGGTCTGATGCCATTAATATTCCCTGAATTCAATGAACTGAAAGGCGTTCATGAAGAAAACGGGCAACGGCATAAAGATAATTTTTACCATACATTACAGGTAGTGGATAATATTACCCGTGTATCTGATGATCTGTGGCTGAGGTGGGCCGCCATGTTGCATGATATCGCCAAACCGGTCACAAAAAGATACGATAATGAATTGGGATGGACATTCCACGGGCATGATTTTATCGGATCAAAAATGGTTCCCCGCATTTTCAGAACGCTGAAGCTTCCACTGAATGAAAAAATGAAATACGTGCAGAAGATGGTCCTCCTTCACCTCAGGCCAATAGCCCTTTCCCCTGAAGGGGTTTCAGACTCCGCCATCAGGCGACTTGTTTTCGATGCAGGAGAAGACCTGGAGGATCTGATGCTTCTCTGTGAAGCGGATATCACGTCAAAAAACGAAAAAACAGTCAGGCGGCATCTAATGAATTTTCAGATCGTACGGGAAAAAATTGATCTGCTTGAAGAAAAAGATTCTATCCGGAATTTTCAACCACCCATAAGCGGGGAGGAGATCATGGAAATATTCGGGATCCCCCCTTCCAGGCCGGTTGGTATCATTAAGAACACCATTAAGGAAGCTATCCTGGACGGGATCATAAAAAATGATTACAAAGAAGCTTATGTCCTGATGATTCAGAAAGCTAAGGAGCTGGGGCATGAGCCAGTAAAAAAGCAGGATGCGTCGGAGATATCAGAAGGTGATGCTTAGGTCAGGACCGGAAACTGATGGTTTACCGATTACTGCATTGCGTCTGTGAAAATGTCTATAAAAACAGGCAGATGATCACTGAACCCACCTGCGTACCTGTACCCATAATAGGTTCTGAAGGGACGTAATCCAAGCCATTGAGGATCTTTTTCAAGAAGGAATCCGGGAGCAAAAACCCGGAATCCATCCTTTCTGACAAATAGTGCTGAATCTGCCAGCAAACTGCCATTGGCCAGGATAAGATCAAATCCAAACCAGGTTCCGTGGTATTTCAATGTTCCGGACCGGCTCAGGGCATGTTCTTCCCCCGGAAAGTAAAGTATACTGTCATTCAGTTCATTGCCGGCATATTGAACACCCAGGATGTCCTTCAAACTATGGTCTGACATTTCATCGTTGAAATCCCCCGCTACCAGGATCCTCGGCTTATTTCCGGCATCCGACAGTGAGTCAATTAATCGTCGTAAAATCCACGCCGCTGCCACTCTTTCAGGCCTGGATTCCAGGATCCCTTCCCAACGCGAAGGCCAGTGGTTCAGGAACAGGTGCAGGCTGTCTTTTCCATTGATCATCCCATGTACATATAGGATATCCCTGGTTGGATCCAATAAATCCTCCTCAGCCTGAACCGTGTAATACCGGTAATAAAGAGGTTGGAATAACCCGGGACGGTAGAGCAGGGCAACATCAATTCCTCTTGGATCGGGCGAATCCCGGTGAATTATCCGGTATTCATGTTTCCTCAGGGGTGTTTTTGTGACCAGCCTATGCAGTACAAAATGATTTTCAATCTCACACAGGCCGATAATTTCAGGGGGTTCCCATCCGCCCAGGGCAACCAGGACCTTATATATCCTGTTCACATTTTCCTCAAAACGGTTCCAGGTCCACCTTCTTCCCCCAGCTGGTAAAAATTCATCATCTGCAGTCAGGCTGTCATCAAAGGGATCAAATAGATTCTCAACATTATAAAAGACAAATCGCAGGTCTCCCCTGCCCTCCTGTGCATTCAGGAAAATTGGAAAAAAGAGGCCGGCGAACAACAGTAATCTCATCTGTGATTTATCGTTGATGATAAATCCACCCGGATATCAGCCTCTCTCAGGTCAGCAGATCTTACTTTGAAATGGAATCATTCTCGACACGCTCATAGGCCCCGATATCGGGTCCCAGTGCCCCCAGCCTGCTTACACCCAGCAGATCCAGCGGGTACTGGCTGGCAATGTCAAGAAAGGCTTTGTCTTTGGCCGGGGATAGGGTATCCAACTGGAAGTTACCATTTTCAGCATCCACAAAGCGAGGATCTTCCAGGTTTATGCTATTGGTAAAGTAGTCCGGGTCAGAAAGATCAAACTCCTCAGGGTCAACCTTCAGCAGGCTATGATCGAAGTGAAAAGGGATCTTACTGTCGGGATGCTCATCAATCGCCAGTTCAAATTCCTTATTGCCGTATATGATGCAATTGCCAAAATATGCCCTTTCAATGGGCCTTACCTGAATCCCTCCATAGATATCTCGATAATAATTCTTCATCCCAATGGAAGGTGTGGTGCGATTCGAAAAACCACTCCTCCAGTAATTGGCGACTGTACAATGATAGAATTCATAACTTCCGCCAATGGAAAGAAAGAGGGAGAATTGTCCACAGCTTCCCACCACTGTATTATCTGCATGTATGGAAGTCCCCCTGCCCAAAATCCCGATGGCCGACATATCCTGGATTATACAATTGGATATGTTCAGTGTCGGTATGTCCGGTGTCATTAAGGTATCGGCCCATAATCCGTACATGCCGTTTTTTATGGTCACGTATTCCAGCCGATTTTCACGGCTCCCGGCAGTAAACCATATCCCGCTCCACTGTCCAGGTATATCCCGGTAGAGGTATTCAAGCCGGTCTCCCTGGATTATGATGGGTTGCTCAAGGCTACCATTTGCTTCCAGGGTCCCCTTTACGATCATCCAGGCATCGCGGTGCAAGTGTATCCTCACTCCCTCTTCAAGGGTTAGTGTCTGAAGCGAATCCACCATGATGTAATCCAGGATCAGGTATGGTTTGTCATTGACCCAGGTGGTTGTTTGCAAGGTATCACCGCGGAGCAGATGCACATCCTGTCCCCATGCCACCAGGTCAACATCCTGCAGATTCCCGTTGGTAATAAAAACAATAGAATCCTGTATTCTCAGGATGGAATCCATATTATTGGGATCAAGTGTTACCTCGACGAAAATAAACAGGGAATCTTGGGGTGGAATTTCGATGTTGCTGACATGGCTGCTTGCGTAACCATCTATATTCAGGCGGAAAACAGACTCTCCTCCCCCTGCCAGTGCAATGGAGCTGACTTCTATGGGCTGGTCATAGTTATTATAGATCCTGAACCTCTTGGTGGTTGACCCGAGAGTAGTAAAAATTGTATCAAAAAAAACTGTATCAGTTGAAAAGCCCAGGTGGGCATCCGGTGAACGGTTTGTCTCATATCGTTCGCAGGAGATAATACCGGCGATAACAACAATCAGATACAGGATATATTTGGGTTTTACTCGCATTTTCAGGTCCGCCAAAAATAATTAAAAATCCTCACCTCAGGATGACATTTGATAGTTAAACGCTTCGACAGGGGAATAATTATCCCGTCGAGAATTATATCTTTGGCTTATTAATCGCTTAATCCCCTTCACCATGAATCGGACAATGTGCCTTATTGGTTTAATCTTCTTCCTGGTATTACATTCCTGTGCAAATACCAAGCAGGTTGACCTGATCTTTCATAATGGTACCATTTATACTGTGGATGAATCCTTCTCAACCGCTGAGGCGATGGCCCTCAAAGATGGCATGATCCTGGCTGTTGGAAATGATGATGCGATCATTGATAGATATAAGGCTGAACAGATTGTTGACCTGGATGGTGGATTTGTTTACCCCGGTCTCATAGACGCACATTGCCATTTTGTGGGATATGGGATGAGCCTTCAGAATGCTGATCTGACGGGTACTGTCTCCTTTGAGGAAATCATTGAAGTGCTGAAGGAACACCAGGCAAAACACCCTTCTGAATGGATACTGGGGCGTGGATGGGATCAAAATGACTGGGAGAATAAGCAGTTCCCGACAAAGGACAAACTTGACCTGGCTTTCCCGGGAAAACCGGTGCTATTGACCCGTATTGACGGCCATGGTGCCATTGCCAGTTCGGAAGCATTGCGAAGAGCAAATGTCACGGAAGAAACCAGCATAGACGGTGGAGCGCTGATTAAAAAAGACGGAAAACTAACAGGGGTCCTGATAGATAATGCCATCGGCCTGGTGAGAAAGGTCCTGCCAAAAGCCGGAAGGCAGGATTATGTTAATGCACTTATCCAGGGACAAAAAAACTGTTTCGCTGTGGGAATAACCTCTCTTCATGAAGCAGGCACCGGGTACGCAACAATAGGCCTGATCGATTCACTGCAAATGGCTGGTGAACTGAAAATGAGGATTTATGCCATGCTCAGTCCAGGTAAAAAGAACTATGAACATTATCTTTTCAAGGGAATACATAAAACAGACCGCCTGAATGTCAGGTCTATCAAACTATTTGCAGACGGAGCCCTGGGTTCACGGGGGGCTCTTCTGTTTGAATCCTATTCAGACGATCCGGGAAATGTTGGACTGGCGGTAAATACTGACGAGTTTATCAGGGAGCAATGCCGACTGGCCCATGAGCATGGTTACCAGGTCAATACACATTGCATCGGAGACAGTGCAAACCGCTGGATACTCGACATATACAGTGATTTCCTCACAGGGAAAAATGACAGCCGCTGGCGTATCGAACATTCCCAGGTTATCCACCTTGATGATTTCAGCAAGTTTGGTGAATACTCGATTATTCCTTCCGTACAATCCACCCATGCAACATCCGATATGTACTGGGCAGAGGACAGGGTGGGACCTGTACGCATCAAGGGTGCCTATGCCTACAGGCAACTACTGCATGAAAACGGCTGGTTGCCAAATGGAAGTGATTTCCCGGTAGAACATATCAATCCGCTCTATGGATATTATGCCCTTTTTGCACGCAAGGACCATGAGGGATGGCCGGAAGGAGGATACCAGATGGAGCAGGCATTAACCCGTGAAGAAGCCATCCGGGCCATGACCATCTGGGCAGCCAGGTCAGCTTTTGAAGAAGATGAGAAGGGAAGCCTGGAGCCAGGAAAATTGGCTGATTTTATTATCACTGGCGAAGATCTGCTTACCATCCCGGAACAGGATATACCCGGACTCATGATCAGGCAGACCTATATTGGAGGCGAAATGGTTTATACCCGGAAAGATCTTTAATCAGGATCACAGGTGGATCAATTGCTGTACAGACATTTAAAGGGTAATGGGTCTTCCCGCCCAGAAATCAAGGATCTTGGTATAAAAGATATAGAGGTACTTGGCCTGTGCCAGGTCTGATTGTGCTCTTGTCAGGTTATTCTTGGCAATATTGTAATCCACCGAACTGACGGTTCCCACATTAAAACGCTGTTCTGAAAAATTGAAAGCCTCCGCCATGGAATGTACCGTTTCAATATTGGATTCATAATCCTCAAGCGCGGCATAGGCATCTGCATAAGCCTGCTGAATAGATTTATAAAGGGTTTGCTTGGTCTGGTCAAGATTCACCTGAGCATCGAGCACATCGACCTTTGCATTGCTGATCCGGTTTTGGGTCTGCATCCGGTTAAAAATAGGAATAGCCAGGGAAAAGGTCAGCTGCTGGTAACCTTTATCCTGGAGCTGATTCTGCCAGGGATAGGGTCCCGGGTTCAATGGATCGGATGATATCTCACTCCACAGGGTATAATACAGGTATCTGGCTGATATAGAGGGACTCCTCAATCCCTGGTTGGCGCTCAATCCCTTTTCCATACTCATCAGGTTATATTCCGCAGATCTTACCATGGGGAGCACCCTGAGTGCATCCGAATACACAGAATCAACCCATCTTAAGGGATTCGCATCTTCAATGGTAAGATCAGATGTATCGATCTTAAAATCTGTAAGCTTCTCATTTTCCAGGGCCATGTATTGCATCAGGGTGAGATAGGATATGGAGCGGGTATTCCGGGCCTTGGTTACATTGGCCTTCTCCCTGGCTTCCTGGGCCTGTATTTCATACAATTCTCCGCGGCTCATGTTGCCTACCTCCACGAGTTTCTCATTTTTCTCCACCTGCTGATGGGTAATATCCAGTTGGTCGACAGCAACTTTCAGCAACTCCTCGTTCAGCAGGATCTGCAGGTAAGCTCCGGCAATATTAATTGTAATTTCATTTTTCAGGTCTTCAATATCCTCGAGCCTTGAAAGAAGATTGAATTTACTTGAGCGAATAGTATTCAAATTATACAATCCATTGAACACCTGCAGGCGGCTCTCAATGCCTAGGTTGGCATCCTGAAAAGACTGGTTAACATAGGTATAGTCATCAAAATTGGGCGCCCTGCCCCTATTGAAACGGTAATTACCAAAAGCATTTGCTGTAGGCAGTGTCTGGGCCCTGGCATAGTCATAATCATGTTCGGCTGTTCTGGCCTGCAACTGTTGCCTTTTTACCTGGAGGTTATTGTCATGGGCATAGGTAATACACTCTTCAAGGGTCCAGATTTTCTGGGCATGAAGGGCGGCTATATTAAGTAAAAGACATACTACACCCGTTAAAATCCAAATCCTTCTCATCATCAAAAGTTTTTAAACCTGGTTCTTAATCAATTCCTCCTCCGGTACAGGACCTGAATATGATGTGCATTATCGCTGGGTGTAAAAATCTGGATCAGTTCCCAGCTTTTATCATACCCTTCAATGGCTCTCTTCAACCTGTAAATACGGGCGAGAGAGGCGGATACATCATCGTCTGATACAGAAAGTTCGTCGTCTACCTCCCAGGGAAATGATTCTACCCGGAAACTATAGGAGACCTTCTGATCACCAACACGCAATTCAATATCCGCTATCTCGTCCTCACCGAAATTTGGAATTGGTACACATAAATCCTTCATCACTCCGATATTAAGGGTTACTAAAATGCTACCTGCAAACTCTAATACTATATTTTCAAATCAAAGAACATGCTTGATGTTTTCTGTAACGATATGTCCGTCAAACAGGTGAACGATCCGGTGGGACTTTTCAGCATCCGTCGGAGAGTGTGTCACCATAATAATCGTGGTACCATCCTTATTCAACTCCGTCAGCAATGCCATAACCTCTTCCCCATTAGCGGAATCGAGGTTACCGGTGGGCTCGTCAGCCAGGATGAGTTTGGGCCTGGTAACCACAGCTCTCGAAATGGCCACACGCTGTTGTTGTCCACCGGAAAGCTGTTGCGGAAAGTGCTTCTTTCTGTGAACGATTTTCATCCTCTCCAGTACGCTGTTAACTTTTTTCTTTCTTTCAGAAGAAGATACATTCAGGTACAACAGGGGAAGTTCAACGTTCTCAAAGACAGTAAGCTCATCAATCAGGTTAAAACTCTGAAAAACGAAGCCAATGTTTCCTTTTCTCATATTGGTGCGGTGCCTTTCCTTGAATTTGGAAACCTCTGTGCCATCGAAGTACAATTTACCATCACTGGGATTATCAAGCAATCCCAGGATGTTCAGCAGGGTAGATTTCCCACATCCGGAAGGTCCCATCACAGCAACAAACTCACCCCCCTGAATTTCCAGGGTAACTTTATTCAGGGCCGTAGTCTCAACTTCATCCGTGCGGAAGATTTTTGTTAATTCTTCAGTTTTGATCATGATCGTCGGTATTTAGTGATATTAATTCTTCAATATTAACTTATCTACATCTCCAAAATTATCGTAGCTGGATATAATGACCTGCTCACCTGGTTCGAGTCCTGCAAGAACCTCATAGTAACGTGGATTCTGCCGTCCAATGCTAATGTCTTTCCGGTAGGCAAACTCACCTGTTTCATCAATAACAAAGACCCATTGTCCACCGGTGCTCTGGTAAAATCCTCCCCGCGGTATCAGAATTGCCTGTTTTGATTCTCCCAGCTCCAGTTTGATCCTGGAGGTCTGGCCTATCCTTATGGCTCTTGGAATATCTCCGGTAAATTCCATGTCTACATAAAATCGTCCCCCTTGAACCTCCGGGTAGATCTTGGTGATCACACTCGGATAGGGACTGCTTGCGAAATCACAATCTCCGGTCAGTCCCCTGTTCACCCTGGCAATATAATGCTCATCAATCTCCACACGCAGTTTATAGGAGTCCAGTATATTCACTGTTCCGATCCTGGTGCCGTAGCTTATCACCTCTCCTATCTCAGGATTCAGGGTAGCCAGTTCGCCATTTACCGGAGCTCTGAGATTCAGACTTTCCAACCTGTTCTTAATGATTTTCAGGTTCTTGGCCAGGCTGTTAACCGAAGTCTCCAGTGATTCTACCTGGATAGATCTGAATATGGAATCCTGGTACTGGATCTCCTTCAAAAGATTCAGTTTCAAAACGGTAGCCTCGTATTGTTCCTTTGATTGTTCATATTCCTCTGAAGAAATATGCTGCTGTTTATAAAGGATCTGGTTATTTTTATAAGCACGATCCTGCAATTTTAAAAGCCTTTCATTCTCAATGATCTGGCTCTCACTGTTCATTTGCTGTTGCACCATCAGCAACCGTGCAGTACGCAACTCGTTGATGGCACGTGCCACCTGTGCTTCATTGTTAGAAATTTCAAGGATCAGATTAACATTGGTCAGCCGGAGTATCACATCTCCCTTAGTCAGCATACTACCTTCCTCCAGTAAAATCTCCTCCACTCTTCCGCCCTCGATGGCATCCAGGTAAATGGTCTGGATCGGCTCCACGGTTCCAATAACAGCTATATAATCCTGGAAAACGTCTTTCTTTATCTCGGCAATGGAGATCTTGTCAGTCTCAACATTTAATTTTGAGCTTTTATCACCGAAAACAAGGTTGTAAAAAACGAGAAGGATAAAAGCTCCTCCCAGAAAAATCCAGATGTTTCTCTTGCTGAAGAGTTTAAACTTCTTCTCGATTTTGCGATCCATTGCATCCATTGCCAGATAATTAAAAAAGTACTGGTACAATTTTCCATTTATTGTGCCAAATGTTTCACTTAACTGATATACAACTTTTTACATAGGGATACAATAGGAATAAATTTAGGTGAACTGTCCAAATATGCTACAATAATAGTCCGAATCCGAACAATCAAAAAAATATATGTAAATTTACGGGCAAGGTGGGGAAACCTCCCATTGTATGAATATTTTAATAAGCCTAAAAAATGAGCACTAAAGTTGGGAAAATCCTAGCAGTCGATGATAATGAAGATATTCTCTTCGCATTAAAACTTCTCCTGAAACAACATGTGGAGGTGATCACCACCGTGAATAATCCCGAAAGGATCCCTGAATTATTGGCGGAAGAAGATTTTGATGTCATCCTGCTTGATATGAATTTTACCAAGGATGCGATCAGCGGACAGGAAGGATTTGACTGGCTGGCTAAGATCCTGGAGATTGATCCTGATGCAGTGGTTTGCTTCATTACAGCCTATGGTGATGCAGAGAAAGCTGTAAAAGCCATTAAATCCGGGGCTACTGACTTCATTCTCAAGCCCTGGCAAAATGAAAAGCTGCTTGCTACGATATCATCTTCAGTTAAGCTTAAAAGATCCCGAAAGGAAGCCAAAGGCCTCCGGTCCAAACAGCAGGAGATAAGTGCAGTTTACGACCAGCCGTTTCATGAGTTCATCGGAAATTCAGTGGAGATGCAGAAAGTTTTCAATACTGTGACAAAGGTAGCTGCGACCGATGCAAATGTATTGATCCTGGGAGAGAACGGCACCGGAAAAGAATTGGTGGCAAGGGCCCTGCATCGTAATTCTCTGCATAAGGATGAAGTTTTTATAAGTGTTGACCTCGGATCCATTGCTGAGACCCTGTTTGAGAGTGAATTGTTCGGGCATGAAAAAGGTGCCTTTACAGATGCAAAAAAAATGAAGCAGGGCCGTTTTGAGATCGCCCATAGGGGCACCCTTTTCCTCGATGAAATTGGAAACCTGTCCCTGCCCATGCAAACGAAACTGCTGACGGTCATTGAACGGCGGGAAGTCATTCGCGTTGGGAACAATAGACCCATAGTGGTAGATGTTCGCCTTATCTGCGCCACCAATATAAACATCCATGACATGGTCCAGGAAAACAAATTCCGGCAGGATCTTCTCTACCGTATAAACACTGTGGAAATCCATCTTCCTCCCCTGCGTGAAAGAACCGGGGATATTTCACTGCTGGTGGACCACTTTCTGAAAATCTATTCCAAGAAGTATAAAAAGAATGTCAGGGGGATCAGTTCGAATGCCATCAAAACGCTGAACCAGTATCATTGGCCAGGCAATGTAAGGGAATTACAGCATGCCATTGAAAGGGCCATCATCATGAGTGATGGAACCCAGCTGGAGCCAGGGGATTTTCTGCTCTCCGCCCAAAATAAGAAATTTGGTGAGTTGGAGTTAGACACCTATAATCTCGAAGATATTGAGAAATCCATTATCAACAAGGTCCTGAAGCAGCACCAGGGAAATATTACCCAGGCGGCCTCTGATCTAGGATTAACCCGGACATCCCTGTACAGGAGAATGGAAAAATATGACCTATAAGAATTTCAGAGCAAATATAATTATCAGGATCCTGCTTCTGTCAGCATCCATTTTCTTGTTCTTTTATTCATTGAACCTGAATTTTAATGTGACACCGATCCTTGTGGTGGTGTTGATTATTTTCCAGGTATTTGCACTGATCAAGTATGTTGACAGAACCAACCGTGACCTGACCAGTTTTCTTGAATCTATAAGATTTTCAGAATTTACACGGTCTTTCCAGATCGAAGGAATGGGATCATCTTTTGATGAGTTAAACCGTGCCTTCAATGATGTGATCAACGATTTTCAGAAAGTTCGTTCAGAGAAAGAAGAGCATTTTCATTATCTGCAGAGCATTGTACAGAATATTGACGTGAGTATCATCGCTTACCGGAAAGATGGAACAGTGGAAATGATCAACAAGGCCGCAAAAACACTTTTTCAGATCCACAGTTTGAAGAATGTCAAGGGACTGGAACAGCTAAGCCAGGATCTGGTAAACACACTGATCAATATCTCACCGGGTGAAAATACACTGGTAAAGGTCCAGGATCAGGATGATATCCTGCAACTGGCCATATATGCAACCGAATTTAAGGTAAAGGATAAACTGATCATCCTTGCCACTATCAACAACATTCAGAATGTACTGGAAGAACAGGAAACGGAAGCATGGCAGAAACTGATCAGGGTACTTACCCATGAGATCATGAATTCCATTACGCCCATTGCCTCGCTATCCTCAACCCTGGAAATCATGCTTAAAGGGATCACAGACGGAGGAAACGTACAGGAAGATATGGACATCGATGCTGTAACGGAAATACAGCAGGCTTTGCAAACCATTAACAAACGCAGCACCGGACTGCTGCACTTTGTTAATACTTACCGCAACCTTACCAGGATACCCAAACCCAACTTCAAGATATTTCCGGTCAAGGATCTGTTCAAGAATCTTTACCTGCTGATGGAAGAGGAGATCTCTGACAACAAGGTGAAATTTGTAACCAACATTGAACCGGAAAATATAGAAGTCTCGGCAGATGAACAGCTGGTCGAACAGGTGATTATCAACCTGATCAGGAATTCCATGCATGCTCTCGAGGGCCGAAAGGACCCGACCATAGAACTAAAAACATATTACAACAAACGAGGAAGGGTTACCATACAGGTAGCCGACAATGGTACAGGAATTCTTCCAGAGGTACTCGATAAGATCTTCATCCCTTTCTTTACCACCAAGCAGAGTGGATCGGGGATCGGGCTCAGTCTTTCCAGGCAGATCCTGAGATTGCATAACGGTACCATCACCGCCAATTCAGTCCCCGATAAGGAAACCATCTTTACTTTAACTTTTTAGTATCAATTCTCGTAATAGTGATAACTTCTTAACACTAAGAACAGATACTTTTCGTTTTCTTTTATATTTGATTCTTCATGATTATAACCAAAATTAAACAGGTTAGTTTGTATATCCGCTCGTGGCTTGTCGCAGGTTCAATTTTGCTGTTAGCCCTGCTTTCTTCCTGTATCAAGGAAGAGTTTGATGCCAATAGTCTTGATAACTCCCTGCAATTCTCTCCTGGTGTTGCCGTCCCTATCGGTTATGCACGCTACCAACTGGAGGAACTTCTGGATTCTACCAACGCTACTCAGATATCCCCTGAAGAGGATGGTTTCATGAACCTTGTTTATTCAGAGCGACTGGAATCCGGAATGGCATCAGACCTGATCAAGGTAGGGGATTTCTGGCGTACTACCAGTATTGAGAATAACCTGGGAATCCCGATCGATCTGTCTGCCATCACCAACCCTGTTTCATTTACGGATACTGCCTGGATCCCGGTTACCATAGGAATAGCAAGCGATGCACGAATCGATAGTGTAATCTTAAAATCCATGGATCTTACCATTGCATCCTCGACCCTGATAGATGTTAACGGAAGCGTATATGCTGAAAGCCAGGATATTACTGACAACCTGGGTAACATCTTCAGCATCTCAAGCAGTTTCAATAACCCCAGCAGTGTTTATCAACTGATCGATTACACACTGCGCCTGACAGATACACCGGGTGACCGGTCTGAAATTGAGGTTGTTTACACAGTCACCCTCTATCCATCCACCGGGATCATTCAACCTAACTCTACCGTGCTTAATATAACGATAGGATTATCAGCAGTGGAATACTCGGTGATTTATGGTTATTTCGGGCAATTTAACCTCGATCTGCCAATACTTTTCATTCCGATGGATCTATACAATCCTATTTACCAGGGCAGTTTTCATTTTGAAGAAGCAGAACTCAGACTGATCTTCAGAAATTCCTTTGGTGTGCCCGTTCAGATGACCCTGAATGAATTCCAGATTACCGGAAAGAATGGACAGATCACGACCATCATCGGTGGCAACCTTCCGGCGCCGGGCGTTCCGACGATCCTTGGATACCCGAGAATTGGCGAGGAGGGTGAAACCAAAGTGGACAGTTTTATCCTGACCGCAGATAATTCAAACCTTTTCACTGCATTGGAAACTTCTCCTTCAGAACTAAGGCTTGACGCTGATGGACTTGTCAATCCATCGGATACGGCATATAATTTCGTTGTGGATAGCAGCCAGTATGAGGTATTGCTGGAGCTGTTCCTGCCCATGAACGGTTATGCAGACAACCTGACTGTGATGGATACCCTCGATTTCATATTCAGTGATTTTTACGATAAACCCCCGGAAGAAATTGCAAGGTTGATATTCAGGCTTAATTTCACCAATGGCTTCCCGCTCAATATGAAGGTGCAGGCCTTCTTCTACGACGAAAATGATGTGTTGCTGGATTCCCTGTTTCATGATCCAGGTGATCCTGCCAGTTTTATTGCGGCAGCAACGGATAGCGACAATGACGGTAAGGTGGAACCGGATAAACATGAACCCGTTGAAGTTGAATTGACCCGCCAGCAGATCGACAAT
>DAOWJB010000303.1 GCA_030640625.1 Bacteroides sp.
TAGCGATATCCGTATAGGGAACCTTGGCATCTTTCATCAGGATTCCCAGTATCTCCCGGTCCAGTTTATCGATTTCGCAAATTTTATCCATGAAATACTGGAGATTTTGAAACAAGTTTAAAATGACAGTTGATTTATTGCGAAAATAATAAAAATATTCAAATAATGTTACGAATATGACAACAAAATAACAATCTGCTTATATTTGTAGTGTCATTGAGACTCAAACACTGTAGGGTGGTGAAACTGGCAGACACACCCTCCTGTCTCGGGGGCGGAGAGTTTGGGACAAATCTCTTAGACTAACCACTCCATGAAGGTTCGAATCCTTCCCCTACAGCAAAACAGGGCTATCTTAAACCAACAAGATGGCCCTTTTCTTCATAAAAGGTCTACCTTGTTGGTTTATTCAATGAATTATTGGTTTTGTTTTTCCAGAAGGTAAAAAAGAAGCCTATCGTGTTTTGCGTAGCAAAATATGCAGCGACGTTTTAACCTTCTGAAAAACAAGTACAATAATCTTTGATAGGAGATTTATCTTGATTTGTTACCGGAGATTTTATAGTAGACAGCGAAGCTCAGCACATGGCTGTACTGTCCCTGGTTTAACAGGTAACTCTGTCCGCTGGGATGATCCCGGATGGGAATAATGGAATAATTAAATCGCGCAGAAAATGTAAGCAAGTCCCAAAAAGTATAACCAATACCGGCAATGGCGCTCATGGTGAAGGTATTAAAATAGGGTTCTCTTTCCGGCAGATCACCATAGGCATCCTGTTCCTTGGCCGACAACAGGAATTCAGGACCGATACCAAGTTCAAAAACAACTTTTTCATTATATATATATTGAGCCATGATGGGTATGTCAATATAATGGAGGGAAGCCTTGTAATAGGTTGGATCACCCGGCTTGTTGGTATGAAGTGAACCTTTCTGGACATATCTTAATTCCATCTGTCCGGCCAGGGTATAAGTGAAAAGGCGCTGTACAAAGGCACCTGCTAGGAGTCCGACTTTATTGTAACCGCTGTATGAATCTCCGTCAATCTGGCTGGCCGTCAGTCCACCAAGAATCCCACCCTCAAATTTTTGAGAATATGCAGTTCCTGAACAAAAGATGACAAGAAAAATGCAAGTTAAGCGCCTCATATTGATATTTATTCGGATTTACTCATTAAATCTTTTCAGCAGTCTTTCTTTCAGGATGGGAACACCGGAACTGGCTTTTTTCATAATAAAATCCACTTCCCGGTGGCGAGGAATGGGTATCTCGTTGGGATCAATGAGATAAATGGGCACATCACGGGAGACATAGTCTAGCAGTCCGGCTGCAGGATATACCAGGAGTGAGGTACCGATTACGGCAAAGGCATCTGCCTTCTGAGTAATTTCAACGGCATCTTCGATTAAGGGGACTGCTTCCCCGAACCAGACTATATGCGGCCTTAACTGAGATCCTTTTTCACAGGTGTCTCCCCTATTCAACTCCCAGCCATCCAGCTCATAAACCAGTGATGGGTCCTGGGTGCTTCTGACCTTTTTCAATTCTCCATGCAGGTGAAGGATTTTATGGCTGCCTGCCCGTTCATGCAGGTCATCCACATTCTGGGTGATGATCTCCACATCGAAATACTCCTCCAATCCTGCCAGTCCGGTATGTCCGGCATTTGGCTTTGCATCCAACAGTTGTTTACGTCTTTCGTTATAGAATCTGAGCACCAGGTCCATATCTTTTGCCCAACCTTGAGGACTCGCCACTTCGTGTACATCATATTCCTCCCATAAACCTCCCATTTCCCGAAAAGTACGGATACCACTTTCAGCACTGATGCCGGAACCCGTCAAAACAACCAGTTTCTTCATTTTTTTCACAAGATACAAAAATCCTTCTGGTAGTTTTTATGTACAGGAGCTATATGTTTTTTAATTTAGCAGTATGATTGAAAGGGATACCATTGACCGAATTTTTGATGTTTCAGATATCGTGGAAGTGATCTCAGATTTTGTTTCGTTGAAAAAATCCGGACAGAATTATAAAGGATTAAGCCCTTTTACCAATGAGAAAACGCCCTCTTTCTTAGTATCTCCTGCCAAGGGAATATATAAGGATTTCAGTTCCGGTAAGGGAGGGAATGTAGTTGGTTTCCTGATGGAGCATGAACGGCTCACTTATCCTGAAGCATTACGCTACCTGGCTAAAAAATACAATATCGAGATTGTCGAACAGGAACCAAGTCCTGAGGAAATCCAGCAGCGCAATGAAAGGGAAAGCCTGCTGATCATCTCAGGATGGGCCCAGAAGTACTTTACCAATATTTTACAAAATACTCCAGAAGGACAGTCTGTCGGAATGGCCTATTTCAGGGAGCGTGGATTTCATGATGATATTATCAGGAAATTCCAGTTGGGATATAGTCCGGAGCAAAAAGATGCACTCACAAATGCAGCCCTGAAGGAGGGGTACAAGCTGGATTATCTGGTAAAAACCGGACTTACCATACAGAAAGAGAACTACACGGCTGACCGTTTCCGGGGGAGGATAATCTTTCCAATTCATGGATTGACCGGGAATGTCACCGGGTTTGGTGGCAGGATACTCAAGTCGGATGAAAAGTTGGCCAAGTACCTGAATTCGCCCGAGTCGGAAATATACCAGAAGAGCCGGATCCTTTACGGATTGTTTTTTGCCAAGCAGGCCATTGTAAAACAGGAAAAATGTTATCTGGTAGAAGGTTATACCGATGTTCTTGGCTTGCATCAGGACGGGATTGAAAATGTAGTATCCTCATCGGGGACTGCCCTGACAACCGATCAGATCAGACTGATCAAGCGATTTACCAGCAATGTTACCATCATTTATGATGGGGATGAGGCGGGGATCAAGGCCTCTATGCGCGGGATTGATATGGTATTGGAGGAGGGACTGAATATCAAGGTTGTTCCCCTGCCGGAAGGAGAGGATCCTGATTCGTTTTCAAAGAAATTAAGTGCTTCAGAATTCCAGGAATACATAAAAGAAAACGAAAAGGATTTTATTTCGTTTAAAACCCGGCTCCTGATGAAGGATATAGAGCAGGATCCGGTCGGGAAAGCCGGACTGATTAACGATGTTATCAGGTCCATCTCTGTTATCCCCGACACGGTCATGCGATCGGTGTACATAAAGGAGAGTGCGCGGATGCTGGACATCGAAGAAAGGATCCTGTATTCGCAGGTTTACCGGCTGCGGAAGAAAAAAGCCGAAGACCGCTATAATAAGGAATCCCGGCAGGAGGAGATCCGCATTCAATCGACCCCGCTTCCTTCTTTCATAAAGGAAATCTACAGTGAATCCCAGGAAAAACTGCTGGTCAGGTTCCTTCTGCAATTTGGCAATGAACGCCTGTATGAAATTCAAGATGAACATGCAGGGAACGAATACATTTCAGTGGCTGAGTATATTGTCAATGAGATACTCAACGATGAGCTGGAGTTTAAGAACCTTTTATATCGCCAGATATTTGAGGAGGTGAACAATCTGATACAAAAAGGGGAAGTGATTGAACTAAAATTTTTCGTCCATCATGAAGATCCGCGGGTCAGCCAGCTGGCCGTTGATCTGTTGAGCTCTCCTCACAGCCTCAGCAAGGTACACAGCCGCAAGGGAGCAATGGTGGAAACCGAAGATATGCTGCTGAAAAAAAATGTTCCAAAAGCCCTGATCGAATACAAACGCAAGATTCTGGAAGTTGCCCAGCACGAGAAGGAGGAACAGATCCGCGAAGTCCAGCACAACAATGATGACATTGAAGCAGTAAATCCACTGATGCAGCAATACATCACCATAACCTCCCTGATCAATATCATATCCAAGGAACGGGGCTGGGTTATTCTGAAATAATTGTTCATGCCCAGGACGGACGGGTTGATCAAACAAAAGCCTTCAGTGCCACTGCCAGTGTCGCAATACTGACACTGGCACCTTCCACACTCAGGATGGCAGTGGCACATGCATCAAGTGTGGCACCAGTCGTAACCACATCGTCAACCAGGATGACATGTTTGCCGTTTAATTCCTGAGGGTCTCTAACTTCAAAAATTCCATCCACATTTGACCAGCGCTGGATGCGGGATTTGTTGGTCTGGGTCAATGAAATGGACGGACGGATCAGATGATCTTTGTGCCAGGGAATTCTAAGACTTTCAGAAAGGCCCGAAGCAATCGGATCACACTGGTTATAGCCTCGCTTTCTACGTTTCTTTTTATGCAGGGGAACCGGCAGTATTATATCCGCGGAGTCAAAGGGAGAGCCAGCCAGCTCGGTCCCGAGCATTCTTCCCATTTCCCTGCCGATATCCTGTCTGTCCCTGTATTTTAGTTCATGAATGAGATTCTGGAACCGGCTCCCTTTCTGGTATTGAAAATAGGCCGTGGCATTCTCTACATAGACCCTTCCCCAGAATAGCCTGGCAACAGGATTATCTAAAAACGATACATACCGCGTTCGCGGGAGCTCATAGAGGCAACCGGTGCATATGATCCGTTCATTTTTTACCAGCACCGTTCCGCAAGCCGGACAGAGAACCGGCACCAACAAGTTGATAAAATCCCCAATCATGCTTTATATATTTATGTTTAAGGGGAGGTAATCTCGGTCTCCGGCGAAGAAATTTTTAAAACCAGTAGCGTAAAATTCCGTATTACATATTTAGATAACCATCTCTGATGCGTGGCCTGCTATTTTTCATAATTTGTTCTATCAGCGTTTTAACCCTTGAGGCTCAAGTAGCTGATCAAGATATGTGTAAGGTTCTTCCGCCCGAGGAATTTTACATAATGATGAATTCTGCTAATTTACCACTTATCATTGATACACGGATATGGAAAGAATATCGCAGGGAAAGAATTCCAGGGGCCCGGCTGGCTGAATCAGTGGCGGTTCTTAAAACGATTGTCGATAGCTTTGACATGGAGCAGGCAATATTTATTTATTGTGATGATTATACAAGAAGTACAGTAGCCTGCAGTGTCTTGGTGGATTGGGGGTATACCAATGTATATGACCTTGAAGGCGGGATGATTCTCTGGAAATTAGTTTCCTATGAACTGGATACGAAAAGGATCAGGAGAAAGAAGAAATAAAACTATCCGTTAACATCTTCGAAATCAGGATCTCCACCTACCTTTTCCTTTGACCTGGCTTCTGTCTCAGGCCTGGCTTCCGGAGCAGCCAATGTCTCTTGATCCGCTTTTTTCTTTTCAGGTCTGCGGGACCAACCTGGCAGGGAGAATAAAATACCTGCAACAGACCCAAAGGCAAAGGTCAGGATCAGTACCAGGACCATGGAGGTTCTTATGCTCCAGAACCAGAGTTTAATTTCTACCTCACCACTGTTTTGCAGGGCGAATACTGCAATCAGAATAGTGAAGATCAGTAAGAAGATAAGTGTTCGTTGCATTATATAAAGATAAGAAACTTAATCTAAAATCGATCCAATCAAAAAGTATAAGGTAAGGATCACTCATTAAAAGTTATGTAAATTTGTCTCTAGTAATGGAAAGATCCTGGATCATATTCATTTTCCTCTTCTTCTTATTGCTGATCAGCTGTGAAAGAGAGCATGGAGATGACATTTTTGTTCCTTACCAATGGGAGACCGCAAACCCTGAGTCGGTCGGTATGAAAGAACAGGTACTGGATTCTGCATTTATTGTTGCATCCGAAAAGGGATATATCGATGCATTGCTGGTTGTAAAAGATGGGAAAATTATTGCCGAAGCGTATTATAACGGATTTACCAGGGATGCTCCGCATAATATCATGTCTGTTTCCAAGAGTATACTCTCTGCAATTGCAGGTATGGCTTTGCATGAAGGGCATATCGATGGACTCGATCAAAAGATACTCGACTATTTCCCTGAGTATGTTTATCCGGACATGGATCCGCGTAAATACGACATTACCATCCGGCACCTATTGAACATGAGAATGGGGATAGAGCATGAATCTTCAGACGATTACGGCGTATACATGGAGCTTTATAATTCAGCCAACTGGATTAAAAAGACCATTGAATATCCCTTGATTTTGCTCCAGGCGAAAGAATGAGGTACAATACTTTTATTACCCACCTCCTGTCTGGTGTTATCACCAAAGCAACAGGGATGAACACGTCTGAATTTGCCTATAATAACCTGTTCAAACCCATGGGTATCGATATTGATTACTGGGAACAGGATCCACAGGGGATCTACTTTGGGGGGAACTCGATGCATATCACCCCCAGGGAAATGGCCGCCTTCGGATACATGTATCAAAATAATGGCATGTTGAATGGGAAACAAATTGTTCCCAGGGCGTGGGTCTCATTTTCAAAATCTGCAAGCACCGACCTGCAACACCCCAATGAGTGGGGAAGCATGAAAAACTACAACTATGCCTACTTATGGTGGCTTGGACAGTTTAATAATTACGATTGCTTCATGGCCATCGGTTATGGAGGGCAATTCATTTTTGTTTTCCCTGTTCCGGAACTGATTGTTGTAACTACGGCTGAAAA
>DAOWJB010000220.1 GCA_030640625.1 Bacteroides sp.
AACGCTTGAACTCAATGAAGATGCCGATTATAACGGGAACCCGTTTGACATGGATGAATATCTGAATTACCTGGCAAAGAATCTGTACCGCTTCTCCTGCTCAGTTGATTCAAAATTTGGTAATTACGGTATATTTCATCTGACGGATGTGACCAGAATCTACGTCCACCTCGACCCGGCCGGGGAAAAACAGGACGGTTTGGGAGTGGCCACAAATTACTTTACCAGCAATCCGGATTATTTTTGGTCGGCCCCGGAATAGGACTTATCCCCTTTACTCATCGCCTGTAATTGACATTCAAGAAATCAAGACGTTTCAGATGACGAAGCAGTGCTGAGGAAAATAACTCATAATCCTTTTGATCTAAAGGTGTCCAGGCGATTTCTGCCAGTGCACATGCTCGTGGAAAAGCCATATATTCAGCCTTCTCAGGGGTGGAGATATACTCAGTCCAGACCTGTCCCTGTACCCCGAGAATATGAGATCTCTGCTGTTCGTTCAATTCAGCGGGAACAGGATCATATGCATAGACCGTATCCAGCGGTAATAGTCCACCGATCGCCAGTGGTTCATTTTCCGGATCTGCCTGGTAATAATCAAAATAGGTGTGGCTGTACGGTGTCATGACCACATCATGCCCGGCCCTGGCAGCAGCAATGCCGCCTTCCTCTCCCCGCCAGGACATAACGGTAGCATTAGGTGCCAGCCCACCTTCCAGTATTTCATCCCAGCCTATCAGCCGTCTGTTATTAGCATCCAGGAATTTTTCCATGCGTTTGATAAAATAGCTTTGCAATTCATGTTCATCCTGGAGACCTTCTGAACTGATGCGGGACTGACATTTCGGACATTCTTCCCAACGATCTTTCGGACATTCATCTCCGCCGATATGGATGTATTCACCCGGGAACATGGCAAGTACTTCAGTGAGTACATTCTCCAGGAATTCAAAGGTCTTTTCATTCCCGGCACAATACACCTCATTACGGATCCCCCAAATAGTACTCACCTTGAATGGTCCGCCGGTACAGGATATTTCAGGGTATGCAGCCAGTGCAGCCTGACTGTGACCCGGCATTTCAATTTCGGGAACGATGGTTATATATCGCTCTTTTGCATAGGAAACAATCTCGCGTATTTCATCATGGGTATAATAGCCACCGTGGGACAGGCCATCAAATTTTCTGGGTTCATCACGATAATGACCGACAATCGTTTCATCCCGCCAGGCTGATATTTCAGCCAATTTCGGATAACTATTGATGTCAATCCGCCATCCCTGATCATCTGTCAAATGCAAGTGGAGCCTGTTCATCTTGTGGATCGCTATCAGATCGATGTATTTTATCACAAATTCTGCTGGCATGAAGTGCCGGCAAACATCGAGATGCATTCCACGCCATTTGAAACGCGGGTAATCTTCAATTTCAACACAGGGAATATCCCATTGGACATCCCGTTGTTCATGGTCCTGATATACTTCTACCGGCAACAGTTGACGCAATGTCTGTATGCCATAAAAGATCCCGGCCCCGGTCGGGGCTTCAATCAATACCCGTTTTTTATCCACTGTCAAATGATAACTTTCTTCGCCAAACTCCTTCAGGGTAGAATTCAATGACAACTGTATACTGTTCCGAACAGGATCGCCATCCGAGACATCCAATTCAAATCCCATGGAAGGTGAAAGAAGTGTTGTCAACATGTCACCCAGCAGTCCGGTTTCTGAATCAACAATAATTTTACTGTCCTTCGTGATCTCGAAGAAGCCACTGTTTACCAGTACGTGCACAGGTTTTGGTACGATGGCAATGTCTCCGCCGGATAATTTATCCTGCGATGATTGACAACCTGAAGCAAAAATCGCCAGGATGAAAATCAGGAACCAGTTTGTAGTTTTACTTAAATGCATAATTTATAGTTTGATTAATAATTTGATTTTGCACAAATTCTTATTATGCCAGATCCAGGGCAATCACTTCATGATCCAAAATTTGCGCGATTATAAGCCTTACATCGTCTCCGGTAATCTTAGATTCGGGAGTTATCCCTGCTACCAGTAGTTGTACCTTAACAACTTTTTTACCGGCGGGTATCTGGATTTTGACTTCCTGATTTGTCAGAGGGATTAACTCCCGGAAGGGACCCTTCATCATCATCGGATTGGTCAGATTCACCAGGTGGACGGTCATCGATTGTTTCTGCTGCCATACAGTAATATCCAGTACTCCCTGCCCGCCTACCGTCACTGGCTGTTCCTGGTTCATGGCCCAATTTATAGAATTTCGGATCAATTTCCCATGATCCACATTAAGTATCTCCCAGAATGTCCGGTCAATATCCCATGGAAAATATACAACCCTGCTTTCTCCGATTTCACGTAGATACAATTCCCGGATATCCGTTTCGGGTTTTCTCGGATAGACATGTTCCATCGGCAGGTCAGGATATGAGGGGATCAATGTAACCGGTGACGGAAAATCCAGAGTCGCTTTGATATCCAACCGATGGATACCGTTGATGATACGGTTTGTATCTTCCAATCCTTCTAAAACCGGGTGATATTGCCCGTTTTCCTTTTGAAATCGCAGGTATGAATTCTTCATCGGGCCTTCCACTTCTCCGCTGAATGATACGCCGAAGAGATCTTTCAATCCAAAGTCATCACGCCTCTCTCCTTTTTCACTATACAGGGAAGTCTCAAATGTTGCCAGGAGGCTTCCTCCCCGTTCCACATATTCCCTGATTTGCTGACATTGCCGGTCGGACAGCGCTGCAATATTGGGAAGGACCAATAAATTGAAGTGATCTATATCCCTGGCATCCAGGTATTGTTCATGGACCATCTCAAAGGGGACACGTGCTTCGATCAAGGCATGATACATGCCCAGGTCATGATCCCCGGGATTATCCTGGTGCTTTCCCCCGCCATAGAAGCGCTGTGTCTGTTCCGAATACATCATTCCCACATTTGCCAGTGGTTTTTCATTTCGTAAATATGCTTCAGCTTTATAATGCCATTTATACATGTCTTCAACAAAGGAAAGCCAGCGTTGATCATATATTTTCCCTGAGAATTTTGTGAACCATGGCCGCATTCCATTGGCAGTACCGTCAGCCACCCAAATGCGTACCTCGGCTTCACTTTGCACGGAATCCTTCCAGCGGTAAGGCTCTTCGAGTCCCATGCTAAAAATACCACCTATGGGCTTTTTGCCCATAATCGCCCGGTATTCCTTGGCCCGCTTGCCATTCGACCAGGGAGGGATCAGGCCTCGCCGGGCCTGGTGATCGGTGAACAGAATATCCGATTGTTCCCCGGCAATTCTTTTATCCGGAAATCCATTGGGAATAAACCGGGCTTGCGGATTGATCTTGCGGATCTCAGCATCCCATAGCTGCCATAATTCGTATAGCCTTCTCCTGCGCCATTCATTCCATTTCTGATAGACAGGATCCAGGCGTTGGGTTGATTGAGGTAGCTCTAGACCGGCGAATTCATAAAAATTCTTCCGGCAGGAATCACAATAACAAACACCATGCCCCGCCCAGCGATTGGAAAAAATCCCATCAACTGAATAAAGGGACATGATCTCCTTGTGGACTTCAGTCATAAACTCGAAGTTGTAGGGACCCAGTGCGCAGGTAACGAAAAGCTCAGGATTGGACCAGTGTCTTCTCTTATTACCCTCCAGGTCCACCGCTGCCCATTCAGGATGTGCATCAAAAGCATCCTGCCAGATGGCATGCGGATCTGTCCGGGCGATCACAACCATGTCCATCTCCCGGCATCCCTTCACCAGGTAACCAAAGGGATCGCTGTCCCCCATCCAGAGGCTGCGATGATGAAACTCGATCCGGGTTGGATAATAGGCAACAATCCCACCCGCACTTAAACAGGCGGCATCTGAATGGGTCCGCCTGAAATAATCCAGCCAGAAATCCGGGTCATACCGTCCGGGATCATTTTCAACCAGGGTTAACTGGGCCCATCTCATGGGTTTATCAAACCAGGTCGCAGTATTGCTATCATCTAGCTTCGCCGCAAAAGCGTCCTGTGAGAAAAATTGGGCCATGGATCCGAAGACCACGGATGTTCTTACAAATTCCCTTCTTTTCATGCGCATACTGGATTTTATGGATTTCCTTCAGTAAATTTAGAGAAATTAAAATATAATCCGTATGACTCCAAGTACCCGGTTTTTATTGCTGCTGGCTCTGTCAGGCATGTTCCAGTTCCCTGTAAATCATTGCCTTGGACAGACTGAGAAATTTATCTTACATGTTACCATCCTGGATGAAAAAACGCAGAAACCAACGCCTGTCAGGGTTCATGTCTCCAACAAGGATGGTACAACTGCTGGCCTGCCACCGGAGGCCATATCCGTCATGTATGGAAGGAATGACCATCCGGAAGGCTATGGCTATCAGCCTGACAGTTCATGTTATGTCGATGGGGAATTTTCTCTTGAACTGGAACCGGGAGAATATTACCTGTCACTGTCCAAGGGGGTGGAATACCTGGACCAGATGCATCCGGTTCAAATCGAAAGGGAGCAACTAGAGCTGGCCTTCACCATGGAGAGGTGGATACATATGGCAGATTCAGGATGGTATTCGGGTGATGAACATATCCACATAAGAAGATCTCCGAGAGAAAACCCTTTTATCCTTAAATGGATAGCAGCAGAAGATATCCATGTCGGAGCCTTGCTACAAATGGGCGATTTCCGGAATATCTATTTTGGCCAGTTACACGTCTGTTCGGCGCAGACATCAGGCACAGACCAATTGATGAGGTCGTGGCCGATGTGGAGACGCTACGCAAACGTTATTTTAACGTGGATGACAGCGTGTTTGGCCACCCGCAACTGACTGACAGACCGGAA
>DAOWJB010000294.1 GCA_030640625.1 Bacteroides sp.
AATAATGATGCTTTTACCAATTTTATCATGAAAGCCCTTTGGATAATTCGAAGCCTTAAAACCTAAATGAAAAACAGCTGGCAGATACATATAATACCCAGCCTTATCAGCACAGATTTCACAGCCATAATTGTCAATCCTTGATTGTCGAACATTGATTAATATTAATATGATAAATACTAATATGAGATAAAACCATCTCGATAAGGAATATTTAATTATACGCTCTGTATCTAGTATTTGCATATATTCACAATGATCTCAAATCTAATATCACTAATTTCTGATTAAATATAATGTGTAATTCGATTAATTTTCCCCTATGGTTGAAAAAAGATAAATATGTCATGCAGGTAGTTGAGAATCTTCGCCAATACGTATTGAAGGTAGATGAAACAATCAGGGATTATGTAACTTATTCAAAAGCAGATCAGGGTAATTGTTCTGCTGGGTAGAAGTGTATATTGACCTCGATTCAGAAAATGAGGTATTTGACCGTTTATGCTTATTTTTATCGAAGAAACCTTAAAATGCAATCCCTATGAAAAATTTATCGCGTTCTTTTCTTTTACCAGCTATTCTCTGTTTTGGTTTCTTGTTGACATCGTGTGGGTCGGGGGACTGGCACGTATTGTTTGACGGGGAAACTTTCAATGGCTGGGAGGCATCGGAAAACAAAGATTCCTGGAAAATCGAAGATGGAGCCTTTGTGACTGACGGTCCCCGCTCTCATCTATTCTATACAGGGGAGATACTGGACCATGATTTCCGGAATTTTGAATTCATAGCCGATGTTAAAACCCTGCCGGGTTCCAATTCAGGGATCTATATTCATACGGAATACCTGGAGGAGGGCTGGCCGGCAAAAGGTTATGAATGCCAGGTGATTAATTCCAGACCCGATCTTCCGGAGGGCTCCTTTGGTGAGCATAAAATGACGGGTAGTATTTATGCCATCAATAATAACTGGAAATCACCTGTTCCCGATAATGAATGGTTCAATTACCGGATCGTGGTGCAAGGCAAGACCATTCAAACATATATCAACGATCATCTGATCGCCGAGTACACCGAACCGGAAGATCCATACCGTCCGGAAAGCTTTAAAGGCAGAGTACTGTCTTCAGGGACTTTCGCCTTTCAATGCCATGATCCCGGCAGCAGGGTGTATTTTAAGAATATTAAAGTGAAATCATTACCGGATGATCTTCCCACTCCAGGACAGGCGATGGACGATCCGGATTTCGAAGCACAGCTGATCAACCTTGGATTGAAGAATTTCCCCCTGGTTGACCTGCATGTACACCTGAAACAGGGATTGACCCTGGAGGATGCTTTAAAGAATGCCCGTTTGTATGGTTATACCTATGGTATTGCCATAAATTGCGGTCTGAAAATGGGATTTGAAACCGACGAAGCTGTAGTGGAATTCCTGGAGAACTATCCAAAACCGGCTCATACCTGGCTGGCCATGCAGGCGGAAGGCCGGGAATGGCTCGACATGTTCTCTGAAGAGGTTATATCCAGATTTGATTATGTTTTTACAGATGCCATGACCTGGACCAACGACAATGGTAAGCGAATGCGTCTGTGGATCCCGGAGGAAACAGAGGTTGGGGATCCCCAGGATTTCATGGAACAGCTGGTAGACCGGATTGAGAAGATCCTGGCCAATGAGCCTATTGATATTTATGTAAATCCCACCTACCTGCCCGCAGAGATCAATTCAAGGTATGATGAGTTGTGGACGCAGGAAAGGATGGATCGTGTGATCAAATCCCTGGTCGATAACAAGGTAGCCCTGGAGATCAACAATGTCCGCAGAATCCCGAGTCCCGCATTTATCAAACGTGCCAAACAGGCCGGTGTAAAATTTACCTTCGGAACCAATAATGCCGGAAACAATGATCTGGGCAGGATGGATTATGCCATCGAAATGGTTCGTGAATGCGAACTAACCCCCGGCGAGATGTGGATGCCCGGGAACTGACCGAGTCAATAAATCTGACAACCATGAATATCAAGACTACTGTAACCCTTAACAATGGTGTAAAGATCCCTATCATGGGACTGGGTGTATATCAGAGTCCAGCTGGAGAAACCACACGGCAAGCTATACATCATGCCTTCGAGGCGGGATACCGTCACATTGATACCGCCAGGGTTTACGGGAATGAGGCTGATGTTGGCAGGGCAGTAGCAGAAAGTGGACTTCCCCGCGAAGAGATTTTTGTTACCACCAAACTTTGGAATGCCGATCAGGGTTATGAATCAACCATGGATGCCTGCGAACTAAGCCTGGGTAAAATGGACCTGGAATACGTTGATCTATACCTGATGCACTGGCCAGTGGAAGGACGTCGCCTTGCATCCTGGACCGCCATGGAAGAACTACTTGCCAAAGGAAAATGCCGGTCCATTGGCGTCAGTAACTTCATGGTTCACCATTTGGAAGAACTGCTGGCGAAAGCTGAGGTAATCCCTGCCATCAACCAGATTGAACTAAGCCCTTATAATTATCTCCTGCGCAAAGAAATAGTCGATCTATGCCATACCACTGGCATTGTAGTCGAGGCTTACAGTCCCCTTACAAAAGGAAAAAAACTAAAGGATCCCCGTCTTGTGGAAATAGCTTTAACATATGAAAAAACAACAGCACAAATCCTGATCAGATGGGCACTTGAAAATAAGTTTGTGGTATTACCAAAATCCGTCACAGAAGATAGGATATTTGAAAATGCCTCCGTTTTCGATTTCTCCATTTCACAGGATGACATGGCTATCCTGGATGGCTTCAACGAAGACCTGGCAACAGGATGGGATCCTACAAATGTACCTTAAAATCAGGAACAAAACCATCATCTGGAGAAGACAATTTTGTGATACTTTAGCTCTTGGCGGTTTCTATGTCAAACAGGATATTATTCCTGAACTGCAAATGGCACCTCCATCAAAATTGACCTGAGTATGGGTGCCATAATTAATTCCGCCAAAGTTGTTATCGCTGATGCAGGGACAGCAATGGAGTCATCCATGTTGTTGACAAGTTATCTGACCCCTAATTCGCTTCACATCATATACCCTTAAGTCAGCCTGATAAATCCATCTGCATTTCTGACCAAGTAATGTTTTTCGATAAGATTCTCTATAGCCCTTTAAACGGATGCCGGATTATTCAACAAATGGTCTGGATGTATCGATAACTATTCTTGCGCATCAAGTGCGGCAGCAGCAGCAGCCAGCATGGGACCGGCAGATAGTTCGCTTCCAACGGCCTGCTTCATCCATTCCTGGGGGATGATCCTGCCAATGGAAAACATCTTTTTCACCTCCTCAGCGAAATCTTTATCTTCCAGGTATTGTTCTATCTGGAACTGGATAATGGACCCCACAGCATAATTGGAAAGGTATAGCGGATTGGAGATCATGTGACTGTATATGGCCAGGATGGGCTGATCCTCGACACCCAGTACAGGTGCAAAGTACTTATTCCAAATCTCTATGGCGATGGCCTGGACAGCTTCCATAAGTTCTTCGGCCGTGGCATCAGGATGTTCATACATCCATTTCCATACATTCATATCCACTAGGGAAACCCCCATGATCTCGAAGGCAGACCAGAAATCATCGAGGACCAGCATTTGTACTTGTTTTGGATCAGGGGTTCCCAACCCCAACAGTTCCAGGTCACGCTTCTGGAATACAAAAGCCAGGGCCTCGGTAAACCCGGTATTCGGAACACCATTCAACAAATAATAATCAACATCATGCAAGCTGATCGTCTGTTCCACATTATGTCCGAATTCGTGAATCGCAATATTGTATCCCTTGTAATCCATGCCCTCTTTGCCCACCCGGGTTCTCAGTCGAGCTTTGTCAGATTTCATGGCAGCTCCCCAGGCATGTCCCGATCCCCGGGCCGGATCTACAGCCACCTTGGAGGTGATCCGAAAAGCATCCTCACTGGAAAAACCGAGTTTGGTCAGTATCACGGGGAGGTCTTTTTCAAAAGCTTCCGGATTGGGGTACTTACTGCGTGTGATTTGATTGAGTTTGTCCTCTGGGATAGTTCCGCGGGGTTTGAAGCCATCATACCAGATATCAAAGGGTTCAAGATAACGCCCAAGATTTTTACTGATAAGGTCAGCAACCCTTTTCAATTGCGTAGAGGAGGCAAAATCCGCAAATAATTTTTCAAGGTCTGCCTGGCTGATTTCCATACCTCCGTCGAAGCTTCTCTTGATAAATGTATTCAACACTGGTTCAAATTTATCCACGTCCTTCATGGCATGGAAATTATTCAGGATTTGCTGGTAGCGTTCACCTCCTTCAGGCTCGAGCTGGAACGCCTTTCCATCCTTGAAAGCCTCGTTGGTGTATGGATTCCAGGTATATTCTTCGCTGTTGATCACATCTCCCGGGATTTCCTGGGAAATGATCCGCTTCATGGCTTCATAGATGAGCCGTTGTTTTTCCAATCCATCCGGTGCACTGTAATTTGATTTGATCTCGTCGCGAAGGTTCCAGTGCAACAGGAGTTTCATGCCAGGATCAAATAGGGTATTTCCTTCCTGATCCATTAGCTGACCTACGAACAGGTTATAATCTGAAATATAAATGTCTGATGCGGTTTCTACTTCGGAGATTTTCAGTTTATACTGTGCCGGTATACGGGATGTAAACATATCCCCCGCCCGGGCATACGCCCATTGCTTGCGTGACCAACCTGATCCGAATTCAGTCTTCTCCTGCAGGGAATAATTTGGGAAGTTAAGGACCACCATAAATGCGATCTTGTTCTTATAGAAATCATCTGACAAATGTGAATGAGGATTATAGGCACCGAAGACTTTGTCGATGTCATGTATTGGACCGACATCCAGTTGCAGGGGAACCTGTAGGTCTACCATGACCTTATTATAATTGCCGGATAGGATCTCCATATTCCTGGAGAATTTCTCAAATACCATTTCCAGTTCATCCGGATCGGAGATGAACTCCTCTTTACAGAAAAGCTCAAATTCAGTGACCGTACCATCCTCGGACCTCCAAAGGGAGGCAGCCTGGTTCACACCTTTTTTTATCCTGAATTGCTGGTCTTCACCAAATTCTGAAACCAGGGCATCAATGGTTTTGGAGATGCTCTGTTCATTAACCGGAGTTCCGGCAGCCTCCTGATCACCAGGAATATCAGAGCAGTTTGAAAGGCCAATGACAGCCAGTATCATAAATATATAATTTTTCATAATGTTAAGTTATTAGTAAAAGTAGCAAAAAAGTAAACGGATTGAAACATTCGCAATAGTAAATGCGGATCCAGCAAGTATTGATGTATCTGACAAGGAAATGGCCGACCCATAAACATTTCAATTCCTGGTTGGCGCTGGCCCCAAACACAAAAATTTCAGGAGGTAAAGTGATCAGCAGTAAGGTCCCAAAAAAGAAACATCATGCCGGTCAGGCATCACTTGGCGGGGCGGATCCAGGTACAGGGATGACCACTTCCAGATCGACCGGTCCCATCTCAATCACATTGGGACCCAGCTTCAGATCCGAAATCATCATCTCTTCCCAGGTCACCGTCTGTCCGGTGTAGGCCGCGATACGCCCCATGATGGCTGCCAGGGTGGATTTGGCCGTTTCTTCCGCCTGTACAACATGGTTGCCCGTGCGAATGGCAGTCACCAGGTCAACATGCTCCTGGTCATGGGGGCCTTTCAAAGCCTGGGGATCCGCATTCCCTTCTGCATCTTTTGGATAAGGATATTCATATTGGATGCTGCCATCAGTATTCCAGATGGTGTTTGCACAATTGGTATATCCTTCTGTTCCACGCAGGTATTCGCCTACATTATTCGAACAGTCATTGATCTGTCGGCACATGGAATTCATGTGGACATTTCCTTCGTATACAAAATCGATGAAGAAATTGTCGTAGCAATCACCCGTCAAACGCCTCTGCCGTGATCCTACACCGGTTGCTTCTTTAGGGAACATCCCGGTAAACCAGTTGGCCACATCGATATTGTGGATATGCTGCTCGACTATATGGTCTCCCGAGAGCCAGGTCCAGTTCACCCAGTCGCGGATCATGGCTTCCATCTCAGTCCACCCCGGTTGTGGGTAACGGTGCCATAGCTTGGCCATGTTAAAATATACATTTGCTGCCACGATATCACCGATGGCCCCCGTTCTCACCCGTTTGTATACTTCAGTATAATCCCAGGCATGTCTGAGATGTGTGCCAGTCACCACACATAAGCCGGCGGCCTCTGCCTGCTTGGATGTGGACATCACTTGACGGGCACCGACCGGATCTACGGCAACAGGTTTCTCCATAAAAACATGCTTTCGGGCCTCCACGGCCGCCTGGAAATGTTCAGGTCGAAAATAAGGAGGTGTAGCCTCAATTATGTAGTTCACATCTGTCTCCAGCAAACGTTTATAGGCATCAAAACCGGTAAAGCAGTTAGCGTCATCGATCTCAACATCTTTTTCCTTTTTTATTGTTTCCCTGAACTGGTCTATGCGGTCCTGGAACAGATCTGCTACTGCAATGATGCTCAGATCATTGCCTGCATTCAAAAAGTTAATGGCTGCACCGGTTCCCCTTCCTCCGCATCCAATCACGCCGGCACGCAAAGGTTCACCATCAGGTGCCTGGTCCAGTAGAGGAGTGAGTCCCAGATCGGAAGGCTTTACGCCTGACTTACAGGATTGAAGGATCTGGCTGAATCCGGCCATGCCCAGAGCACCAAGAGCTGCAGCATTGCCAATAAATTTTCTTCGTGTTGTTTGATTAGGTTCTTTCATGATATATCCATTAATTTTAGTTGTTCGTGCTTATCTCCCGATATTATCAGGTAATCCTTTATAATACCGAAATCCTTCCACTGCTTTGCCATCGCGATAGCGGATCCTCTTGCTTACACGATCCCGAACTTCCTTGGCCTCTTCTTCGGAAAGGTCAGGCCCTTTATACTTGTACCAACCCGAGCTCCACTGGCTTACATATTGTGACATGGCTGTGATCTTCTTCTCTGTGAATGCTGATATATCCACCCAGGTGTCTATATCATCTTCTGCAGAATCGAATAAAAGATATTCCTCAATGATATGGGCCTCCAATCCCTCCATGGTGATCTGTCCCTGGAAAAGCAATGGCCACATAGCTGCCCGGGCGGCATCTGCAGCCAGGTAGGAAGCTGACCTGTGATCGGCCTTATGCCATCTTTGTGCTCCCTTACCGGGATCAAAGGCGAACAGGACATCCGGACGGACCTGCCGAATGAGGCGGACCAGTTTAGCGACCACCTCCTTTTTGTTTTCATATTCAAGCAATCCGTCATCATAACCGAAATTGGTATAATGATCCACGGGAATACCCATCGCAGCCAATGCAGCCTGTTCTTCTTTTTTACGGATGTTTGCCAGATCAACCATTGAAAGGTCAGGATCTTGAGTGCCTACATTTCCAGTTGTCAGTATGGCAATATACACTTCATTCCCATTGGCCTGCAACATGCCAAGGGTTCCAAGGGAATAAGCATCATCGTCGGGATGAGCGCCAATCAGCAAAATGGTTTTCCCCGTCCATTCCTCTACAGGAACTTCTGATTGGGAAAAGGAAAAACACGGGATTAAAAACAGGAAAAGAAAAATCATTGAGGTTTTCATATCAGGTAATTTTAGATCTGTAACAGGGAAAAATGATGTTTGTTTCTGTAATCAAATTTAAACAAAAACATCATTCATATCTCAAAGAATCGGCCGGATTGGTATTGGCTGCTTTAATGGTTTGGCTAATGACGGTTATCCATGCGATAATCAGGGCAAGCAGCGTAGAAATGATAAATATCCAGATCGTCAGATCCATCCGGTAGGCAAATTCCTGCAACCAGCTTTTTGCCCAGAACCAGGCGAGTACCCATGCTATAGCGCTTGAGACCAGGATCAACCAGGTGAATTCTTTAACCAATAAGATGGAAACACCTGATATAGTGGCTCCCATGGCTTTCCGGATGCCAATTTCCTTGGTTCTTTTTTCCGCAATAAAGGCTGCCAGTCCGAATAATCCAAGGATGGCTATAAAAATGGCCAGGGCTGCAAAATACCTGAATATTTTTCCCAGCTTCTGATCCGATTTGTACATCCTGTCAAAATTTTCATCCATAAAGGAATAGTTGAAAGGATATTGCGGCGAAAAGCTCTTCCATTCCTGTTCAATATTTTTCAGGGCGTCCCCTATATTATCAGGGGATATCCGCACATTGGCAAAATTGATCCAGTTGGCTCCCCAGCCAAACATAAGATTACCAATAGGCTGTCTCAGGGATTTATAATGAAAATCCTTCATGATACCAATAATCTCAAACTTCTTTACAGGAAATGCTGTAATATACCATTCAGGATGATCAAACCATTTACCAACCAGGCTGTCCATGTCCAGTTCCTTGGCCAGCGTTTCATTGATCAGGCAGGTATTGAGTTTGTCTGTTTCCAGGTCCCAGGAAAAATTCCGCCCCTCAAGTAATTCAATTCCTGTCAGGTCGAGGTAATCCGGATCGATGGTATAAACTACCGTGCTCACATGGACCCCATCCAATGAAAAACCCTCATAATTGTCACCTGCACCGGGTGTTGTATAAGAGTATGAAACTTTTTCAACCTGTGGATAAGCAAGGAGATTTTCCTTAAATATTTCCATTTTCTGTTTAATCTCATTGTTTAATGGCACGGTCACAATGAACTCTTTTTTAAAACCGAGGTTTTTGTTTCCCAGGTAATTCAATTGTTTGTAAACGATCGTAGTGCCGATAATTAAAACAATTGATATAGTAAACTGGAAAATTATCAGGATCTTACGCATTCCGCTGGCAGATTTTCCTCTTGTTACTTCTCCCTTTAACACATTAACCGGCTGGAAGGCTGTCAGATAAAAAGCAGGATATATCCCTGCAATCACCCCAATTACAATGATGCCCGATAGTATGATCAGCAGGTTGGCCGGATTTTCCAGGTAGGCAATCCTGAGGTCAACACCTACGATGTTCTCGAATTCAGGAAAGACTGCTTCTACCAGCAATAAACCGATCAAAGTGGCTGTAAAACTGATTAAAACCGATTCGGAAAGAAACTGGAAGATCAGTTTTTTCCGGTCAGAACCCACGACCTTTTTAATGCCCACTTCCAGGGCCCTGCCTGAGGCCCGGGCAGTGGAGAGATTGATAAAGTTGATACAGGCGATAAGGATGATAAAAACAGCAATGATTATGAAAATATAAACAAATTGTTTATTGCCGTGTTTTGTTCCGATATCCCTTACATCCCTGGCGAAATATACTTCCTTCACCGGACGGAATTGTACTTTGAATGCATCCTCCTCCGAGACAGGCTCTCCATCCAATTCTTCATATTTCTGGTAGAAGAAGGCTGTAAGTTTTTGATTGACGGTATCAATATTGGCCTTATCAATGGTTTCAAAATAGGTGTTATACTGGAAAGTTTTGTAGGTATACAAATGTTCCTCCCCGTAAAGGGCCCCGAGTGTGACAAAAGACAATATCATATCAAACTGGAGATGAAAATTTGGGGGATCCTTTATGATCCCCGTAATCGTAATATATCTTCCGTTTGATGTTTTTAATATTTTGCCAACAGGTTCTTCCTCGTTGAAGATCTTTTCAGCGATGCTCTTTGTAAGTATCGCTGTAAAAGGTTCTTTCAGGGCAGATTCCGGATCTCCCTGCAGCAATTCCAGGTCAAAAAAATCGAACACATTGCTATCGGCGAAAGCCACCGATGGGACAGGGTATTTTATCTCATCGTATTCTACAAACATCTCATCCCAGAATTTAAACCTGACGAATGCGGTGATTTCAGGGATGGCCTCCCTTACATCATAGCCCATGGACGAGGTGGTCCACGCAGACTGCGACTTATCAGAAAACAAAAACTCCATCCTGCCTACGGTTTCCTGTTTGCTGATGAACCTATCATAACTCAACTCATTACTGACATAATGCATGATCAGGATAAAAACGCAAATCCCAATTGCCAGTCCCAGGATATTAATAATGGTCAATCCCTTATTTCTGATAAGGTACCTGAAGGAGGTTTTGAGGGTATTATTCATATTTTAAAGAATTAACAGGATTGGATCTGGAAGCTTTAATGGAATGATGCAGAACTGTCAGAATTGTAATTAGTATTACTCCAAAGAACGTCAGGATGAATATCATCGGGCGAAGATCTGTCTGATAGGCAAATTCCCTAAGCCAGAATTTGAAAATCAGAATAATGATTGGAGTAGATATAATAATTGCCAGTAGGGTAAGCAGCAGGAACTGTTTAAAAAATAATGAAATCACCTGGGAGGTACTGGCCCCATTCACCTTTCTTATTCCGATTTCCTTTGTTTTTCTTTCTGCCATATATGATACCAGGGTAAACAGACCAAGACAGGCAATGAAAATGCACAGGCTGGAGAACAGGCTGATCAAATCCAGTTGCCTTTCATCCCGCTTATACTGTCTTTTGAAGCTATCATCCAGAAAATCGTATTCAAAAGGCCTGAAGGGAACCAGCTCTTTCATCCTGCCTTCCAGGTACGTCAATACTTTGCCTGTTTCATGTCCATTGGTTTTAACAATAAGATTATATCCGGGTCTGTCCTGAAGACGTATCATCAATGGCTCGATGGGATTGTGCAAGGAGCGGAAATTGAAATCTTCAACCACTCCGATTACCCTGGCTTTAAAATTTGAACCCTGATTTATCGATTTACCAATTGGTTCATTCCAACCCATATACCTGGCAAGAGCGTTATTAATAATGATGGAATTTTCCAGCTCAGATGCATAGTCTTTACTGAAATCCCTTCCGGCCGTCAATGTTATTCCAAGTGTACTGATATAATCATAATCTATAAACAGCACAGACAGGTTGTGCTCCTCCATACCACTATCTCCTTCAAATGTATACAATCCGCCCGAAGGGTAACCTGGATAAGAGAGGCCGCTGCTTACAGATACAACCTGCGGCATGGTCAACAGTTCCTCCTGCATTACTGCAATACTGGCCTTGGTAATCGAATCTCTGCATGGAAGGAGGATTACATTTTCCTTATTAAATCCCAGGTCCTTGTTTTCCAGGTAATTGATCTGGCTTTTCATCAGTATTGTGAAGGTAACCACAACTATTGCCATGACCAATTGAAAAACCACCAATATTTGCCGGATATAGCGGTTTGAGGAAGATGCAAAGTCATGAAGTCCATGAAGACCCTTCATGGCAGAAATACTGGAAAGCGATATGGCAGGATACAATCCGGATATTACCCCTACAAAAACTGCCATACTGCAACCTCCAATCAGGACCGGTCCATTCTTAATAATATTTTGATCCGGGCGTATACCTAACAAGTCCATAAAGCCGGTGAATTCCAGCAAGTATTCAACAATTCCAAATGCGAGAATCAGGGATATGAATGTCATTAATAGAGACTCGGACAGGATTTTTACTACAAGGGATCCCACACCTGCGCCCAGGACTTTGTGGATGCTGATATCCCTTAATCTTTGAATGGATCTTGCGGTTGCCATATTGGTATAGTTTATACCAGCCAATACCAGCAGGAATATGCCGATGCTCAGGATCGTAATAAAAAAGGTTTTATTACCCAGATGATAATCGGTAGGAAGATCAGATTGATAATGTATATCCTCCAGACGTTCAAAGATTGGCTCATACACCTGGCCGTAATTCCGGGCATCTTCTTCAACATACTTTTCATAAAACGCTGGCCATTTCTCATAAAAAATCTCCCTGTTAAAATCTTTGCGAAAGAGCAGGAAAGTGTGATCATTAATTTCGAACAGGGACCAATCCATAGAAGGCAGGGGAGAGGTCTGATCCCATGCAAGATATGAAATATAGGCAGTATGATAAAAATGGGTGTTGGCAGGAAGATTCTCTATGACTGCACTTACAGTAGCAGGATAAAGATTTTCAAGTCGCAGTGTTTTCCCGACAGGATCCTCATCTCCAAAATATTTACGAGCCAGGTCTTCGGTGAGAACGATATTTTCGGGTTTTTGCAGACAAGTGACGGGGTCTCCATAGATAAATTTATGCGTGAATACTTCAAAGAAATTGGTGTCGGCAAAGGCGATATAATTCTCATAGAAGGTTTTATCCTCGAACTGGAACAATACCCTGCCGATATTTTTAAGACGTACAAATGTCTCAATCTGGGGGTATTCTTGGTATAATTTCGGTCCCAATGAGGGTGAGGTCCATGCGAATTTTTTCGGTTTCCCCGAGGTTACAAAGTTCTGGCTCACCCTGTAGATCCGGTCTGCCTTTTCATGATATGCTTCATAACTCAACTCATTTGTCACAAATAATAAGATGACTATCCCACAGGTAAGTCCAATTGTTAGACCAAGCAGGGTTATCAATGAATGAAAGCTGTCCCGCTTAAATTGTCTAAGCGTATATTTTATATAATTCCAGAGCACAGTTTAGTACTAAACATTAATCCAAAGCCAATGCCAATATTTATAAATAACTATTATACAGCCTACAAGAACCATATTTGTTGTCAATTAGGCTGACAATATGTGCGTTTTCGTTACAGTCTGTCTATGTGTGATTTCGTTACGGTTTTCATATATTGTGCACACCCAAATGCTAAAAGGTATGGAGAAACAGCATTCGAGGATACTTATTATTGATGATGATTATGATGTTTTGAAATCGGCGCTGGTATTACTAAAACGATATTATTCCCAGGTAGAGATCGAACAGGTACCCGAAAATGTGATCCAGAAGATTCGGAAGGAAAGCTATGATGTGATATTGCTGGATATGAATTTTCAAAGGGGAAAGCGGGACGGGGAAGAAGGCTTTTACTGGTTAAAACGGATTCTGAAATCTGATAGAAATGCAATTGTTATACTAATCACTACTTTTGGTGACACAGATCTTGCTGTTCGTGCCTTGACATCCTCCCTTCCGTGAACGAAAGGGATTCCATTGGCTTTAACAAGCCACGGGCAGTACTTCCTCGCGGTTTCCTGCAGGTTCCTGCTGCCGACCGCCAATGCG
>DAOWJB010000195.1 GCA_030640625.1 Bacteroides sp.
AACTTGAAGAAATCGATGAATTTACCAAAGCCATTAAGTAAGCTGCCCAAACTGATATTTGATTTTGTGATTCTGCTTCTACATGAGATTTCTATCCTATCACTACTGTCAAGTACAAAAACAGTGATGATAACCAGCCCTTTCCGGATGGCGAAAATCTTGTGCTTGTCTTAGGAATAAATGTGGACAGAAAGGATCAGATTGTATTCATCTCCCCTTTGCCATCCCGGTTGCAAAAACACGAAACAGTAAAGGAGGAACAATACAAGATCATAAGTATGGACAATGGGGGCACTATCCAGCTTTATGATCTTATTGCTGATAAAGGTGAAACCAGGCATATTGCCAGTGAAAATCTGGCAGAATTCTGAGGAAGTATCTGGGAGAATAATGCATATTTGTATTACGTACTATTATTGCTGATATACGCATGGAAAAGATCAATGGATTCATCTCCGCCCCGTTCACACCAATGCAAAATGACGGATCTGTAAACCTGGACAAAATCCCGGATTACGCAGACTATTATGTTCGCAATGGGGTTAACGGTGCTTTCATATGTGGCACATCCGGTGAAGGATTTTACTCTCCGCAGAGGAAAGAAAGAAAGTGGCTGAAAAATGGGTGGAAGCGAGTCCGGATGATTTCAAAAACATAATCCATGTCGGTGGACCAGGAGTCAATGAGAGCAGGGAACTGGCTAAACATGCTTCAGAAATCGGAGCATGGGGCGTGGGCACCATAGCCCCGGTATTCTTCAAACCTTCCAGGGTGAAGGAATTAATAGATTATTGTGAAACTCTTGCTTCAGCTTCTCCGGAACTTCCTTTCTATTTTTATCATATGCCGGGATATACCGGAGTTTATCTCTCCATGGTTGAATTCCTGAAGCAAGCTTATGATCGGATACCCAACCTGGCAGGGATTAAATACACACATGAAAATCTTTATGAATTTAACCAGTGCATGCTTGTAAAAAACGGGCATTATGACATGTTGCATGGCCGCGATGAAACCCTGCTTGTTGCCGGACTTGCCCTGGGTGCGACGGGAGGTATAGGCGGATCATACAATCATGTAATGGGAATATATATTGACATGAAGGAGGCATTCCTGAAGGGCGATCTGGAGACAGCCAGGAAGCTTCAGTCCAAGTCACAGGCATTCATTAACATACTTATCCGTTACAGGGGAAATGTTATTGCCGGGAAACGGATCATGAAGTTCCTCGGACTTGATTGCGGCCCCAACAGACTGCCTATTCAGAAAATCAGCGATGAGGAGGAGCAAACACTGAGATCAGAACTTGAAGATATAGGCTTCTTTGGATTTTGCAATAAATAAGATGTCAAATGATCAAATCTCACATTCTCATACCATTTGAATCATTATTCTCAAACCCGCAGAAAAAGCTCAATCATTTTTTCCCGATTATTACTGTACTTCTTATAAGCCAGGTAATTTTCATCCCTGCATTTGGAAAAGTTAAATTTTCCAATGAGCTGGAATGGCAACAGCTTCCTGCCCTCCCTCCTGCTTCTGGTCAGGATGTCCAGCCGGGATTGGCTGCCCCTTTTGCAGGGGTATCAGAAAATGTTTTGCTGGTAGCCGGCGGATGCAATTTTCCGGATAAGAATGTATGGGAAGGAGGTAAAAAAGCATACTATGATAATGCCTACGCACTGGAACATAATGCGGAAGGTGAATATACCTGGCATACGGGATTTAAAATACCCTACCAGGCTGCCTATGGTATTTCCGTAACCGTTCCGGAGGGTGTTATATGTATTGGAGGCAACAATAATACCGAATCATTCTCTACGGTCTTTCTTATGAAATGGGACCCGGTTTCCAAACAGATCAAGACAGAGAGCCTTCCATCTTTGCCCTTTTCCATGAGCAGAATGGCCGGCACCCTTGTCGATGAGAAAATATACCTGGCAGGAGGATATACCGATGACCAACTGGCAAACTCCTTTTTATGTCTGGACCTTTCAAAGTGGGGAAATCATAATTTTCAGTGGGAAATACTCGAAAATTTTCCAGGTCCCCCTCGTTTGCAGGCCATAGCCGTAGGTCAGAATGCGGCTGAGGAAAAACATTTATACCTTTTTAGCGGATCCTCCTATCCTGAAGATGTGGAAGAGCCATATATCTTAACGGATGGACTTGAATACAATCCCAAAACCGAAACCTGGACAAAATTACCCGATATTATCCCAAATGGACAGCAAGCCCTGTCTCTGCATGGCGGATCCGGTATAGCCATGGGTACCCAGCATATACTTTTTACCGGTGGAGTGAATCGGGGGATTTTATTTAATGCCTGGAAACGCGAGCGCAATATTAAGCTCGCCATGGCCGACAATGATACGGCCAGGCTCTCGAAACTTTTGCGGGAAAAGCATGACTACTTCGTCATGGAGCCGGAAGAATTTAAGTTTAACAGGGAGGTACTGGCCTATCATACCATTACTAAAACCTGGATTAAGATACAAGACTACCCTTATCCTGGTCCCGCTGGAGCTCCCATGGTTAAGTGGGACGATGGGTTCGTGGTGGTGAACGGGGAAATCAAGCCGGGAGTCAGATCACCCGAAATATATTACGGACAATCTCGTTACATTCCGAAATTTGGCTGGATCAACTGGTCGGTGGTCGTATTATACCTTCTTATGATGATTTTTATTGGTTATTATTTTATGAAACGGGAAGAAGGGACCGATACTTTTTTTAAAGGGGGACAAAAGATTCCCTGGTGGGCAGCCGGGATGAGTATATTCGCCACCATGCTCAGCGCAGTGACCTACATGGCCATCCCGGCAAAGACCTATGCCACGGACTGGAAGTATTTCATTATGGCATTGACGATTTTTATTATGGTATGGCCCGTGGTCAGGTACTATCTTCCTTTCTTCAGAAAACTCAATGTGACCACGGCTTATGAATATCTTGAAAAAAGGTTTAATTATGCCACTCGTTTCCTTTCCAGCAGCCTGTTCCAGGTATTTATGGTTGCCCGAATGGCCCTCGTTCTTTTCCTGCCCTCACTGGCCTTAACGACGGTTACTGGGATCGATATCTACTTGTGCATTATCCTTATGGGTGTTATTACCATAGCCTACTGTACAATGGGAGGTGTGGAAGCAGTGATATGGGGAGATGTGATCCAGGGTTTTGTATTATTAGCAGGTGCAATTCTGGCAGTAATATTCATGATTTCCGGTACCGAGGGTGGTCTGAACAGGGTTATTGAGATAACTATTGAACATGAAAAAATGAAAATGTTCGATTTTATTTTTGATCTGTCAAGGGCCACATTCTGGGTAGTCCTGCTTGGCGGACTGGCCAATAATCTGATTTCATACAGCAGTGACCAGGCCGTGATCCAGCGATATCTTACTACAAAAAACCAGAAAGAAGCTGCGAAGGGATTATGGTTCAACGGCACGATGAGTATTCTGATCTCGATAGTCTTCTATTTTATCGGGACAACACTTTTTGTCCTCTATAAGGCACAGCCTCAGGAGCTGAATATGGCAATGGGAAATCCCGATTCGATTTTCCCCCATTTTATCATGACACGTATGCCTATCGGGATAGCGGGACTTATGATAGCGGCAATTTTCGCTGCTACTATGTCTACGGTTTCATCCAATGTGAATTCTATCTCCACTGCATTTACAACCGATATTTATAATCACCTCTGGCCAGCATCTCCTGATTCCCGTCGACTTTGGGTAGCCAGGATCTCGGGGATAGTGTCAGGAGGATTGGGTATTTTGCTGGCCCTACTGATGGCCACCTGGAATATCCTTTCGCTTTTTGATTATTTCAATGTTATACTGGGACTGCTTGTTGGTGGTTTGGGAGGAGTATTTGTCATGGCCATATTCTTCCCGAGAATCAATTCTGCCGGAGCAATTATAGGTTTTGTCCTGAGCTTCGTTATTTTAATTATTATTAAACTTTACAGTTCTGTTTCCTTCCTGCTGTACGGCTTTTTGGGAATCACGATCAGTGTCCTGATAGCCTATATAGTAAGCCGGTTCACTCCCAGGGAAGAGAAGGATATTACAGGATTGACATATAAAACACTGGATCAATGATCCGATCCTGCAGTGTTATGACTTCAAGCGGCGGTAGCAACATATGAAAACCGGACAATTAACTTAAATACAATAATAATGAAACCAGGTTCGATAGATGAATATATCAAGATCTACAGGGATGGTTTAATGAATGACACGATCCCGTTCTGGATCAGGCATAGTATCGATACCGAACATGGTGGATTTATGTTCTCCGTTGACCGGGATGGTACCAGGCTCGACACGGACAAGGGCATGTGGCAGACCTGCAGGTTCACCTGGATGCTCGCAACATTGTATAACCAGGTAGAACAAAAAAAAGAATGGCTGGACCTTGCATTGCATGGCATAGACTTCATCAGTAAACATGGATTTGATGATGACGGACGTATGTTTTTTCACCTGACCCGGGATGGGAAACCTATCCGGAAGCGCAGGTATGTGTATACCGAGACTTTTGGTGCCATTGCATTTGCTGCGGTTTATAAGGCAACAGGAGAAAAGAAATATGCGGATAAGGCCCGGGAATTGTTTGATCTGATCATCCGGCATTTTAATGATCCCTCATTGAGTGCTCCGAAATTTACAGATACCAGGCCCATGAAAGGCATGGTCAATCCAATGGTATCCATCGTGACAGCCCAGGAACTCAGGAAAAATTTGGAAGATGAGGGATATACGGAATATATCAGTCATTCCATAGCCGAGATCCATGCTGATTTCATGAGGCCAGAGTTCAATGCCGTACTCGAGAATGTCGGAACTGATGGCCGGTTCCATGATCACTTTGACGGGAGAATGTTATGCCCTGGGCATTCCATAGAATCCGCATGGTTTATATTAAATGAAGCCAAACAGCGGGGCAATGACCCTGAACTGGTCAACATTGGTGCCACCATACTGGACTGGATGTGGGAGATCGGATGGGACAAGGAATATGGCGGGATCCTTTATTTCAGGGATGTCAAAGGACTGCCGGTGCAGGAATACTGGCATGACATGAAATTCTGGTGGCCACAGAACGAAACCATCATTGCCACCCTTCTGGCTTACCAATTGACCGGCGATCCAAAATATGCGACATGGCATAAGATGATCCATGACTGGGTCTATAAATACTTTCCGGATCCCGAGTATGGTGAATGGTATGGATACCTGCACAGGGATGGAAGAATATCGGTTCCCCTGAAAGGTAATTTATGGAAAGGACCTTTCCATATCCCCCGAATGCAAATGATGGCCTGGCAAATTCTCGAAGAAATTAAATCAGGTAATTAATGCCGGGATATTGCAAATTGTTAAATTTGCCAGATATTTGTTTAATTTCATCCTGAATTCAAACAACCCATACTGAAACTTTCATGAAATTAGTTAGAATTGATTTTATTATTCTCGCCGTATTCTTCAGTATTGTCCTGCTGATTGGATACATAGCCTCAAAAAAGGCAGGAAAAAACACATCAGAATTCTTTTTAGGCGGACGGGGAATGCCCTGGTGGCTGCTGGGTATTTCCATGGTGGCCTGTACGTTCTCAGCCGATACTCCCAACCTGGTTACAGGCTTTGTCCGTGAAGACGGGGTAGGTAAAAACTGGGCCTGGTGGGCTTTCCTAATTACCGGGATGGTGACCGTATTTATCTACGCCCGGCTCTGGCGAAGGTCCAACGTAATGACCGACCTTGAATTTTATGAGATCAGGTACAGGGGGAAAATTGCTTCATTCCTGCGTGGATTCAGGGCAATTTACCTGGGTGTATTTTTCAATACACTGATCATGGGTACCGTAACCCTGGCAGCCATTAAGATCGGTGATGTGATGTTTGGCATTAAACCCTGGATTACTGTTGTATCAGCCTCTGCAATCGTAGTGCTATATGCAGGACTTGGGGGACTCAGAGGTGTGGTATGGGCAGATTTCTTTCAATATTCCATTGCCATGTTCGGAGCGGTGCTGGCTGCTGTCGTGGCCATCAGGCAGCCGGAAGTGCAGGAAATCGGTGGACTGCATGGAATGCTTGAACAGCTGGGCAGCAAAGCCGCATTCCTTCCTGATCTGAGCAATCCTTCCGTATACATACCCCTGCTGATCATTCCCATTGCGGTTCAATGGTGGGCCGTATGGTACCCGGGTGCCGAACCTGGCGGTGGAGGTTATATTGCCCAGCGAATGTTATCGGCTAAAAATGAGAAGAATGCCATTGGCGCTACCTTGCTGTTTAACTTCGCTCATTATGCCCTGCGTCCCTGGCCCTGGATCATTGTAGCCCTGGCATCCATTATTATTTACCCTGACCTGGATTCGATCCGGGCAGAATTCCCGAATCTCACGGAAACTTATTTAAAGGACGATATTGCCTACCCTGTTATGCT
>DAOWJB010000009.1 GCA_030640625.1 Bacteroides sp.
ATCCCCTGGCAGATCCAGGGGAACCATGTGGATTATACTGTAGAAATGGAGAAGATTGGTGATCCCGAGAAGATCATTTCCGGGACAACCCGGATCACCAGGAGTCCAGACAGGCTCTTCCTGGCTGACCTGACGGCCAGATTCTGCGAGGTAACAGGCATTATCAGGGATGGATTTTCCTTCCAGAGCGGGGCAGGGGGGACCTCCCTGGCAGTAGGAGAGTACTTCAAAAAGATCATGCAGGAAAAGGGGATAAAGGCGCGGTTTGCACGCGGAGGCAGTAACCGCTATCTGGTTTCGATGCTTGAAGAAGGGCTTGTTGATTACATTCTTGACGGGCAGACATTTGACCTGGAAGGCGTACGCTCCATGAGGGAAAATCCTCATCATGTGTGGACAAGTCCATTTACCAGTTACAATTACCATGGCAAGGGGAATTTTGCAGGGATGGTGGATGTGGTGATCCTGGGAGCCACTGAGATAGATACCGGCTTCAATGCCAATGTGGTCACCCATTCGGATGGTGTATTACTTCACGGGATCGGTGGCTGGCAGAATTGTCTTTTCAGTAAAACGGTAATCCTGCCGGTACCTTTGTTCAGGGACAGGATCCCGGTGATCTGCGACGAAGTTACCACCCTTTGCGGTCCCGGAGCATTGATTGATGTTGTCGTTACCGAGCGGGGCATAGCCATTAATCCACTGAGGAAAGATCTGCTGGAAAAAGTGAAAGGTTCAGATCTGCCCATCCGCAGTATTGAGGATTTAAAAGAGGAGGCTGAGCAAATATGCGGGATATCGGACAAACCGGAATTTACTGAAAACATCGTAGCGGTGGTGAAATGGGTTGACGGAACCCTGTTGGATGCCGTCTGGCAGGTGAAATGATCTGCGGACTATTCTGTCCTGCTGTCATCAAAACTCCCTACCTCAACGTCCCCTACATTGTTGTTGCGGTCTTCCTGATAGTATATAATCAATCTTACCGTGTCGCGTAAAAAGTTAATTCTGCCAATTTCAATGCGGCTGATGGGCAATCCGGTTCTTTTTGTAAGATCTTCGATCAGTTCGATTCTTTTATCAGGGTGTATCAGTTCAATTTTTTCGTAATTAATCACCTTTTTTACTTCGTTTTTCATCAGCCAGACCTTCTCGAGGACGTAAACGATCAGGATGACAATGATGTTGGTAAAAACCAATTCAAAGTATGTAACATCTCCTGTTGAGAGGCCATTTACAACCGATACACCGATAACAACGAACAGGTAGGTCATTTCCTTGATCGGAATGGGATTGGTACGGTACCGGATGATGCTGAATATGGCAAAAAGTCCCAGGGCGAACCCCACGCCTATTCCCAGGCTTTCAAGCAGGTAACAAACAAGGAAGACCACCACACCAATGAGCATGAAAGAAAACAGGTAATTTTTTTTCCTGGTAATGGTATAATATAAACCCCTGACGATGATACCAACGACCAGTAAATTAAAGGTAAAGCGGATAATAAGGGACAGAAACGACTCCATTTCAAAGAAATACGTTCCAAGTAGCTGGTTCTGGTCAGCCTGCAGCAGGATAAGATCTGTTATCATTTTCCAGTCGGTTTATTTTCAGAATGTTGCTTTTAAAGCGGTTGTATTTGACCTGGTCTTTCAAGAGCACTGTACCCAGACAGTACTTGCTGCTTCTACCCGGAAAAATTCCAAGATCCTTCAGTATTTTCATGATTTCAGATGTACCTGCGATGCTGTCACGCTTGACTTCACAAATGGCAAGAGATGGCAGGGTTTTCTCTTTTTCCCCATGCTGGAACGACAGGTCATAATCAATGGTAATACGCTCGGGACTGTTTTTTCCAACCAGTGTAATCCGGTGGAAGATGGTCCACAATGCCGGCTTCAGCGCGGATGCCTGAAGCGGTGATTGCTGTTCAATATATAGCCTGGAATTTTCGGATAATTCCATTTCTGTTTTCTCTGCCAGAATCCTTGATTTTCTGGTCCGTTCCTTGTTGGTTTTTTTCTTGACTTCGAGGTACACTGCACCCGTTTCCATGTATTCCCTGAATCTTATCTTGAACCTGGGCCTTTTACCATTGTGGTGAGCAAGGTACAGGTCCAGATCTTCGGTGTCAAAATACAGGGAATTATACTGGAAAGTCCGGTTTTCCCCAATCTGCAGCACCTGGTATTGTTCTTTGGAATTGTTCAGAAGGTCTTTCAATTTGGCTGATTGAAATACATACTTCGTATCTATGCGATTCATCATCCTCACAGCATCCATGTCCTCGAGTGAGATTTTATCAAAAAGTTGTATTGTCTCCAGGATATTTTTCAACTTTTCAGCCATTGCATGTAAAGATAAATGATTTCCGTAATAATTGGTGGTCTTCCGGCATTATCAATAAATTAATGAGTATAATTACGGCAAAATTTATTGAATGAAAAAATACCGCTGTACTGTATGCGGATTTGTATATGATCCGGTGGAAGGGGATCCGGATGGTGGAATAAATCCTGGCACTGATTTCAACGACATCCCTGAAGACTGGGAATGCCCTGTTTGCGGAGTCAATAAATCAGAATTCGTTGAGGATGACTGGTGATCACGTCAATTTTTCACTGGTATTCTCCTGAGTACCTCAAGCAATAATTTCCAGAACTTCTCGGTGGTTTGGATATTGATCCTTTCGGAAGGTGTATGGGCACCTTTTATTGTTGGACCAAAAGACAGCATGTCAAGGTCTGGATATTTTTCGAGTATCAGCCCGCATTCAAGTCCCGCGTGTATAGCTCTCACGATGGCTTCCTGGCCAAAGAGCTCAGCATAAACCCTGCTTGTAATATTCAGGACATCGGATGCTGGATTTGGGGTCCATCCGGGATAACCGTCACTATGTTCAACGACTGCTCCTCCCAGGGCAAGGCTGCTGGCAACCTGATCGGCAATGTTTTTCTTGGCTGAGTCAACCGAACTTCTCTGGCTGGTGGTAACGATTGCCTGGTGTTGAGCCGGGAATTTAATGGATGCCAGGTTAGTAGATGTTTCCACGAGGTCCTTCAGGGTGGGACTCCAGGTAATCACACCGTGGGGGCATGCGTACAGGGATTGTAATAACCGCAATTGTTTTTTCCGGGTCAGGATAGTTTCCGGCAGTTCGGTTTTAAGGAGTTCGAAGCTCAATTCCGGCTCAAATTCATTTAACTCGAGTGTCAGGGTATTTACGAATTCGTGATAAAAGTCTTCAAAATCATTCAACAATCCGGATGGAATGGTAAATAGAGCATAAGCTTCCCTGGGAATGGCATTCCTGAGATTTCCCCCGTCAAACAATGACAGGGCAAGCCCATATTCCCTGCTGGCATTCCATAGAAAGCGGTTCAGGATCTTGATGGCATTCCCCGGACTTTTATGTATTTCATCGCCTGAATGCCCGCCCTTTAGTCCGGCTACAAACATTTTAAAGGCAATTGACTCATTGGCAGGTTTTTTTGTCTTGAATTTAAAATGGCCAATGGTATCAATGCCACCTGCACAACCAATAAACAATTCCCCTTCATCCTCAGAATCGAGGTTGATCAGGATCTCTCCATTCATGAAACCTGGTTCAAGATTTTGTGCACCGGTCATACCCGACTCCTCATCCACGGTGAATAGACATTCAACCGGACCATGCTCCAGGTCCCGGTCGGACAGGATTACCATCTGTGCTGCCATGCCGATTCCATCATCAGCCCCGAGGGTGGTTCCTTCAGCTTTTACCCATTCTCCATCCAATACAGGTTTAATAGGATCCTTGCCGAAATCATGTTGCCGGCCCTGATCCTTTTCACCCACCATATCCATATGGCTTTGAAGGATTACTGTTTTCCTGTTTTCCATACCCGGACTGGCAGGTTTGGAGATCAATACATTGCCCGTTTCATCTTTCTTTGCTTCGAGCTTATTTTCACGGGCAAAGGCCAGCAGGTATTCTATGATCTGGTCTTCGTTTTTGGAAAGCCTGGGTATCTGGCAAATTTCCTCAAAATAATTCCATATGGATGCAGCATCCAGTTCTGATAGTGATTTCATTGAGAATAAAGTAGACAGGTAAATGTTTTATAAAATAAGTGATAAATAACACATCCCCGACAAAATGGATCTTGTTTTTTTCTCCTATTTTTAAGCTTCTTATAAATATGCTAACCTGATTTAAGAAATGAGTAAAAGGACCATAGTTATCATGCCGGGTGATGGTATAGGCCGGATTGTACTGGAAGAAACCCTGCGAATTCTGGATGCTGCCGGATTTATTGCGGATTATGTAAACGGTGACATAGGTTGGGAATTCTGGAGATCAGAGGGCAATCCATTGCCAGACCGAACCATTGATCTGCTGGCAGAGCATAAAATCGGACTTTTCGGAGCCATTACATCGAAACCAAAAGAGGAAGCCGCCGAGGAGTTGGATCCATCACTTCATGGAAAGGGATTTATCTATTCCAGTCCCATTGTAGGATTGCGGCAACATTTTAACCTGGATGTATGTATCCGTCCATGCCGGACCTACCGGGGAAATCCTTTGAATTTTATTCGAAAGGGACCGGACAATACAATCGAGGAACCTGAAATAGATGTAGTTATATTCAGGCAAAATACCGAGGGACTATATGGCGGGGTTGAATGGTCTGATCCACCTGATAATGTATATGAGGCCCTGCTTAGCCATCCGAAATTTCTGAAGAACTTTTCAAGGGTTCCCAAGGATGAATTATCGGTGTCTACGAGGATCTTTACACGAAAAGCCACGGAACGGATACTGAATGCTGCTTTTGAATATGCCAGGCAGTATAAGTACAGATCTGTAACCCTGTGTGAAAAACCAAATGTCATCAGGGAGACCTCTGGCCTTATGTTCAGACTGGCGAAGGAGATACGAAAATCATCTTTTCCGGAAATTGAACTATGGAATACCAATATTGATGCACAGATGATGTGGCTTACCAAGAACCCGGAGAATTATGGGGTCATTGTTGCCGGGAACATGTTCGGGGATATTGTTTCGGATGGATTTGCCGGGTTGATCGGTGGACTGGGTTTTGCGTGCAGTGCGAATATAGGGGAGGAGGTAGCTGTCTTCGAGCCCACACATGGTTCTGCTCCGAAATATGCGGATTATCTCACTTCTATTGTAAATCCCATAGCGATGGTTGAATCGGCATGTATGATGCTTGACCATTTAGGAGAAGATGATATTGCAGGCAGGATAAGGTCAGCCATAGGAAGGATAGTCAGCCATGGGGAGGTCCGGACCTATGATATGCTTAAATTGCCGGGAAGTCCTGATGTACTCAATCAGGGAGCCGCTTCAACCGGGGAAGTGGCGGAAGCTATCATCGCTGCCCTTTAAATTTGATCCAATACAGCATATAAGCGCTAACTATAATAATAAAGTTATGAAGGAAGTATATGATCTCTGGCCTGAACTTGAATGGATAAAAGACAGCGTCCTGCGTGAAAATACAGCAAGAACATGGGAGCTGGCATTATCAAAGAGCGTATTGTCTGCTCAGGATCTTGAACAGATCCCCTTTACCTTGCTGGTTGAAAACCTCGAAGTTTCTTTCATGGCACACAAGAAATGTGTGGTTCACATGGCGCGGGACTGCGGAAAACAAATACAGGATCATTTTGGCAAGGAACTTCCTGTGAATATGGATGTGCTGATCGCCGGAGCCATACTGGCCGATGTTGGGAAACTCCTTGAATATGAGAAGAAAGAGGGAAAAATTGTGCAGGGAAGCTATGGGAAATACCTCCGCCATCCATTCTCAGGGGTATCTCTTGCAGAATCCTGCGGCATCCCCCCCGAAGTTTGCCACATCATTGCAGCCCATGCCGGGGAAGGGGACCAGATCAGGCGTTCAGTGGAGGCATACATAGTACATCACACAGATTTTATGACATTCCTGCCATTTAAGAGCCGTCTCCAGAGTTAAAATTTTTATCTGTTCATTTATTTTCTTTACTTTATAGGTTCAGCTAACCGGCATGTAAATTATGCTGAGTTTCGATCAGATACTTGTCTTTATTGTTCTGGTGTTCATCCTCATTTCCCTGTACAGGGAGATCCTCGGACCTGCATTTACTTTTCTGGTCGGCGTGATCGTGCTGGGCATTTTTGGCGTCCTTACCCCTGCGGAGATACTAAAAGGTTTTGGCAATGAACAAATTGCCGTTGTCATTCTGCTGCTGCTCTTTGGCGATGTGATTCGCAGAACTGCTGTCGTGGAACTGATCTTTGACCGCCTGTTTAAATCGGCCCGAAGCAATCGCGGGTTCCTGAGCCGGATGACCTTACTGATCGCCGGCTTTTCTGCTTTTTTGAATAATACACCCCTGGTGGCCGTGATGATCCCCTATGTACACTCATGGTGCAAAAGGAATAACATCTCTCCCTCAAAATTTCTCATGCCCCTCTCATATGCAGCCATTCTCGGTGGATGTGCTACCCTTATAGGAACATCCACAAACCTGATCGTGAACGGATTGGTGGTGGATCAAACCATTATACCTGACCTGGAACCATTAAGGATATTTGACTTTGCCGTAGTAGGATTTCCAATGATCGTAGTGGGATACCTGTACCTGCTGTTTTTCGGGGATCGATTGCTGCCTACTAAGCCAGATACCCTGCAACAGCTTTCACTTGGCCGGAGGGAGTATCTGATAGAAGCCAAAGTAGTGCAAAAATCCCCGCTTATCGGTAAAACCATCGAAGAGGCAGGATTACGTAATCAACCGGGATTTTATATTGTGGAGATCTGGAGACGAGGTTATAAGATCACGGTATTCGGAGCAGATTTTCTGCTTGACAGGGGTGATATCCTCATTTTTGCCGGTGAAACAGAGGCCATTGCAGACATGATCAAATCCAGCTCCGGACTGAATATACCGGAAGTTGGAATGCTGAGTAAGAAATCACGAACAGAAATGGTAGAGGTCGTAGTATCCCAGAATTCTACCATTGTTAATAAGACGGTCAGGGAAGCCAATTTCAGGAGCAAATATGACGCGGCTATTGTCTCCGTGCACAGGAATGGTGAGCTTATCAAGGGAAAAATAGCCGAGGTCATCCTGAAGGCGGGCGACGTACTATTGCTGTTTACCGGCGAAAACTTTGTCGCAAGGACAGTGGCCACCAAAGACTTCTATTTCATTTCAAAGGTCAGCGAGATGGTCAAGTTGGAGTGGTATAAGGCTGCAACCCTGCTTGGTGGATTGCTACTTGCCATCATGCTGTCGGCATTTAATTTATTTCCACTGTTTATAAGTCTCCTGCTTTTGCTGGTATTATCTCTTGCCATGCGCATCACGCATCCAAGGGAATTACCCGGGGCCATCGATTATAACCTTGGATTGATCATTGTTCTGTCGCTTGCCCTTGGTACAGCGATGATCAAAACCGGAGCAGCTGACCTGGTGGCTGACGGAGTGATCAGGCTTTTTCAGCCACTCGGGGTGATCGGGATCCTGACCGGGATCTATTTAATTACGACCATCCTGGCAGCATACATCACCAGCAAGGCCGCCGCTGCTATCATCTTTCCGATTGCCCTTACCACGTCGGTCACCCTGAGCATGGATCCCATGCCGTTTATATTGATCACGGCTTATGCTTCTGCTGCCAATTTCATGACACCTGTCGGATTCCAGACCAACCTCATGGTATATGGTCCGGGTGGATACTCTTTCCATGATTTTTTCCGTGTTGGTGCTCCCCTGACATTGCTGTACATGATTGTAACCATCACCATTCTTTCACTGATCTATGTTTAATAATTTCTCATGACGGTGCGAGTACAAGAACACCTTTTATTAGCGGTGCGTACCGCTTATGCAGCCGGGGTGGCGATAATGAAAGTCTATGTTAAAAAATCATTTAAGACCGAGCTGAAGAAGGATCTGTCACCTGTTACGGAAGCAGATCACGCAGCCCACCGGGTTATCGCTGAAAGATTGGAGTCTACAGATATCCCATTGCTATCTGAAGAAGGGAAGGAGGTGCCATACCATGTCAGGAATGAATGGAATATATTCTGGCTTATCGATCCTCTTGATGGCACGAAGGAGTTCATCCGCAGGAGGGACGAATTTACGGTTAACATCGCCCTGATTGAATCGTTTACGCCGGTAATGGGTGTAATTTATGCTCCCTGCCTGGATATCATGTACTTTGCATCAGATAAGACCGGTGCATACCGGATGAGGGATTATTCAAAAATGGATGGGAAATTTAAAACACTGGAAGAAATGGAGGAACATGCCGAGAAATTACCTCTTGATATTCCTCGCAGGCCTTATACCGTGGTTGCCAGCCGCTCACATCTTAATGAGGAGACGGCTGTGTTTATTAAAGCATTAAGGAAAAAGCATACCGGCCTTAGCTCTGTTTCAATTGGAAGCTCCCTGAAGTTCTGTCTCATGGCCGAAGGTAAAGCCGATATCTATCCCCGTTTCGGGCGCACCTGTGAATGGGATACAGCAGCCGGCCAGGCCATCGCCCGGGCTTCGGGATGTACGGTTAAAATCCATGACAGGGAGGATGTCCTGTCATACAATAAGGAAATTCTCTTCAATCCATGGTTCATCGTTACTCGAACACCTTAAGCACTTTTTCTCCATTGGCGGTGGCATAGGCCCTGAGCATACCAGTAGTATTGAATTCCATGGCGATATTGCCCTGCTTATCAACACAAATTACACCTCCGGTGCCCCCGGCATCCTTAAGCTTTTCATGAATGACTGACCGGGCTGCTTCCTGTATGGGGAGATCGCCGTATTGCATCATTGCAGAGATGTCATGAGCCACGGTATACCTGATAAGGAATTCCCCATGACCGGTGGCCGAGACTGCACAACTGTTGTTATTGGCATAATTACCTGCTCCTGTGATGGGGGAGTCCCCGATCCTGCCAAACCGTTTATTGGTCATTCCCCCGGTGGAAGTTCCGGCAGCCAGGTTGCCGTGTTTATCCAAGGCCACGCATCCCACCGTACCATATTTCTCCACCTCTTTTTTTTTCAATTGCCGCTGGAGTTGTTTCCATCTCTTTTCAGTGAAAAAATAATTGCTGTCTACAACCTCTGCGCCATGGCTGGCCACAAAGCGGGATGCCCCGGCACCGTAAAGCAGTACGTGAGGGGATTCCTCCATAACAATACGGGCGGCTGAAATGGGATTTTTAATGTCTCCGATACCAGCCACAGCTCCGGCATTTAAGGTTTTTCCATCCATGATGGAAGCACCCAGTTCGTTTTTTCCTTCGTGTGTAAAAACAGCTCCCTTTCCTGCATTGAACAAGGGTGAATCTTCCATAATACGAATAACTGCTTCAATAGCATCCAGGCTTGTCCCGCCGGAATCAAGTATGGAGATGCCCTTTTCCAGGACTTGGCTCAATTTGGCAGAAATGGCAGCGGCTTCATCTGTGGTGATATACTCGGGACTGATGTTACCGGCACCGCCGTGAATAACAATTGCGTAAGCAGGTGCTTCCTGGCCACCTACAATTTGAAAGCTGCAAAAAAGGAAAAGGGTGATCAGTGAATCTCTCATAATTATTCCGGTTTTAGCTCCGTAAGGTAATAAAATCAGCATAATTATGGACAAAAAAAGCCCGCCAGGAAATCCCCTTTCTGATTCAGGAATATGCGTGGCGGGCGCTAAGTTTTACAGGCTGATTTAATAATCCAGCCTGACGCTGGCATACCTGGTTTTGATCTTCACAGAGGCTGAAGGGTTTTCATTTGTGCCTACCCTGCCATAGACCTTCATCGAATTATTTTCCTGGATCCGGCTGACCTTGCCACCGCTGTCATGATAACTGATCTTTGCATAAGATGCTTCACCATCCAACTCATAAGATGCATTCTTATCCAGGCCAATTTTGTACCCCCCGTAACTGGATTCAACATTAACAGATTCGAAAGTCGGTGGCATATACTCTATCTTGCAATTGGTATACCTGGTATCAGCCTCCAGTTTCTTGCTTAATTCATCTGCCGTTATCCCTGAGTAACTTGAATTGACAACAAGATTGGATAATTTACCAAAAGCATAATTGTCATATTTGCCTTCAATAACTACGGAACTTGCTTCGTCAATGCGGAGTTTCATGTAGCTGGTATATCCCACAAAAGCTTTGGCTTTTTCGATATCCAGGCTTGAGTATTTAATATTGGCTTTGAGCCAGCTGCATTCAGTTATACTGCTTCCACTTGCATATGCGAGACTCACCGTATTCAAAGGTTTCTGCTGGCCCCTGGAAAGCTTATTGACTGTCAGTTTACCATATTTGATCTCCAGCTGGGCATGACCGCTGACTTCATCTATAAATGCATGACCGTATTTATTTCTTAGCTCAAGGTCTGTTTCTTTGGGCATCTGTACCGTATAATTAATCTCAAATTCTTTGCCATTCCGCCCGCTGTTAGACCTGCTGAACCTGTCATCAAAGACTGTTTCAGCCTTTACCGAATTACCGTTGGTAGTAAACTTAACATTAATTTGGTCAAGCAGCTTTTGTGCTTTTTCAGGGCTGGAATGTTTTACTTCAATGACGACATCTATCTTGATGCTTGGATTCTCCCAGTTTTGTATATCAATATTCCCATATTTATTCTGCAGGACCAGTTTCGAATAATCCTTCGTGTCATACTGCTCGTGATACTCCTTCGTTTTCTGCACCTGGGCCGAGATGAGTGCCGGTGTTAATCCGAGAAAGACGCCAAGCAGCAATACCGCCTTAAATTTCTGTGCTTTCATGATCTTCGTATTTTTTATTTATTTGGTTCACTTCTTCCAATTGTTTGATAATCTGGCTCATAATATTCAGCTTAAGCTGGTAGTGGGAGATCATTGCATTGATGATTCGAGTGTCTGTGGGATTGGTCTGGAAGTCTTTCTGAAGAGAATGGAACAATTTATCCATTTCATCCAGTTCAATCATCAGCATTTCCTTCTGTTTGGGATCATCGATGTTGAGCCTGTCGATCTCCTGATATTTATTCTTGATTAATGAGGTATAATAAAACTCGGCTTCACCGAACTCATCGGATATGTCCTGAAGGGAAAGTACCTGCTGGTTTTGATAGTAAATACGGGCCTGTTCATATATCAGGATGCTGGACAGTGCAACAAGCAGCAGTACAACAGCTGCTTTCAGGACATATGGAATGCGGGCGAAAAGGGACCTGTGCTGCCTGTCCACTTTTCGCTCAAACCTCTCCATGTGACCTGGAGATGGCTCCTGGCTGTCAAACCTTTGCCGGTTGGACTGTATTTGTTTTTCAAGCTTATTCATGGCTTTTCTTTTTTAGCAATTCAACTAATTTTTGTCTTGCCCTTGTGAATTGAGACCTGGATGTGGAACTGCTTATATTCAGGATCTGTCCGATCTCTTCATGGTCATACCCCTCAAGCAGGTAGAGGGTTAACACAATCCTGAATCCGTCCGGGAGTTTCATGATGGCCTCTCTGATCTCTTCCACCCTGTCCCCAAAGTCATCCGGATCATTAATGTCATCCGTATCCGGGATCACTTTCTCATCCAGTATTTCAAAAGACAGCCTTCGTTTTTTCAGGCTGTCCAGGGACCTGTTGATGACGATTTTTTTTAACCAGGCCCCGAAACTTACTGTACCGCTGTACGTTTCAATCTTTTCAAAGGCTGACAAAAATGAATCCTGCATGATATCTTCCGCTTCACCCGGATCCTTCACGATCCTGAGGCTTGTATTAAACATCGCTTTATAATACAAACCGTAAATCTCAAATTGGGCGCCCCGGTCTCTCTCCCTGCATCTGTAAATTAAATTCTGATGAATATTGGGATACGCAGGTTCTTTTGCCATTCAATTCTGGTATAAAGACGAATAGTTATTCCTATCTGCTGCAAATTACAAAAAAAAGAAGGGTTCATTATCCGGGTAAACTATCCCGGGTATTTTCTTCCTGATCAGAACAACAATATCAAACCGGTAGTAACTACTCCTGATTCGTAATCCAGTTCAGAACCAAACATGCTGTGGGGGATCATGTTCACCAGGAAGAAAACAAGGGCGGCTATCCATGAATATGCAGGCCGGTCCTTGCGATAGTTCATCACTGCAGCCAGTATCCAGACAAGCATGGCAAACAGGACCTTATTATCTGTCATGTCCTGACCGAAAGGAAAACCGGTCCAGTATGCACCGAAAGCATATTTCTGAATGACGGGTCCAAGGACAAATCCACCTGCGAACAGGAGTATGATCGTCAGGATCCCATAGAGTTTGTATCTGGGAAGACGGTATATGGCAAAGAGTCCAGCTAAAAGTGACAACAATTGGGCAGTAAAAATGAACAGGATATGCGGTATCAGTACAAAGGCCGGTACACTTCCCTTATAACGGATAATAACCGGAACCTCATTGACGATGAATGTGCGGTCGTTTTTTAGCAGGACAACCCTGTATTCCAACTTGCCTGCAGGAGGCTGGTTGGGCAGATAGCCTACCAGGTTGGAGCCCTGAACCACCATCTGTATGGTATCCAGAGGATCAGCCGTTTTATATCTTTTGTAAATAATGATGCCCTGGATATCTCCCTGAGGAACAGCAATGCTGACTTCCATGTTCGTATTCCCGCCATGGCTTCTGGGCAGGCTCACTTCAATATCCGCACCATTTATCTCGATTGTCCTTTCTACAGGGTATGTGGGACCTGTTTTCCGCTGGTAAATGACAGTAGTTATGGTAATTACGACCGCCAGTATCCAAAATATTGTCTGTTTTTTCATTTCTATCTATTCCATTAAAGCTGGACCAAAAGATCCAGTTCAGTTTCTTCTCTTTTTACTGTTACCACAATGATCTGTCCCTTGCTTACTTTGGATAGCCTGTACATGTAATCATAGATCCCGTTGACAGGTTTTCCTTCTATGGCCATGATGAAATCTCCTTTTCTCATACCTCCGTTGTGAGCTGGTTTGCCGGGTGTAACAAAGTCGACCCTCATGCCATCCTTGTCATCATTGTCGGAAAAATCCGGCATGATCCCCAGGGCGATCCGCCGGCCCCTGCGCCCTGAATACCGCACTTTAGGTCCTGCTTCCTGGTAGGTCAGAGAGGAATCCATATGGTCAATATATTGTGCAATCCGGCTGGTGTAATCAGCGATGGTGACCATCCCTTGCAGGTTTATGCTTTCAATATCGTCTTCCGGTGTATGGTAGTCTGTGTGGGCACCGGTTGTAAGGAATAAGACAGGAATATCCTTGCCATAAAAACTGCTGTGGTCAGAAGCTCCAAAAT
>DAOWJB010000081.1 GCA_030640625.1 Bacteroides sp.
ATGCCAGGAATTTATCGCCGTGCTTTCCATGGGTGGGGAAGAGATCGATATGCAGAATCCCACTCCTACCCAATCGTTATATTCCAAAGTTGATTATACCACCATTTTTGATGAACAGCGGGTTACGCCCATCCGGACAACCTATACCTATTATGCCCCCTTGCCCAATCCACTGCAGTTCGAATATCTTTCAAATAATTATACCATCTATGATACCCTGGGCAATATTGTAAAATACCTGCCGGAACACGGGGATGCACACCTTGTATTTGACATGGATGCTTCGACGGAATATACCTATTACTGGATCCGGAACGTGGGTTATGATGTGGATTACAACGACCCCTCTAAAACCATGGATGGGGTTGAACCACTCGGGGATGGGGTATTCGGTTATTTTATCTACGACATCCCCAAGGGACTCGGAGGATATAAGATCCGTCTGCCAAAAAATCCCGATGGCAGCTACAATATTGATTCCATCGTAAGCATAGACGGAAAACCTTTCAGCAAGTGGATAGATAATCCCAATACATGGAACGAAGTGGAGATCTGGGAAGATCCCTTTCAGTATCATGTCTACATTCCCCAGCTGCTTATTCCGCCTGCCCTGGATGATGATAATTTTGACGGCATTGATGACTGGATCGATGACCGGGGTGACCGTTTCCATTCCGAAACAGGATTCCTGCATGATGCCTTTATGCTGGATGACGGGGAGTACTGGCTTGCCTATCCGGCGGTTCCCTTTGTTGATGATATTTACGGTACGGTGAGCTCAGGCTGGTTTGGTGGATATGACCAGACCTATGGGGATGATTATTTCGAGACACTCGGGAAAACACATATCCAGATCCATGCCAACTACACCGGGGAAGGCCGTGAAGGCCCCATCGCGATAAGCAAGGGAGGGATCCTGGTTGTGGAAGAGATCTTCGGAGGCTCCCCATGGGTGATCTTCTCACATGTTTTATCCGGTTTTGCACAGGGCCTGGATTATACCCTGACCTCATCGGTCAGTCCAACCATCACCAAGATAGGCATCGATACAGTCTGTATCAAACATATCATTGAAGACGAAAATGAACCTCATAACTTCAATGTGAAATTTGACCCCTATCATGTGTCATACGGATATGGAGAAGCCACCGTTACGACATTTGTGGGAGCGAAAGATCCCTGCAGCCTTATCGATCCGGTAATTTCCATGCCGGCTATACTTGATCCGGACTTTGATAATCATATGGTCACCCTGATCCCCCATGCCGATTCAGAAAATCCGGATCTGGCAGGGTACCCAAAACAGGTACAGGGGACCTTTCTTGAGGTACGCGTAGAGGTCATGAACGGTACTGATGATAATTGGATCAATACCTGGCTGGATCCCGTGATCCCCATCGAACTCGGAGCTACCAGAGTGGAAATGAGCTATGTGGCCTATCCCAGGCCGCTGGTTCCCTCACATGTTGACGGGACCGGAAAAATCATACCGGGAGACCAGCCGGGAACCTTCACTACGGGCTGGAGGTTTAACCAGCCCGAAGGCGAGGTACTGGTAAAGATGGGCAACACCCTTAACCTCCTGCAGCCGACACGACGTGCTTATTTTGTGTTCCTCTTCAGAATTGATCCTTCACTTGAGAATGGGATATATGAGATACCCTTTACCATGAATGGTGCCAGGGTCCATTATACAGGCAATACTAACGGAAGTGCAGATTTCCAGGTTCCCAAAGCAAAATTCAGCATCGCCGAAAAGGATGCAAACGGGCAGGTCAGGTCTTTTGAAGAACTCATACTGGCATACGGAAGTCCGCAAAAGCTGGAAATTAAAATAAGCGATAATTTCCGCAGCCTGCAGACTGCAAAGTGGTCGCTGAGTGAAGTGGATGCGGGGGACTTTGACGTCCTTACAAATACCCTGCCCATAAATAAGGAAGCTGGCAAGGAAGTCATTGACCTGACTGGTTTCGGCCGGTTCCCGACCCTTGATACAACCATGATATTCATCCTCCATCAGGGAGTTATAGACAGTTATAACAACCACGCTGAAAAACTGAGGATCACTGGTGGACAGCAGCTGAATTACCAAAATGAACAGGCAGAAGGATATTTTATTGAATCTGCTCCCCTCTGGGTTATGCCTGTTGGACCACGTATCAGCATTGCCAACAAGGTATATATGGTAAACGGAGTAAATGTGGAAGATACGCTTCAGTTTGAACCTGATCAGGAGATCATGGTCCACACCCTGCTGACCATACGTAACAGCGGGTCGGATGTTTCTTCCAATACGGAGATAACCATCCATCCGGGTAATTACTTTTTGATCCTGGAAGACAGTCTGCCGGACAATTGCCGCGTGGAAGATGGCCTGCTAGTGATTGATGCGGGACTGCTGATACCGGGAGACAAATTTGAACAGGTGTTGCCTTTCAAGCTTAGCTCAGATATTCCCATGGGAGTGGACCTGCGTACGATTATCTTCTCTTCGGAAATCGATTACGAGGGAACAGCTGTTGAAGCGCAATTCAATTTTACTGATTCAATCAAGGTACTGCTTGAAGTTTTTGATCTGGAGGTAAAGGAGCTGACCTATTCAATGGTTTCCGACACCGTGGTCAAGGTCACTGCCAAAGCAGGGAACAGGGCCATGCCAACAGGGAATCTCTGGTTCAGGATTTACCCGATCTTCGGTGGGGGTACCTATGAGTTCCCGATTGCGGAAATGCTGATCGATACAATTGTTACAAACCAGACCATAACGCTTTCGGGGGACTTTAAACCACCTTCACTGGATAAGTCCGTTGAATTCATTGCCATTATTGATGACGGCCGTTCCATCCTTGAAATTATTGAAGTTAATAACCAACTGAAAACCAGCTTTCACCAGACTGGTTTCGAGGATCTGATGGCTGGCAATGGCTTTCTGTCAATATATCCGAATCCTGTCCGGCAGGAAGTTTACATTAATTATCACCTGGACAGCCAATATGACAGGATAAGCATGACCTTATATAACGTGGATGGGAAAGTTTGTTTTAACGCTGCAGATTATCCGGTATATCCGGGAAGGCACCAGGTTGTACAAAGGCTTGATCTGCTTCCAAATGGCATTTACTTCTACCGTTTCTCTGCCGGGAAAAGCGGAGAAAATCCCCTGATAATAACAGGTAGATTAGTAAAAGAATAGTATCTTGAAAAGGTACATGAGGAAATATATCCATCTCATACTCCTGATGATGCCTGTGATTTCTTTTTCACAGGCATCGTTTGAGGTAAAGGATACGGCATGCATCGATGAATTGATAAGCATTACAAACAATTCCGGGAATGCCAGTACCTATTACTGGAATTTTTGCTCTGGGAACCTTTATTATACGCCCGAAGGCGAAAACATCCCAAATCCGGGCACACTCGACGGCCCGGCTTTTATTGATTTTGCCGTGGATAATGGCAATTATTATGC
>DAOWJB010000180.1 GCA_030640625.1 Bacteroides sp.
CACGGTTCCAGCATGCAGCCGTTCCGGTAAGAGGACAGAAACTGACCGCAAAATAGGTATCATTGATGCTATGGTTTACTATTTCATGCCAGTTTAATATGGGATGGGGATATGCAATGACTATTGTATCCATGCGGATGCCAACGACCAGATCGGTGTTATCCAGGTAAAAACCCGATTCAAGGTAATCCCGCTCCCTGTATTGAATCATCTCAGGATCTTCAAGAGCAGGTATCCCATCCTTGCCTGGTCCTCCATCACGTACAAACTTGGTGTTTACAAGCCACCCATCTGAAGCTGTAAGACTGTCAAATTTTTCGAGTTGATCAGTCAGTCCATCTATCTGCATTAGGGGTAAGGGCGAACCCAGTTTAAATCAATTTTGTACCTTTGTAGAAAATTTAGTTGATGACGTTTGAAAAAACATATGAAATCCATGATAACGGCCAGATAATCATAAAGTTGCCGGACATGTTCAGAAAGAAAAAGAAAGTTCGGGTCATCATAGAGGATATTGAGGAGGATAATAAGAGTAAGCTGGATCTTCTTAGAAAAGCCTCGAAAGACCCTCTCTTTTTGTCTGATATTGAGGATGTAAAAGATGACTTTCTCTATTCTGACAAGGAAGCTCTATGAAATATAAGAAATGGAGCATCTGTAGAGCCAATCTTGATCCGGTTGTTGGATCAGAACAGGGGAAATCACGACCGGTTATTATTATTAGCCAAGATGAAATTAACGAGCTTTTGAACATCGTTAACATAATTCCCATTACTTCGCGAAAGCCGGGAAGGATAATTTACCCTAACGAAACTTTAATTCCTTCCAAAAAGTTTGGATTAGAATCAGAATCAATTGCTCTATGTCATCAAATTAGAACAATTGATAAAAATAGATTATCAAAGCTGTACGGCTCTATTTCAAGTAAGGTCATTCAACAAGAAATAATTGAAGCTCTCAGCTTTCAATTGGGTATTAATATGGAATAATGCCCCAACCCCTGACAAAGCGGTATATCCCGTTTGGCTTGTCACGTAATTTGTAGCCACGTGATCATCGCTCCTATTTCCAAAAATCCACCAACTTTATTACAGTAACCAATTAAGCTAAATCGGTCCGGCAAAAAGGTGTGCCATGGTGACGGATAATGCTTCACCGAAGACATCCCATTCATTGCCTTCTTGGTCTGACAGAACAATGGGTAATCTGTTTTTCGGTAATTTAAATTGCAAACCCTTATCATTCCGGAAGGAGACTAAAAAGTTGGAGAATTCACTCCCGATAATTAAAAGAGGGACTCCCTGAAAAGTATCCTGAATTATCTTATATGTCTGGCCAATTTCAGGATCTGGTAAGGGATCCTTGTTCGAATTGCCTGCTTTTGATGGATCCACGTTTTTCTCGCAAGCAATTACAATTCCAGCCAGAAGAAAAAAGTATAAAAGTCTGAATTTGTTGTCCATTGCTGGTATTTTCCATCAAAGATAATGAGGGTTTATGCCAGGGTTTGTCGCTAAGATGACACTACACGAACAGATAACTGTGTATTGGGTTAAATAGTTGTTAACATTGCTGGTGGCCGAACACCTGCCTGATATGAAGCTTTCCTGCCCAGGTAATTTTTCTAGGCGAAACGCCTGGAATATTCAACATTTTTTTTAGTCCATTTTGGATCGATTCGCATTTCTGTTGTACATTGTTAATGCAAACAAACCCGGAAACACTCCTGTTTTCCTCAGACTTTTCGAAGATCCTCGTGACATTTTGATATTCAATATTCTATTTTCTGTTTTGGTTGCTGCAAACGTGTTTTTAGTAGTTCAAAAATGACAGGTGTATGATATTAAAAATTCAGCGCAATAAAATTCAAAATGAGTAAATCGCTATCTACTTCATTTGATAATTTTTATGAAAAGATTAAAGAAATCCTGGAAGGTGCACGTAATAAGGTTTACCGGACAGCTAACATGGAAATGCTTCAGGCATATTGGAATGTAGGAAGGGAAATTGTGGAAGAAGAACAAAAAGGTAAAGACCGTGCAGAATATGGTGAATATTTAATCAAAAACCTGTCTGCTAAGTTGACACAGGCATTCGCTAAAGGTTTTACTAAGAGTAACCTTAATTATATGAAGCAGTTTTACCAGACATTTGAAAAAGTCCACGCATGCGTGGAGAATTATCCTGGACACATTATCGCCTGCTGGTAAAGGTAGATAAAGAGGCTGCCGATAATTACAAGAGGGACTCCCTGAAAAGTATCCTGAATAACCGTATATTTCTTGTCGGGAGTAGGATCTGGTAAAGAATCCCTGTCCGAATTACCTGCATCTGAAGGATCCACGTTTTTCTCGCAAGCAATTACAATTCCAACGAAAAGAAAAATGAATAAAAGTCTGCCAGGCCTCTCCATCACTGGTATTTTTTATCGAAGGTATTGAGATTTTATTCCAGGATTTGTCGCTATAATGACACTACTCGGATATGAAGCTTTCCTGACCTGGTTATTATTCAAGACAAAACTTCTGGAATCTTCAACATTTTTTTAAGTCCTTTTTAGATCAATTCGCATTTCTGTTGTAAATTGTTAATGCAAATCAACCCGGAAACACCCGATGAAAGAAATTGAAATCCTGGACCGCATTGCGATCAGCGTGAAATCGCACAAACTGTTAAGCATACTGTTAAAGGAAAACCCGGCCTTCGATGAGATCATGAGGCATTCCCGTAATGAAACGGAAGCATTGGTAGGGGTCAGGGAATGGATCGAGAAGGAATACGCCGGCCATAAGGAAGCTTTTCACTTCTTCCAGTCTGCAAATACGGCCAGGGAGCAGTTTGAAAAACTCAATTGGCAGGATTATGCCATCATCCGGTTACTGGATTATATCGAGCATGCCGGCAAGGAATATCCCGATCTGAACCTGCACGGAGAAATTGCTGTTAGCAATCCCATACAGTTGATCTGGCTGGCCGTTCACCGGGGTACCGGCGGAGCCAAACCCGATTTTTACAAGGACATGATAGAACTCTTCAGGCAATTGCGGGGAGAGAGCACCCCTTACACCCCTGACAGTTCCAGGGTTAAGGAGTGGATGGATCGTTATCCATCGGGACTTGACCCCAGGATCATTGCCTTGCGGGAAGAAAACAGGGAACGGATCCTGAAGATCCTGATACGCAGGATCGGGACGCGCACTGAAAAGGGACAGCGATACTATTTTGAAGAGGGTATGAGCGAAAAACAGAAGCTGGAAAAGGCAAGGGAATGGTGGAAAGATCATCGTTTTCATCTCCGTTTTGCGGTAAGGGATCCGGAGCTGTTGAATGAGATGCTCGGGTACTCCCTTGATCCGGATACCATGAAGATCCTGAAAGAAGCCGAGGAAGCAGGGATACCCTTTTTTATCAATCCCTATTACATCTCGCTGCTCCATGTCCGGGTTCCCTATTTCGCCGTCGGGGCAGACCTGGCGATCCGCCATTATGTTATCTACAGCAAACAATTGGTAGAAGAATTCGGAAATATCGTGGCCTGGGAAAAAGAAGACCGTGTGAAGGCGGGTGAGCCAAACGCTGCTGGCTGGATACTGCCCACCGCGAACAACATCCATCGCAGATATCCCGAGGTAGCCATATTGATCCCTGATTCCATGGGTCGTGCCTGCGGGGGACTCTGCTCCTCCTGTCAGCGGATGTATGATTTTCAGAGTGGAAGGCTGAACTTCAACCTGGACAAGCTTAAACCTAATGAAACCTGGTCTGAAAAGCTCAGAAGACTAATGGATTATTTCGAAGAGGATAACCAATTGAGGGATATCCTTATTACCGGAGGGGATGCATTCATGAGTTCTGACCGTACGATGAAGGAGTTGCTGGACCAGGTACTGGATATGATCAAACGGAAACGGAAAAGGAATCAGGGACTACCGGACGGTGAAAAGAAAGCGGAAATTCAGCGGATCCGTTTTGGTACCAGGCTGCCGGCCTACCTTCCCCAACGGATTACAGAGGAACTCGCATCGGTGCTGGGTGATTTCAAAAGGAAGGCAATCAAAGAAGGTGTAAGACAGTTCCTGGTACAGACACATTTTGAATCTTCCATGGAAGTGACCCCCGAAGCTCAGACAGCTGTGGAGAGTCTCATCCGGGCTGGATGGACGGTTACCAACCAGCTGGTATTCACAGCAGCAGCCTCCAGGAGGGGGCATTCGGCTAAACTCAGGATGGTCCTGAATGATATAGGGGTCCTGCCATATTATACCTTCACGGTGAAAGGTTACATGGAAAACAACTTTAGTTTTGCACCCAACGCCCGGGTTGTTCAGGAACAATTAGAGGAAAAGATAATTGGTAAGATCCATGAGGATCATTACGAGACCATTCGAAAATTCCCGGAGGAACCAGAAATGATGGTAGAAAACATCGACGGACTCAGGAAATTTTCAGGAATGCCCTTCCTGGCCACAGACCGAAATGTGCTCAATCTCCCAGGTGTTGGCAAGAGCCTTACATTCAGGGTTATTGGAATTACGCGCTATGGGAGGAGGATTCTCGAGTTCGATCATGACGAAACCCGCCGGCATAGTCCCATTATCCGGAAAATGGGTAAGGTTATCATCATAGAATCCAAATCCATACAGGAATACCTCAAACAGCTTTCAGAAATGGGAGAGGACCCAGAAGATTATGCCGGCTTGTACGGATACTCTGTCGGACAAACAGAAAGCCGGGTGCCCGTTTATGATTATCCGGAATATTCTTACGATCTTACTCGTGAGTTTTCAAATCTTGAGATATGAAACACAGAACAACACATTACCCTTTCGTAAATATAATATCTGTTGCGGTTTTATTGATGGCCCTTTTCATGGTGTCGCTAAGCGGCTGCAGCAGGACTGAGATGCAAAAAAAGCCCAACATCATTTTCCTGCTGACCGATGACCAGCGCTGGGATGCTATGGGTGCAGCAGGGAATCCCATCATACAGACGCCCAATCTTGACAGGTTGGCCAATGAGGGGGTACTTTTCAACAATGCCTTTGTAACCACGTCTATCTGTTGCTGCAGCAGGGCCAGTGTGATGACCGGACAATATGTTTCCAGGCACGGGATCAATAGTTTCCAAACTGACCTGGAAGGGGAGGTGCTCAGCATGACATATCCCTTATTGCTTAAAAATCGAGCTGGGTATAAGATCGGGTTTATCGGGAAATACGGGATCGGCCTGGAAAAACATCCGGCGGACAGTTTCGATTTCTGGACCTGCGAAAAGCTTTACCAGCCCAATTACGAGAACACCGATGAAAATGGGGATTTTCTTCACTATACCGACAAAGTAGGTAGTGATATTAAATCATTCCTTGAACAGTTCGGTACGGAAGGTCCTTTCTGTCTTTCGGTCAGTTTTAAGGCCCCGCATTGCCAGGACGGGGATCCGCGGCAGTTCATTTACCATCCTCGCTACAGTGATCTCTATATGGATATGGAAATACCCCTTCCTGAAACTGCCGGGGAAGAATTCTGGTTGGAATTCCCGGAAGATTTCCGTACCAATAATGAAGCCCGGATACGCTGGGAGATCCGTTTTCCTGACCCGGAACAATACCAGGAATCGGTCCGGAGTTACTATCGCCTGATCACCGGTGTTGACGATGTAATCGGCCAAATGATGCAACAGCTGGAAGACCTTGGTGTAGCCGGCAATACGGTGATCGTTTTCATGGGGGATAATGGATTTTACCTTGCTGAACACGGTATGGCCGGGAAATGGTACCCCCATGAAGAATCCATCCGTGTTCCCCTGATCGTCCACGACCCGCGTGCGCCCCAATCACAGCAGGGTTTGCGCCTGGAGCAGATGGCCCTGAACATCGATATAGCACCCACCATTTTATCACTTGCCGGAGTTGAAATACCCGGATCTATGCAAGGCAAAGATCTTGAGACGCTTTACCTTGATGGATTAAACGCCCCGGCTTCAGGCGGGGCACCCTGGAGAACGGAGTTTTTCTACGAACATACCATAGAGATACCGACAATACCCCCTTCTCTTGCTGTGGTTGCTGAAGATTTCAAATTCATTACTTACCCAACCCTGGCCTCAGGTCTCGAGGAATTTTACGACCGGATCAATGACCCATTGGAAAAAAACAACCTCATCAATGACCCGGCATCCCAGGAAAAAATCGACCTGTTCCGGAACAAGTTGGATGAAATGAAAAAGAAAGTGAGGTAACGCTGTTATTTTACCTGACTGAGATGGTATCCTGATATGGGCCGGGTATGGATCACATCATTAAGCTGGAATACTATTACAGTCCCGAAGAGCTTGATGGTCAGATTGCTGAATTTGTGGATTATTACAATAATCAACGATATCATGAGTCCTTAAATAATGTAACGCCTGCTGATGTTTACTTTGGACGTGATCAGGAAATCCTTGCCAGGCGAGAAGATATTAAGCAGCGTACTTTACTGAAAAGGAAGTTGGATTTTGAAGTACAAAAAACAACTTTGACATGAGTAAACTATCTCTTAATTTTAGGCTACCCGAGTTCCGGACATTGCTGACGACAAATAATATAAATACATCTCACTTTTAAAATAATGATTGGATTTTCCGGGGTGTTCTCGTTCACCAGGAATTCACCTGTTTTCTTACATGGTGTTGTTGGAAAAGTTTAAAAGAAAGGGCTTCAACCTTGACAGCAGAAGCCCTTTCGAATAGAGACAGGTAACCCAAATTGTTACTATGAACTAAAAGTCAAAAGACCGAACAAACTCTACTTGTTTAACTAACCACCCGGAGATCAATTACTGCCTATTGAATTTTGATCTACCTCTAAATTTACACCTTGTCAGGTCTATTTCCTCGGTTACTCCGTCCTTTGTTACGGTTGCGGTATTATCGCAGGTCCCATCACCATAATCAATAAGCATAGAACCTTCCTCATTTGTCAGCTGTACCTGGCCGCTGAGAATATAGCGGCAGCTTCTGTCTACAAACAATGGCTCAAGGATCAGCCTGCTGTAGGTTGAACTACCGTTCTGGGATATGCTTCCGGATCCGGTAATCATGAATGAATCATCCATTTTTTCCGCTGATTCAAAACCGCTTAGCCATTCCCTTTTCGCATTTGAACTGCGGTTAATCACTACGCCTTCCTCCACGCGATTAATACTCATTTCGGACTGTGACTCTATTTCCCAGTTCCCATCTTCGTTTTTACCCTTGTTCACCACTGTTCTGGATCCACTTACCTCATTGCCCCTGACGGTATAATTTTCATAGGTAACCGTCCGGGTTGCTCCCTCATTTACCATGATATCCGAGATCTGGATGATGATCTTTCCAGTTTTAATATTCCCCCTCCAGTCTTCACAATCTTCACCAAAATCGATAATGATCTCCCGGGGATACTCCGTGCCGCTTTCGGTAATATCGGCGCAATCTGATAAATGATGGTGGCCCGACATCATTCCACCACCCATCATCCCAAACATTCTAAAGGTGCCGGGGGCTTCCATGGAAACTGAATGATCATCTTCCGCACTGACCTCGGACAGCGTTATCCCGAGGATTTCTCCCTCCGCAATGTTGAGACTGGAATCCATGGTTTTATTTTTTTCACATGACATGATTCCCAATGCCATAATGAAAGCTGATAATAGCAATACTGTTTTTCTCATAATTTTCAGTTTAAAATACTTCGTGATTAACGATCCTTCTACGATATTATTACAGGCAAGTATTTCGATACCCTACCCATAGATACTCGAAAAGAAAAAAAAGATCCTCAGAACCGGAATTGGAGGAAAATATTGGGCGTTATGCCCTGGGATTTAATGACGCTGGTTTCTTCGTAACTGGAATTATTAAAAAGGAAATTCCTGCGGTCGATGTCATAATAGTTTTGCCTGTCGAGCAGGTTTATAACGGATAATCCAACCCTAAAACGAGCCTTTTTAATATTGAAGCTGTAATTTGCCGAAATATCTAATCTATGGTAATTCGGTAGTCTCCGGAAGGTTTGATATACTGCTTGCTCATTTTGTTCACGGTTGGCAACAATGTAGGGCAGGCCTGTTGAAAAAAGATAGACCATGGAAAAATTCCAGTTTCCGACAGAATACATCTGGGTCAGGTCAATTGCATGAAGGCGGTCCACCGATGCGGGAATATCATCGCCTTGATTGATCATGTCGTAGTTCTGGAGAGACCTGCCCAGGGAATAGGAAACCCATCCCTGATAATTCTTCTCCTGATACTTGATAAGAAAATCCAGGCCATATGATCTTCCTGATCCTTCAGCAATCATGTTTGAGGGAGG
>DAOWJB010000057.1 GCA_030640625.1 Bacteroides sp.
AATTTCAGCGACATTCATCCGTGTCGGGGGAACAGAATTTGATAGTAAACCCAATAAGAAAAAAGGGTATACCATTGCCTTTAGCATGCTTGTAATCACCATCCCGTTCTACCTGATGAAGGCCTACTTCTTTGCCAATCTCCTGACATTATTTGCCATTATCGGTATCCTGAACCTGCTTATTTTTCACAAAGCAGAATTATGGTTCCAGCAGGTATTCCTGGTATGGCTGGAGAGGATTTATACCAGATCACTGATATTTGCCCTAAGTAAAAGAAGGCCGATGTGGTTTTTCATCGGAACCATCGCCTTGCTTTTTTTCACGCTTATCCTTTTTGGGATCCGTTCACCCCAGGTTAATTTCTTCCCGGTCAATGCCCCCAATTATATTAATGTCGTGGCTGAATTTCCGATCGGAACGGATATCTCCGAGACAGACCGGTTCATGAAGGAACAACTGGAAGAGGATGTTTTCACCTTGATCGAACCTTACCAGGCCATTGTTAAATCAGTACTTACCACCGTAGGGAAAGGCGGAGAAGAGGATATCAGCAACATGAGTGTGGGAGGAACCCCGCACAAAGCTCTTACAACAGTCACATTTGTTGATTATGAATTCCGGAAAAAGAATGATACAAGGGCCATCATGCGGGAGATCAGTGAAGCACTGATCGGAAAATATCCCGGCGTCCAACTCTCTATTGAGAAGGATGGGATGGGGCCTCCGGCCGGTAAACCCATCAATATTGAGATCGTTGGCCAGGAATTTGATCAACTCATTTACCTGGCGGATTCCATGATGACCTTTATAGATATGGCCAGTATCGATGGAATTGAAGGCTTGAAAATTAATCTTACCGTAGGAAAACCGGAATTATTGGTGAACATCGACAGGGAAAAGGCACGAATGTATGGAGTATCAACCATGCAAATCGCCAGTACTTTACGTACAGCACTTTTTGGCAAGGAGATCTCTGATTTCAAGGTGGGGGAAGAAGAATACCCCATACAGTTGCGATTGCAGGAAAAGTACAGGTATAACGTGCCGGCCCTGATGAATCAGAAAATCACGTTCAATGAAGATGGCCAAAATATTCAGGTACCGATTTCTTCCATGGCAGATTTTACCTATAGTACTACCTATGGATCCGTCCGCCGCAAAAATTTGGACAGGGTAATCACTGTTTATTCAAACATCATTGAGGGATACAATGCAACTGAAATTAATGCTCAGATTGTAGCTACACTTGGCAATTTTGAACTGCCGGAAGGGTATACATACACATTCACAGGAGAACAAGAGGAGCAGGAAGAATCCATGGCCTTCCTTGGCAGGGCCATGTTGATCGCCCTGGCATTGATCCTGCTGATCCTGGTCTCCCAGTTCAATTCCATTATCAGGCCAGCAATCATCCTGGCAAGTATCCTGTTTAGTACCATCGGTGTGTTTGGTGGGATCTCCACATTCAGGATGGATTTTGTGGTGGTTATGACAGGTATCGGGATTGTATCACTGGCCGGGATCGTGGTCAACAATGCCATTGTGCTGATTGATTATATAGAATTGCTGAAGGCTCGGAAGAGGAAGGACATGGGACTGGAACCGGATGCTTTCCTGCCCGTCGAAATAGCCACTAAATGTATTATTCAGGGAGGTAAGACCAGGCTCCGGCCTGTATTGCTGACCGCTATTACCACTATACTTGGACTGCTGCCGCTTGCAGTTGGACTGAACATCGACTTCAGGGGATTGTTTATGAGCTTTGAACCAAATCTTTATTTCGGTGGACCGCAGGTGCTGTTCTGGGGACCCATGGCATGGACGGTGATATTTGGACTGACATTCTCCACCTTCCTGACCCTGTTGATCGTTCCCGTGATGTACAGGCTGACAACCCTGATGCAGAAAAGGGTTATTAATCTGATACAGTTAAGAAAGAACAATAACGGCCAGACATTAGAGAGTAAGTCTGTCTAGACTAAATCAACTAATTCAGGAAATATTACCACCAATTAGCATTTAAAAATTTGCTGTTTTACGGCCTTGGTATGTTTTTTTCGGGTACCTTTTACAACGAATAAGAAACATTTAATGCTGATTACCCGACAAATCATTGAATGATCAAATCCTTCGTAAACCTTTTTACAATTGTCTTGCTATTGTTTTCTGGCTATGTAAAGGGCCAGGTATGCAAACGAACTCAGAATAATAAAGAATAATATTATGATACTTGTAGAAAACTACGGATTGGCTGTAATCTTTTTTGTACTTACCATGATTTGCTGGGGATCATGGGCCAATACCCAGAAGATGGCTGAAAAATCATGGCGGTTTGAACTTTTTTACTGGGACCTGGCCATTGGACTGCTGCTATTTGCAACTTTTGCTGCTTTTACAGTCGGAAGTTTCGGTACCACGGGCCGGCCATTTCTGACCGATCTAAAACAAGCCGATGCCAGCAGCATATTATTTGCCTGCCTTGGCGGTGCAGTTTGGAATCTTGGAAACATACTATTGGTTGCTGCAATTGCAGTTGCAGGGATGTCTGTAGGATTTCCGATTGGAGGTGGTATAGCCTGGATACTCGGCATTGCAGTAAATTATGTGCTGGTTATCCTTGACAAAGGTAAGCCCCAAAATAATCCCTGGTTTTTATGGGGAGGCGTACTCATAATAGTAATAGCTATTTTTCTGAGTATGCTCTCATACAGGAGATTGGCTTCAGAAACAAAAAAACCAACGTCAAAAGGGATCCTGCTTTCGGTCTTTGCAGGACTCCTGATTGCATTTTTTTATGGTTTGGTGGTGAAATCGATCGACAATGAGTTTCTGGCTGGAGGAACAGGTACACTTACTCCCTTCTCCGGGGTTTTCTTTTTTGCTATCGGTGTATTTATAAGCACACTCCTGTTCAATCCTATCTTCATGCGATACCCAGTACAGGGACAGGCAGTGAAAATGAAGGAATACTGGAAAGGCAGTTTCAAAACTCATTCTACCGGAGTTCTGGGTGGATTCATCTGGATGTTTGGGATGACGGCCAGTTTCATGGCTGCAGGAGCAGCAAATCCTGACATATCCTATGCCCTTAGCAATGCCGCCCCGGTTGTGGCAATTCTTTGGGGAGTATTTGTCTGGAAAGAATTCAAAGGGGCCCCCAAAGGAACGAATACCCTGCTTTTAATAATGTTCGTCTGCTATCTGATCGCACTTGCCCTGATTACTTATTCAAATATTTGATCTACAATGGATAAAATCAAATCCTTGTCCAGGAAAACGATTGCGATCCGCAAAAGATTGCTGCAAATGATCTACGAAGCACACGGTGGTCATACGGGTGGATCATTGTCTTCGGTTGACATCCTTGTAGCCCTGTATTTTGAGGTTCTAAATGTGGATCCAAATGATCCTGAAAACAAGGATCGTGACCGGTTTATTTTAAGTAAGGGTCACAGCGTGGAAAGCTATTACTGCGTCTTGGCAGAAGCTGGATTTTTCCCGGAAGAACTGCTAAATACTTATGGTAAAATCAAATCCCCCCTGGCCGGTCATCCGGTCAATAAGGTGCCGGGTATTGAATTGAATTCCGGATCTCTGGGACACGGTTTATCCGTTGGTGTTGGAATGGCCCTTGCCGCCAGAATGGATAAGAGGGATTCATGGGTATATGTCCTTATGGGTGACGGGGAACAGGCAGAAGGTTCGGTTATGGAAGCGGCCATGTCAGCCGGGAATTACGGGTTGGACCGGCTTGTTGCGATCATTGATCGTAACCGGTTGCAGATCAGTGGGGATACGGAAAAAATAATGAAACTGGACAGCCTGGCTGACCGATATCACAATCTGGGATGGCAGGTAAAAGAAATTGATGGCAATAATATGGAGGAATTGCTCAAGACTTTTCACAGCATGCCTCTGAAAAAAGACCACCCCAGCCTTATTATCGCAAATACAACCAAAGGCAAGGGAGTTACTTTCATCGAGAACAGGGCCAAATGGCATCACAGGGTGCCAACCAGGGAAGAAATCAATCAAGCCATGGAGGAACTTGATAAACAACTTTTTGAAAATGGACCGGATGAATAAAATACCCTGCCGGAGAATTTTTACTGACATCCTGTTGGAGTTGGCTCGAGGGGACAGGGATATAATCGTGGTCACTACCGATGCCCGGGGTTCCGTAACCCTGACTGAATTTGCCCGGCAGCTTCCTGATCAATTCATTGAATTGGGGATCGCCGAGCAAAATGCCATTGGTGTATCAGCCGGACTTTCGGCATCCGGGAAAAAAGTTTTTGTTTGTGGACCAGCTTGTTTTTATTCTTCACGGAACGTGGAGCAGACAAAAATCGACATGGCCTATTCCGGAAATGCTGTTAAGATCATCGGGGTAAGTGGTGGAGTAAGCTACGGTGCACTCGGGAGTTCCCATCACAGCCTGAATGATCTTGCGGTAATGAGGACCATTCCGGGAATGACCGTGATCCTTCCTTCCGACAATCATCAGACGGCGCTGATGACCAGAGCACTGGTCAACTATGAACACCCGGTTTATGTGAGAATGGGAAGGGCTCCGGTACCTGATGTATATGCCTATGATAATACAGTATTCCAGATCGGGAAGGCAAATATTCTTATGGATGGTAGAGACATCACTATAATTGCAGCAGGAGAAACCGTATTTCATGCACTGGAAGCAGGCAGAATACTAAAGGAGAGGGCTATTCAGTCCAGGGTGATCGACATGCACACAATCAAACCGCTGGACGAGCATGTTGTAATTAAAGCAGCCGAAGAAACGGGCAGGATCATTACAGTTGAGGAGCATCATGTGGCAGGGGGACTAGGGTCTGCTGTAGCCGAGGTAGTAGTCAGGAATAAACCAGTTCCGGTAAAAATCTTAGGATTTCCTGATGAATTTGTTGTACATGGCAGACCTCTTGAGTTATTCGAACACTACGGCCTTATAGGTAAAAGCATTGCAGACGCTGCGCTTAAACTGATACAAGCCTAAATATTGGAGTATTATGAACAGTAAATACATTCTTGCAGTTGATCAGAGCACTTCCGCAACCAAAGCTATCCTGTTCGACCATGAAGGTCTACCCAGGCACAGGGTGTCTGTTCCACATCAGCAATTTTACCCCAGGCCTGGCTGGGTAGAACATGACCCTGAAGAAATCTACAGCAACACCATCAAGGCGATCAAAGATGTGATAGAAGATAGCGGAACCGGACTGGAAGAGATATCGGTTCTTTCAATTACCAACCAGAGGGAAACGGTTGTGTTATGGGATAAAAACTCTGGCCAGCCTGTGGCTAATGCCATTGTATGGCAGTGCCAGCGCGGGAAAGATATATGCAGGGGTTTAATAGATCATGGCCATGAACCCATGGTAAAAGGAAAAACCGGGCTTATCATTGATCCGTATTTTTCTGCTTCGGGAATCAGCTGGGTTCTGCAGAATAATGATGAAGCAAAAAAACTGGCCGGTTCAGGCGATCTGGTTTTCGGAACCATTGATAGCTGGCTGATCTGGAAACTAACCGGTGGACAGGTTCATGCTACCGATTATTCCAATGCCTGCCGCACAATGTTGTTTAATTTGAAGGAGCGAACCTGGGACCAGGACATCATGAACCTTATGGGAATTCCGGAATCCATGGCCCCGGAAATAAAACTGTCGGATGAGATTTTTGGATACACCAATGTGGAATCAACATTCTCCGAACCCATCCCAATATCAGGAATACTTGGGGATTCTCATGCAGCTTTCCTGGCGCAGTTATGTTTTGAGCCTGGACTGGCAAAGGCTACTTATGGAACCGGGTCGTCCGTCATGATGAACATCGGGGATCAGCCCCTGGAAAGTCCCGAGGGACTCGTCACTTCTATCGGGTATGGTTTGAAAGATCATTTTGTCTTTGTTTACGAAGGCAATATTCATTGCACCGGTTGCACCATTAAGTGGCTGATCGATGAGATGGGCTTGATCGCTGATCCGCAAGAGGCGGAAATGCTGGCCATCTCAGTCAAGGCAAATGAGGGTGTGTACCTGGTTCCGGCTTTCGCGGGACTTGGGGCCCCATATTGGAACAATGAAGCCCGTGCTACAATTACCGGATTATCTAGAGGTTCAACAAAAGCACACCTTGCAAGGGCAGCTCTTGAAGCAATTGCCTACCAGGTTAAGGATCTGATTGTAATAATGTCAGAGAAATCCGGGATCCGGTTGCAGGATCTGAGAGTGGATGGTGGACCAACCCGAAATGATTTCCTGATGCAATTCCAGGCAGATATACTCGAGAGTGCCATCAGCAGAAGCGAGATTGAAGAAGCCTCGGCTCTCGGGGCAGCTATCGCCGGAGGATTGGCCACCGGGATTTGGAAGAACCTTGAACAGATCAAGAAGATTCGCAGATTTGATAAGAGTTTCAGTTTCAAAATGGACAATCGATTAAGGGAGAAACTTTATGAAGGCTGGAAGAAAGCGGTGGCAAAAACCCTGTCCTGATTTAACAATCCACTAAACTTAATTTATTATACCATGGCGTACAAAGAGAAACTTACATTTCGACCTGTCTGAATCTTGGATGCCGCTCAAAAAATGGACAATGAATCTTCGGAAGTTCAGGATAAACTGCAATCCATTAAAAGTTATGGAAAGATCGCCACCGGAATTAATGCCTTCTGCCTGTGAGGTTGATGTAACAGGTGTTTTGTCAATGTATGCACTGGTACTGGCCACAGGCACTCCGTCTGCATTGCTGGACTGGAACAATAATTATGGGGAGGACCGGAATATGATGGTTGGTACCCATTGCAGTAATTTCCCCAAAAGTTTTGTGCAAAATGAAATAGAAATAGGCACACTTGATATTCTTGGTACAGTATTGGGTCCAGAAAATACATTTGGTGCAATCAAAGGGAAAGTAGCTGCAGGTCCACTTACTTATTTCAGATTATCAACCGATGATCCACTAGGCCTTGTCAAGGGATATCTTGGACATGGAGAAATTACCGATGATCCCTACGGAAAGGACGGAGGTATTGCAGTCTGCAGGATAGACAGGTTGCAGGAGCTGATGAAGTTCATGTGCAAAAATGGTTTTGAACACCATGTGGCAATGGTCAGGGGCCATGTCGCAGAGATCATCGAAGAAGCCATTACCAACTACCTGGGATGGGAACTATATATTCATTAGATATTTCAAGGGTGTGCAAAAGAGTCCGGGAGAGGATTCAATTTAAGGATGGAAGTATATAGCGGGTGACTATGTCATGAATGGCCCATTCCTGTTCAGTCGTAGCTTCCGGAGGGATATTGTTTTCAGCCGTAGTTACAACAATCAGTTCCGGAACAGGGAAAACAAAAATGAATTGCCCTCCATAACCGATGGCCATGAAGCAATCGTAATTATTAAACGGGTGCAATCCCATTTTGTGGTAGATTTAAGCAGCCCATTTCAGGTATGCATTTGATTTGATTTCTATTTGATTATCAGATAATTCGGCTCTGTTTGTAAGGTTGCGAAAGAACGTGTTCCACCTACCAGTGATAAGCTGTGATCTCAAAAACAGGTATATTTCTGCGTTCTCCTTCTTCCAAAACGAACCGCAGGATTTTAACCTCAGGTTGATAACTCTTCGGATTGCACTTTCAACGCAACCACTACCCTGGGGCAACCCTTCATTCATGAACCTTGAATACTGCATTCTTTTTTCATTGCTATGGAAATAGTTATCCCACTTGTTCAAAGCCTTCTCTTTGCGTTTTCCTGCAAAGTTTATCTTGATTAGTTTCTCCATCGTATCAATCTGCCCTTTCCATAAGGCTTCTTTAAAAACTTTTCTAATCTTGGCAGGTTCTTTACACTTGGCCGGGAGAAGATCAAGGATCTCCTCTAATGCTTGTTTTGCATGGGTGTAATCAAGTACCTGCCATGTCTGTTTATCCTGAAAACGCCTGGCAAATAACTCCTCGGCCCGTGACCAAATCCAGGGTGCCCCGTCTCCACAAAACACAACCCGGGAGATTGCTGAAGTATCTATTGCATCAAGATAATCTTCTATTAAACCGAAAGCATAATCCTTTCCTTGCATAGTGGCATCATATAACGGCTGGAAACTTTTATCAACATTCCCTTTATCGTCGGTCAGGTACATGGTAAACAATACAGGCTCCTTCCAGTCTGTGGTATACCCCTGTCGTTGCATGTCCTGTTTCTTTCTCCCCGGTTTTGTCCGGCGTTCCCTTAATCGCCCGCCATCTATGCCAATGACCAGGGTGCCGGAAATTGTTGTTTGTTTTTGATCCACGGAAATGACACCCCGACAGGCCAGTCCTATTTGTCCAACATCCCTGACTATTTTGCGCAGGGTCTTGCCATTGATCACAACACCTCTGTCTGACAACAACCTGACCGCCATATCCTCTGAAGGTGACAAGAGTGCCATTTTGCATATCTCACTTGCAAGGTTCCCGCTGAAACTGCCTACCATGCCTATTTCTTTGAGTCCAAGATAGCAATCGATATTGTTGCCCTTGCTCCTGCCTTTTTTCTTACGGCCCTTTTTCTTTTTGACTCTATTGTAAAAATAGGGACTACTGACTAATACTCTCTGATCATTTAACACGCTGACAGATACAAGACGATAGCCCTCGAAACTCAGACATCGCTTCCCGGCAATCGAGCATAAAACCGACAAAAACCATTTGTCATGCATTAGAGATTCTAATACAGACTGAATATGGTCTGCCAAGTACTGGTTCATCAGGTCAGTTAATGATCTCTCAAAATCGTTATAACGCAGATTCTCCTTGAATTCCTCTGTTTTTTCTTCTATTTTTGTCACTAAACTCTCGTAGTTTTTCATAGGGTTATTCGTTTTGGTATTCGGTAACCCTATGTTTTTTATTTTTACTAAATATTACAAATCAAGTTTTCCACAATTTGGGATTGCACCCTTATTAATATTGGTTCTGTTTTATAATATTGTGGATAATTGTCTAAAATGACTATTGAGATAATTGAAATCCATGAAATATCGTGAATAGTAATTCTAAAAAACATATA
>DAOWJB010000211.1 GCA_030640625.1 Bacteroides sp.
ACCGGATTAAAAAGAAATCCGAAACCCGAAGCACCTTAATCTCCCACCTCCGGCTGGAATGGGAATCTTACATGATCTATGGTGGATATCCTGCTGTGGTCACCGAGCCTGACACACTGGAGAAAATCGAAAAGCTAAAAGAGATAAGGGACTCGTTTGTAAAACGAGATATCCTGGAGTCCGGTGTTCAAAATGAAACAGCCTTTTATAACCTGTTTAGGATCCTGGCTGAGCAAACAGGAAGTCTGGTAAATATCAATGAATTGTCCTCAACATTACGTATCAAGAATGAAACAACATCAAGTTACCTGGGCATTATGCAGAAATGCTTTCACATTGCACTGATTAAACCCTTTTTCAGAAACCTTAGAAAAGAGCTGATTAAAATGCCAAAGGTATATCTACTGGATACTGGTCTGAGAAACTGTCTCCTGAATAATTTTCAATCGATTTCACAACGCCATGACATCCGAGAATTATGGGAAACTATAGTTTTCAGAATGCTGTCTGACAGATATGGACAGGATGAGGTCCGATACTGGCGCACCACTGCAGGCAATGAAATCGATTTTGTGCTCCCACACATTCTCCCACCCTCCGCCATAGAAGCGAAATATGATCATCATCAGGTAAGAACTTCAAAATACAAACGCTTCAAAGAAACCTATCCTGAAATTCCTCTTCATTTTGCATGGATGATCCCATTTAACGAAGACTTTTTCACGAGATTATTTTGACTTTCATAGCATTGGGTATGCAATGAAACAAGAAAAAGAGTATTTATTTCGCGCCCTGATTGCATCTCTAGGGGTCAGTTAATAATGCTTTTCATGTCGCAGACACAAAATTTCGTAAATTAACCAGCAAAAATCAGATATGCAGGAGGTACTTCCGATTTTTCCTGAGGATATAAAGATGGTCAATTATCAGGTTGGATTCAAACAGGTGTATGACTTTGTCCATTATTTTGTAAAGCATACCAGTTTACTGTCATCAAGACGTAAGGGAGGATATTTACTCTTTTCCATCTATATCTTGATTCATGGTTGTTCCAGCCCGACATCCGAGATATCTCCAAACCTTTCATTGATCCGGGGAGATATTAACGGTGCCATCATTAAATCAGGCAGGAACCGCCTCGTGGTCTATGGTGATCCGGCCCATGTTTTGTCCGGGGCTGAAATGGTATTGTTCACGCACGCACGAAGGGATGTATTATGGGCAGGAAAGAACCTTGTCATGAACGGGGCGAAGGCAATTGTTCCCTCCGGTGAGTCAGGTCTGTTCACCAGGGTCGATTCATTCTGGAACGATTTCACCGGATCCCGGTATCATGATTACAATCAGCAGTCCACAAAGTGGCTCACGGAGCCTCTCGATGTTCACCGGAGTGTCAGGGGCGGTGATTCAATTCTATGGCACGGGATCCCGATCAGGGTTATTGACAGCAAAGGATACACAAGGGGAGCTGTTACCTATATGGTTCATATTGATAACATGGATGTTGCATTTGTTGGGGATCTGATATATGGCGATGGACAGATCCTGGACATTTACAGCATGCAGGATCACATAAAGGAAGTGAATGTCCGTGGTTATCATGGTTATGCCGCCCGGATAGCCAACCTGATCACCAGCCTTGAAAAAATTGCAGAACTGAAACCTGATATTCTGGTACCTGTGCGTGGTCCAGTAATTGAGGAACCTGATGAAGCCATAGCAAAACTGATAACCCGGCTCCGGCAGCTTTACAAGAATTACCTGTCTGTAAATGCATACCGTTGGTATACAGGCCAGGAAAAACACGATATTATGGCAGCAAGGGTATTACCGTCAGATATGCCTGTCGATTGGATGCCCCTTGCTGAAACCGGGAAAAATCCACCTTGGCTGATTCACCATCTCAATTCAAAACTTATCATCTCCGGGGATGGTACCGGATTCCTGATTGACTGTGGTGTGCAGGAAGTTTTCAACGATATGATGAAAGTGGAAGACAAGTTCCCGTGTTCAAATATTGAGGGAATGTTTATCACACACTACCATGACGACCATACCGATTACGTGAACGGTATCCGGAAAAAATACGACTGCCCGGTTTATGTGACACCGGAACTGGAGGACATACTCGAGCACCCACAGGCCTACCGTCTGCCAGCCATGACATCCACACCGATAGACGGGCTGGTCATTGTTCCAGATGCTTCCACTATGTCGTGGAAGGAGTTTACATTTACATTCTATTACCTGCCCGGCCAGACAATCTACCATGATGCAATGCTGGTTGAGAAGAAAGATGGTGAAAAAATTTTCCTGGCAGGGGATTCATTTTCACCAACGGGACTCGACGATTATTGTCTTCTAAACCGGAATTTTATCCAGCCCGGAACGGGCTATCTGTATTGCCTGAATCTGATTCGTAACTTACCTGGGGACTGCTGGCTAGTAAACCAGCATATCGAACCGCCCTTTAAATTTACCACGGAACAACTGGATTTCATGACAGAAAAACTTCATGAGCGAAAAACCCTGATGCGTGACCTCTTTCCGTGGGATGATCCAAATTACGGAATTGATGAGAGGTGGGCGAGGATGTATCCCTATGGCCAGACAATTCAGCCTGGC
>DAOWJB010000315.1 GCA_030640625.1 Bacteroides sp.
CGGGATATCATAACTTCTTCTCCAGATAAGTACCTGTTCTTCGCCGTGCTTTTCGGCGGTTTCAGCCTTGTTCAGTCCCTGAAGGGCTCCATAATGCCTCTCGTTCAGGCGCCAGTTCTTTTCGACGGGAATCCAGAGACGGTCCATTCCCTCCAGGCAGAGCCATAGTGTACGCAGTGCTCTTTTCAATACTGAGGTAAAGGCAATATCAAAATCAAACCCTTCCTCTTTTAGTATCTTTCCAGATGCCTTGGCTTCTTCAATCCCCTTTTCATTCAGGTCGACATCAGTCCACCCCGTAAAGCGGTTCTCTTTGTTCCAGGTGCTTTCGCCATGCCGTAATAAAACTACTTTATACATATCCTTTCAGTTTTTTATGGTTGATTATCTTTTGAGGGATTCAAAGATATAAAATCCGTATAAAATTTATATCCCAAACTTTCAACTTTCTCCCTGACTTTTTCCAGGTCAATATTTTCCCCGCTTATGGTGACTTTTTCGGTGGATAGATTAGCCTCAACATGTTCTATCCCTTCAAGGGCACCGATATTGTTTTCAACGGTGGCTTTGCAATGATTGCAGGTCATTCCCTTTACAATTACTTCCATATTTTTCATTGTTGGGTGTATTTTTGTTGCTGCTTTTTCTTTCTTAAAATAGTGTGACAAATATTTGTTATATAATGCATTGGCGATCAATCCAGCCAGTAAAATACCTGATCCTATCTTAAGCCATTGCGGCAGGATTCCGTGAGCATGTTCCCCTCCATGAATATGGGCTATTGGATCGAGGAACCATTCACGTGGTAGAAATTCATTGACAATGGTTCCGAAAAAATAGGCGCCGGCCACGATGGATAGCAGGTAAATGATCAGCGTCCGCCGTCCGAATACATTTCCGATGACTGTCATGGTGGCTGCGTTGGTAGCCGGACCAGCCATCAGGAACACAATGGCTGCTCCCGGGGATAGTCCCTTGAGCATCAGGATAGCTGCTACGGGTACCGAACCGGTGGCACATACATACAGCGGAATAGCAGCCACCAGGATAAGCAGCATTTCCAGGTATTCATTACCCAGATATGCGGTAAAAAAGCTTTCCGGGACCAGCACTTCAATCAGTGCTGCCAGCATCAAACCGATCAACAACCATTTGGCAATATCTTCAAGGAATTCCACGAATGCATAACGAAGCATTCCCGGCAGGGAGCGGTCCGCCTGATCATTATTATCTACCTCATTTTGCCTGGTTTCTTTGTCCTTATGACCATTCCGGTCAAACTTATTGGTTAGAAAACCTCCGAAAAACCCTGTAAACAGGGCGATAAATGGTTTTATTATGGCCATGGGCAATCCCAGCAGGGAATAGGTGACCATGATACTGTCTACACCTGTCTGAGGAGTAGAGACCAGGAAAGAAACCGAGGATCCTTTCGAGGCCCCACTGTTGTAAAAGGAAATACCCGTAGGGATCACTCCGCAGGAACAAAGCGGAAGGGGGATCCCAATCAGTGCGGCATTGATCACTGAAGCCGAGTTGGGTTTTCCCAGGTATTTATAAACCTTTTTTTTCGGGAACCAGACATATAGGATCCCTGCAAACAGGAACCCCAGGAGAAGATATGGTGCCATCTCCATGGTCAGGTCAGTGAGTGCCCTTATGAATTGTCCGATATAATCTATCATACGCGCGGATATCTATCTCTCGTTAATCAGATCATCATCATGGCAGCATCCGAATTCTACCTCAAGCGTGGTATGATCGATATGAAACTTATTATGCAGGAGGGTCCGGATCCTGTTTTTTAGAGCATCAGTTTTACTTACCGACATATCCTCATTCAGGTCGATATGTCCCTCGAAATGTACCTGCTGGTCACTGAGGCTCCAGGCATGTACATGATGAATATTCTTCACACCCTCCAGCTTTTCCACTTCCAGTTTTATGTCATCCAGGTTGAGCTCCCTGGGGGAGGACTGCATCAGGATATCGAAAGAATCCTTCAGCAGCAAGTAGGTTTCCTTCATGATATAGAGGCTGATCAGCATGGTGATAAGGGGATCTATCCAGTAAATTTCAAACTGCCAGATCAGGATGCCTCCCAGGATGACCACAATGGAAGATAGGGTGTCTCCCAGCAGGTGAAGGTAAGCCGCCCGTATATTGATATTCTTTTTTGAATCGGATTTCAACAGGATCACGGCTACCAGGTTGGCCAGGAGTCCGACGGCCGCCACTGAAAACATGATTACCCCTTTGATGGGTGCCGGGTTCTGAAAGCGCTCAACTGCTTCCCAGATTAAAAAGATACAAATGGCCACCAGTATGATGGAATTGACAAAGGCGGCCAGGATCTCTATCCGTTTGTAACCAAAGGTTTTTCGCTGGTTTGATTCTCTTTTGCTTACCCGGTGGGCTATATAGGCCAGCAGAACAGCCAGTCCATCTCCAAGGTTATGAATGGCATCCGATAGTAAAGCCAGGCTGTTGGACAGGATCCCCCCGATAATCTCAACAATGGTAATGGTGAAATTCAGGACAACAGCAGCAAGGAGGTTTTTTTCACTGATCCCCGATGTTGAATGATGATGCCCATGCCCTGCATGATGATGTGTATCTATATCGTTTGACTTAGCAGACATTTTTATAAAAACAACAGCAGGCTGACCGCCATGACGGCCATTCCGCCAATTAAACCATAAATTGCATGGTGGTGATGCCCGTATTCCCTTGCTGTAGGAAGCAATTCATCCACCGAAATAAATACCATGATGCCCGCCACTCCTCCGAACAGTATCCCGAGGGTGGATTCATTTAAAAAAGAAGTAAGGAACAACCATCCCAGGAGTCCCCCGATGGGCTCTGCCAGTCCGGATGCAAACGAGAGAAAGAATGCCCTTCTTTTATTTCCTGTTGCATAATATACAGGTACGGATACGGCGATCCCTTCGGGGATATTATGGATGGCGATGGCTACTGCAATCGATATACCAAGCGTCGGATCTGCCATTCCTGCTGCAAAAGTTGCCAGTCCCTCAGGAAAGTTATGCATGGCAATGGCCAGGGCCATGAAAGTCCCCATTCTCATCAGGCTTTTGTTCTGGCCGTTCTGGTCTTGTATCCGGATGTCTTCAACACGCCGTATCTCATGGGGATTCTCAAAGCTTGGTACCAGGGAGTCGATGATGGCAATGACCATTATTCCCCCAAAAAAGGAAAGTATAGCGTACCAGCTTCCTGTGGTCATCCCATAACTTTCACGCAAGAGGTCCATGGACTTGCCAAGGATCTCGGTAAAGGATATATAAATCATAACACCGGCTGAAAATCCCAGTGCA
>DAOWJB010000319.1 GCA_030640625.1 Bacteroides sp.
ACCCCATGCCATGATAGCAGGTTGCTATATTGGAACGGGGCCCAGAGGTTGGAAGAAGGCCGGAAATGATATTGGCATAGCAGTATCCGACAATTGCAGAAATATCAATATTGTTCCACTGGATACCATTCCCAATGTGATCAGTGGAAATGATAATGGTGGAATCTCATTCTGGGACACCTGTGCCAATAGCCTGATCGCTGGCAATATTATTGGATTGAACCGGACTAAAACGGAGGCTATTGGAGGCAACAACGGACCCGGAATCACTTTTCTGCGCTGTGATTCAATTACCATAGTAGAAAACTGGATCGGTGGCAATACAACCGGAATAGGAATATGGGAGGGTAGTGACTTTCTTGTTATCGGTAACCGGATCGGTACAGATCCTGAATGGACAAATGATATCATGAATTCTGGAGATGGTATCGAGATCGGGCATGAATCAAAACGCAATATGATCATGGGGAATTTTATTGGGAACAATAGCCGTGACGGGATCAGGATCACAGGCATCAAAGCCATGTACAATACGATTTCTGAAAACAGTATTTCAATGAATGAATCGGAAGGGATCAACCTGGTGGATGGTGCAAATAGTGGAATTGCCGCTCCAAAGATTACAAATTTGCTTGAGAATGAAATATTCGGAACGGCCTCTCCCTTGTCAATTATTGAGATTTATACCGACAATGATGACGAAGGACGGATCATCCAAGATGTGGTATTGTCTGATTCTGCCGGTAATTGGGGATGGGCAGGTACCATTGAAGGCCCCTTTGACAGCATCAGGGTAACGGCTACTGATACCATGGGCAATACCTCTGAGTTCGGCAAGTATGTTCCAGAGGAAGAGCCGTCTTCAATTGAGAAGACCAGGCAACCGATTCCATTTACCCTGTCGCAAAATTATCCAGGTTACCATTCGGAAATTCATATTTCTTTTGATTTGCCGGCTTATACAGATGTAAGCCTGGATGTATATAACCTGAGCGGTGTAAAGGTTTATGGGATCTCTAAAGGCAAACTCCAGACAGGGCATCATTCATTGTCCTGGAATACCTCTCAGCATACTGCCGGCATATATCTCATAAGGATGCAAACTTACAGAGGCGCATTAACCAAAAAATGTGTTGTAATTAAATGATCTGATAATCATATTGTGGTACCAGCAGGTTCTCTGCTGGTACCTTTCGACTTCAAACAGCTGGACAAATCCTTCACCTACAGACAGTAGCTGGCTGCAGGTTTCCTATGATAAATCATTTAAGAAACCGGCGATTGATCTTGTACTGTCAGATAGCGCTTACAGGCATTTAAATATTCAGCAGGATACAATCCATTACTGGCGGGTACGCCAGAAAAATGCCATTGGTTGGGGGCCATGGTCAGTGACCGGTAATTTCATCCGTCAGGATGCTACGGTAATAGGATCCTCAGCATTTGACCACCTGGTAAAGGTTTATCCCAATCCCTTTAAGCGGGAACTGATCATTGAATCCTGGACCAAAAACTATGTATCGGAAGTCGAGGTTTACAACATGCCTGGAGAAAAAGTGGTGGTCAGGGCAGATAATGGGGATGGCAGACGAATATTCATGAATGTCGATTACTCCGGACTCCTCATTCTGAGAATCAAACTTGATGATGGAAAAGTAATTGTTAAGAAGCTTGTCAGTCATTGACACGTATCCTATTAAAACCAAAATAACTACTCAGGGACTTCAGCTGGCCGGATCTCCATTCAACATTTATTTATCATTTGAGTTCGATCACACCGATCCCGAAGCGAAACCCAATGTCACAAAATGGCAAACCCTGATCACATTCCCAGTGAAATAGGGTCAAATTTTCCATTTTGAGAATTATTAACTATTTTAACTTCGAATCTCTCTATCAAAACACTAATATCATGGCGACACAATCATTGAACAGGTATCAGAATGTTGTACAGGTCATTTTCACCCTGGTTCGTATTTTAATCGGATGGCATTTTTTGTATGAAGGTCTGGCAAAATTGTATTCTCCATGGTCTTCTGCAGGTTATTTATTGGAATCACAATGGTTGTTTTCGGGTGTTTTCCATTCCATTGCAGAGAATCCCGGATTGCTGCAGGTTGTTGATCTATTGAACATCATTGGACTGATCTCGGTAGGTGTTTGTTTGTTATTGGGACTTTTCATCAGGACCGCCAGCATTATCGGGACTTTTTTAATCTTGCTCTATTATATTGCCAATCCTCCCTTCATAGGTTATTTAAGTGAGACGACGGGAGAGGGACATTATCTGATCGTCAATAAACAGCTTATCGAGATGGGCGTCCTGATCATGTTCGTTTTCTTGCCACGCAGCTTTTACTGGAGCATTGACAGGTTAATATCCAGGATAAGGAATCGTGTACAACCAGACAAAGTAGAGGAAAGTTCAGAGGGAACCAGCATGGAACGCCGGGAATTATTAAAGGATCTGATTGCCCTGCCATTTATTGGGGGATTTGCATGGGTGGCCATGAAGAAGAAAAAATGGGAAAGCTTTGAGGAAGCCTCCCTGGTAAGTAATCCCAGCAGGGTAGATGCCATTTCAGGTGCAACGGCCAGGGCCCAGTTTGCAAGCTTGGAAGATTTAAAAGAAAAGGTCCCCACCGGTAAGATCAAGGACTATGAGATCAGTCGCCTGATCTGTGGTGGAAACCTGATCAGCGGATATGCTCATTCGCGGGACCTGATCTATGTTTCTCAACTGGTCCAGAGTTACTTCAGTGATGAGAAGGTGCTGGAAACCTTCAAGCTCTGTGAAGCCGTTGGCATCAATACCATGATTGTCAGGGTTGATAATAATACCTTGAGGGTCCTGGAAAAATACCGGAAAAGGAATGGCAAGATGCAATGGATTGCGCAGTGTAAGGTAACGGATGAAGATTTAAAATCAGACTTTGATGCTGCAGTGGCAAACGGGGCCATAGGGATATACCTTCATGGTGGTGTTTGTGATGATTATGTAAGGAAGGACAATGTCTCCCATATAATGAAATCGCTTGAGCATATGAAGAAACATGACCATGTTATCCATGGATTGGCAGCACACGACATCAGGGTGGTCATGGAAAGTGAAAAACATGGACTGGAACCTGATTTCTTCATGAAGACATTGAATAGTGGCAATTACTGGACTGCAGGTCCCAGGTTAATGGAAGATCCCAGTTGGGTGCCTGATCCGAAAAGGGTTGTCGAACCTGAATATGGAGCCAACCTCAATGATAATATCTGGTCTGAAACCCCGCAGCAGACTGTTGAGTATATGAAGGAAGTGGATAAACCCTGGATCGCGTACAAGATCCTGGGTGCAGGGGCCATCTCACCCCAGGATGGATTCAAGTATGCTTTTAACAGTGGTGCGGACTTCACCTGTGTGGGAATGTTCGACTGGCAGATCGTGGAAGATGCCAATATCCTTTCAGATGTATTGAATGGGGGGTTGGACAGGACACGTCCCTGGCGTGGTTGAGCCTATTTCAGTTTGATTTCAAGCCTTTCCTCAAGCATATATTCTCTATCATGGACCGTTATTTCAACGGGATCTTTTCCTTTGTTTTCAATGGATAGCAATTCCTGAGAAACCTTTACCTCCATTGGATTCCCTTTCCATGTAAAGGGGTAGCTGATTGATTGGATATCTCCGGGTAATCTGGGATTGATGCGAAGTTTTCCTTCCACCATGCGGAGTCCACCAAAACCACAAACGACAATCTGCCAGATCCCACCAAGGGAGGCTGAATGAACGCCCTGGTCCGATGATTTCATGTTCGGTCCCAAGTCAATCTCTGAGGCCTTCCGGAACAATTCATAGGACAGATCAATATCATCAACATCGGCTGCGAGGACAGCATGAGTGGACAGGCTCAGGGATGAATCATGAAGGGTTTTGGGTTCGTAATACTGAAAGTTTGCCACTTTGATCTCGTGGTTGAATTTATGCTCCAATACGTATGAAAGCATCACTACGGATGCCTGTTTGGTAACCTGGATCTGGTTGATCTGGTCAATATTATAGTCTTTGAATATGGATCCGACCTGTTGCTGTTTCTTATATTTACTCAAATCGATTATTTCCTTCTGCAGATAAGTATCTTCCTGGGGAATTATCATATCCTTATCAGGTTCAGGCAAGTAGATCTTGTCAAGCTTGCTCTGTAGTGTTTCAATTTCAGCATCCAACTGTAGTTTCTTATTTAGACGTGCTAAGGTTTCCCTGTCCTTTTCTTTCAGCCAATGGTATTGCTTAATGGCATTCTCCATACACCAATGTGCCATATAGTTGGTATAGGCATCGTTGTTTATATGTTCCTTGTATTCATCCGGACCGATGACCTTATTGATGTGGTAGGTTCCGTCTTCAGCATTCAGTTCCAGACGGCTTCCCCAGAAAATGGCTGTGTCGAATAGAATTTCATAGCCCGATCCTCTCATGAATTCCTCATCACCGGTAGCCTGATAGTATTGCCATACACTAAATGCTATATCAGAGCTGATGTGAATTTCAATAAACCCGGTCCAAATCTTCTGAGCTTTACCTGTGACGATATCCGCTTCTCCCCAGACGGGTGTAACTTCACCATCATCCAACCATGCTGACTCCCACGGGTACATGGCTCCCTTATATCCATTTTCCCTGGCTTTCTCCCTGGCACCCTTAAGCGAATTATACCTGTATTCCAGCAGGCTTCTGGCGATTTCAGGCAGGCTGAATGTAAAAAAGGGCAGGATAAATATTTCCGAATCCCAAAAGGAGTGGCCTTTGTAACCTTCCCCTGACAATCCTTTCGCTCCAATGCCATAACGGTTGTCATGTTTTGGGGTCATCACCAGCAGGTGATACTGTGCAAAACGAATGGCCAGCTGATCAAATGCATTCTCACTTTCTATGGTAATATCGATTTTCGACCAGTAGTCAGCCCAGCTCTTCACACTATCTCTAAGGAGTGACTCATAGCCAGCCAGGCTCTGCCTCTGCAGCGTTGTTAGCGCATGTTTTTTCAGCTCATCAAGGCTCAAATGGCTGGTATCCTTATCCCTGGTGGTGTATATATTTGACAGCTTTTCTATGGAGGCTTGTCCCCCGGATTTGACAGAAAATTCATAGATCATGAACACTTTTCTGCGGTCCATGGAAAATCTCGACTCGACCGGTTCGTCCTGGCAATCTAAATTATGCACTGTATGATGGACAAAGGTTATGCCCGATTGAGTGGTTTTTTGTGTCATCTGGACAAAACGCTTCTCAAAGACCCTCCTTTCTCCTTCCCTGAAATGCTGGGAGCCGCTATTGGTCACCTGGCCGTTGATTCCCGAGACAATTTTTATATCTGCATCCTTGTTAAGTGGAGTTATTTCAATTTTTGAAGCCAGGGCGTGTATATCGATGAATGAAACAAAGCGCCGGAATGTAAATTTAAAAGTTTTGCCCGCCGGGTTAGTCCATTCAAACCCACGTTCAAGCTCACCCGTTTTCAGATTTATGGTACGGTGGTAATTATGAACCTCTCCCTTCTCAAGGTTGAAAAGCTCATTATCAATGTAAATATCCACGGCCGTCATGTCGGCTGCATTGGGCAGTTCGGTTACTTCATTCTCATCGAACTTGTTAAAGGTTCCAGCCACAAAGCAGTTCCGGACCTGGCCGACATAGCTTTCTTCAGTAGCACTCCTGATACCCATATAACCATTTCCCAGACTGAATATGGCTTCACACTTACCCTGGTGGAGGATATCAAATGCCGGTTCAGAAACCAGCCAATTTTTCAGATCGCCTGTACCACGATAATAATCCATGATGCGGAGATTTGATAAAGCTGCAAATTAGGATAATTTTCCTATTCCACCAGAATATGGAGCCCGTCGCCTGCAATCTCAACCGGTTCACCGGTTTTTACTGTCAATGCTTCCTGAAACGGGCGGTAAAGTGTGGCTGTCTTTACATCCTTGTGGGTAAAGGACCAGTTATAGCTTACAGGATCGGGTGAATCATTCACGATCACCATGGCCCGCTGTCCGGTTTCCCTGTTGCCATGGACTTTGAAGATCAGGCTCCCGGGGTCTTTTTTTTCGTCCACATTACCTGAACCAACACCCGGCATGGCTCCAGGATCAGCAAGGGTTGATTCTTTCGTGTTGTCAGTTTGATCTGTACCTGTTTTGGCAAGCATTTCTATTTCTGCACCCTGGTCGTCAAAATAATCGCCCAGGAAAATCGTTTCAGCCAGTTCTGTTCGGATGCGGATAATTTCTTTGATATATTCAGCCAGATCATGGTAAATGGGCTGGTCGAGTGAACCCTGGTAAGTATCGGGCTCGATACAAATAACAGACCCGGTCAGCACGGCAGAATTGACTCCCCTGAAGTCTCTCGGCGCGGAAACATGCTGACAAGAGGTCCATTCCGGGAAGACATAGCGGAGGGTCGATATCTGGTTTCTGATAGCATTTCGGTATCCCACATCAAAGTAGGGCAGGAGGCGGTCGTGTCCAAATTCAGAAGCCATGTAAAAATCGGGATTAAGCTCCTGGCATTGTTTATAAAGCCGGTCTATGGCATGCACAAGTCCCTCGCATAGCGCCACATCAGGCTTCATGGTATTTATGGGGTTCATGTCCAGGACCGATGCCACGCAAACCTTATCGATCTGGAATCCATGGGCTCCATCCCTGACCAGTTCGAGAAATTGATCGGACAGGATCTTTTCAATCTCAGGAGTGATTGATGAGCGTACATGGTAGCGTACATTCATCCTTTTTCGAGCCATTAAGGTACTTTGTCCCCAGGCCATCCAGTTGGGTTGTTCCCCGAACAGGTCCTGCTGTTTGTATTTATAGAGCTCCTCTTTATACCAATCCGTATTCTGATCGAGAATATTGTAATTATTGAAAACAAGGCACCTTCCGCCATTTTCATCAATGGATTTTAATAATTTCCTGAATCCTTCCCTTCCTCCAAGCTTCTCTTCGGGCTGATAAACCGGATAATCGCGTTCGAGTCCCCCTTTATCCCAGCCGATCAGCTCGAAGCAATTGATGCCATATTTTTGCGCATCCCTGGTCCACTGTTCATAAGTCTTATAATCGGCGATGATCTTGTCTTCAGGTTGGTAAATGATGGAGGTAAACCAGGCCTGTTCTTTACGCAACCAACTTGCTGATTTATCAAAAGGAAAATGATGCATGAACCAGTCCCTGTAATACAAAGAACCCGTGTGCCAGTCCCCCGTGTGAACCCTCACAATAAACTCCCCCGATTCCAGCGTTTCACCCGAATGGACAAACGGGTACCTGACATGGGAGAATACCAATCCCACCGGTTCACCGGCTGCCTTTTCAGGACTTAACCAGGGATCTCTCTCACCAGATGCATTGGGTTTCAGATAGGTATGCCAGGTGCTGAGGCGGAAGATGGTATCGTGGTAGCCAAGGTAGAGTCCCATATCAGAAGCTTCATCATAGATATCCCACCAGGGCATGACCATACCGGGATAATCGATAGACCACTCCGCCGCCTCGCAACCAAGTCCCCTTCCCCCGGGAAAATGCTTAAAGAGGGAGATGGAATGTTTTGAATCGGTATGGTAATTTGGTGTGGCAAGTTTGGCATCCCGGTTATCCCCGAAACGATCCCAGCCCCCCAACCGTGGGAACCAGAACTCAGTAATGGGTAGTTCATGATTATTGGTCAGTGAAGATTTGAAGCTTACGTAATCTTCTTTCAGGATAATGGAATATTCCAGGTCTATGGGATAATCCCCCATATCCGATTTCAATCCTGAAAATTTCACCTTTACCGTTTCACCGTGCTGTTCTACAAGGTCAGGTGTCTGTGCCATCCCATCAATATAATTGGCCTGGTAATCGGGCAGTGGCAGGCTTATCCTGAAATTGGCTGCCAGGCGTTTTTCGCCGATCAGTTCACTACCATTTGTTTTACAGTAGAAGGAGGTAATGGCGCCAGATTTCTTCTCTATCTCGAGTCGAAGGTTATCATTTTCAAGGACCAGTACCCCATTTTGTTGTCCATGACTTGACAATGACCCAATTGCCAGGAAAACATTTAATATGAGAAAATAGTGAAGCTTAAGGGATTTCATAATATTATGAATTTAATGTTAATTACAAAACAGAGTACGCATATGATACCGTCGATCTTAAAGGTGAAACCTCCATTCAGGTGTTCCAGCTGGATGGGGATTGCATCCATCTCATGATATCAGCTCCCGTATTTATCGATAATGTTATTCAATTTATTCCGGTAATATGAAAAGTTCTCAAAATCCACATCCGGCGGAATAAAATGGTCTCCAAAGGGAATATAACCACCTGTTTTGAGCACATGCTCAACCGGTTCAAGGATCTCATCGATACGTTTTTTACCAAGCTGTATCTCGGATTTTGGGATCCCTCCCAGCATCTGGAGATCAGGGTATTTGCTACGGACCTTGACAATGTCCATCCCACAGTGGGTTTCGAAAGGATACATCCCGGTAATCCCCGCTTCGAGTAGCACCGGAATGAGATCATTGCAGTCCCCGTCCGTATCCAGCAGGATAATTTTCACCCCTTTTGATTTCAGGAAATCACCGATGCGTTTAATGTATGGATTAAGGTATTCCCTGACCATGTCCAGGGAGATCATGCAACCCTTCCCAAAGGAGATATCCTCCCAGATCTGCCAGTGGTCAATTTCAACCTGGGAGATAACTTCCTCAAACACTGCCAGCCAGATATTTGTGAAGGTTTCAAGAATATCGTGGATCAGTTCCGGCTTCATACAGTACCAGATGAACAGGTTCTCGTATCCTATGAGATGGGCAAGTGTGCCGAAAAAGCCATGGGGATATCCTCCGACCGCCAGCGGATAATCACGGTTTTTGTATTCAGCCAGCAGGGTCTCCCAGTTATCGGGGAAACGATCTGCGAGGTTATCCAGGTTCAACCTTTCGGCTTTTAATTTTTCCCAGGATTTTTCATCCTTTATCGGCCAAACCAGTGAGGTGGGTATGGTGGCCTCGTCTTTGAGGAAAACCCTTTTCACCCCGTCAATGTCAATATAGGTGAAAGTATCCTGGTTTTCATCGAGCACCTCTATATCGAACATGGGTGAAAAATGCAGGTTGACATCCACCAGCCGTTGCGTGTAATCCATCCCGAAATGAGATTTTACATCCTGGTCAAGCGGAAAACCCTGGGTTGGCCAGTAGAGTCCACCTGCCATCACTGCAATTCCCTTGGGCAGGACTTCTGTTCCTTCACAGGTCCATGCCTTGCTGTAGAGTGAGGATGTAGGTGTAAAGATCCGGGGATCCATGGAAGGGTATTGTTTCCTGGGTAATCCCTGTTGATACCAATTGTTAAGTGTTTCACCCCAGTAGCCGAACTCCCACTTGAGGGAATGTACATCGGGATTAAAACGCATCACTTCATGAAAACACTCTCTGAGATTCATGATTTATCTATTTTGTTAGGATGATCTCAACATCATGTACTCCAGAACTGGCCGTAAGCGTGTAGTGACCAGCTTCAGGTTTTAACTTTCTTCCATCAACCGTAACCTTCGAGATCTGACTGCCTTTTCCCTTCCAATGGAATTGATAAACTGCTTTGCGCCAGCAGAAATTGGTCAGTTCTGTCACAGGTATATTACCAATCTGCTGTGGTGAGGAGATTCTTATGCCATGCTGGTTCTTTTCGAGACCGTATACACCACATACCAGCATGTGAAAAAAGTCACCATTGTCCCAGCTCCTTCCTGCACCACCAGTCAGATAACCATAAACGCCTGCACCTTCCGGAAAAGGAATCCCTCCGGCATCCCCGACATGTTGCATGAGCATTTCGTATATCCTGGTGCGATTCGGTTCATATCCCTTGTTTCCCCTCAGGAAAACATCCAGAAAGGCCAGCCAGGTAACACTTGAGCAATCCATGATACTCTTTTCGTTTCGTCCGGCGGGTGCACAATACAAGGGGCCATAAACCAGGTCATAATATTGATCAAACCCTGCATCCAGTTTACTAAATATGGCATGATCCTGCTCAACGTTTGTCATCCCGCACCACATCGGCACAAGATTGTTATAGGGAATAAACATATCATGGATGGTATCCTGCTGCCCGCTGATTTTGCGCATTTGTATATAATAGCCACCCTCGCCCTCTTCCTTCCACAATCCACCATCATCAGTGTTCAGGTTCATGGTTTTCTTCACTTTTACTGAAAGCTTCTCAAGTCGATCCGCGTAATCATCCTTGCCCAGTTTTCTAGCGATCCGCGCAACATATTGATATGCCAGGCTTGTTTTGGCACACATCAGGGGTTCTTCAGAATCCAGTTTGATCCACATATAGTCATAGCTGCCCCAGAGAGCATCAGGCAGGGAGTTTCCATCTGTATCCAGGAGTTCAAGTGTTTCCGTAACATACTCGATATCTTCCCAGATGGATTCGATAAAACCTCTGTCACCACTTTGTTCCCAGTAATCATGGGCCAACAGCAGAAAATCTGCCTGTGATTCAGAACACCAGGGATAGAGGTTCATGGCTGATTTCAATCCCGTGGTATAGGCCTGTGGAACATAGAACCGTTTGTCGTCCAGGGGCCATAACTCGCTCTGTCCCAATGCCTGGTTCCGGTTCTTGGCCAGGATCAAAAGCTCAATTGATGATCTCATCATTTCCAGCACCTTATCATCACCGGCCTGTGCCCAGCCCAGGAATCCCCAGTAAAGATCCCTGGTCCACACCGAAAAGAACGACCTTTCCCCTGACAGCTCATCCTCCGAAATATGCTTGCTCTCACTGGTACACTGGATGGTCAGTGTTGGTATCTTCTGGCCGTCAACCTTTTCATGGACAATATTGTGAATGTATCCGTGCAGGAATGCGGCATCGATGATTTCAAAGTCCCGACTTTTAATATGCCTGGGAATGAGATTGTTCTTGTTCTCTGCCCGGGTGGTTTGGTTTTCGGACTGACCTTCTAGTTGCATTGTACAGGCTGAAAATATAAGCAACGCGGATAACAACAGCATGGCAATATTCGACCCTCTGGGACAGATCAGGGGGATGCTTATCATGGTCTGTCCGGGTTATTTGGACCAAAATGCTTGAGGATGACCATGGGTTCGAACCTGCTCTGGTTGGTGATTCTTACCCCAAGGCCTGCTGCCTGTTCACTGACGAAGTATTCATCCGAGCTGGCCTCGCCAAATCGCAGCATTACGGCTGCTGCTGCATCATAAACTCCCAACTTTCCATGTCCCTGGATAATGATGCAACCGTAGGCGCAGGGATCTTTTATGGTAACCATTTGTCCGGGATAGATGGTCAGTTCCTTTCCCCCAATAAAATCATTCCCATATACAATCCAGTCCTCACGGTATTTTTCATCTTCCGCAGCCAGAACAGGCGGACGGAAATAATGGTCCCGATAGTTCGGATCTACGTTTTTCTCCCAATTCATAAGACTCATAACATAATCCACATCTCGTTTTTTATCATCTGGACAATTCTCAACCAGGAAGTCATAAGGATAGACCTCTCCGGCGGTTATATTTTCATATACAGAATTTACATCACTGTTCCATTGTGGTTCATAGGTCAGGTAGGACCCGGGTGCATGGACGACACCCGGAGGAGTATACCAGCCGGTTCCCAACTCAATCCGATAAGCCCTCGAAAGTTCCGTGATCCGATTGTCCCCGGACTCATATGCGAGCAGCCTTTCCCTGACCATCTCTTTTGTAACATCTGCATCAAATCCATAATAGGTGACCGGGAATGTGCCCGGATGGTTATTCATCTGTGGAGGGTAAAAATATGCTTCCGGCTTGCCCAGCCGGCCCACCCTTGCCGCCGATTCGAAATCAAGGTGCAGGTGATGAAAGAGGGGCTCAAAATAGTCGAAAAACTTTGAATACATGGGCCAGGACCCATATTTGTCTTTCAACTCTTTCCCAATGATATTTTCCCCGAGTTCATTCACGGCATTTTTAAACAAGAATTTGTTGTCCAGCATCCCGTCATAAGGCAGGACATAGCTCATGCCTTCATCAGGCGGTGCCAGTTCACCGTTCATCGCAGGGATGACTGATGAAAACCATCTTTCCTTGATGGAACCGCGTTCGGTACCCAGCGCATAATAATCATGGGGGTGAAGTCGCAGCCTCTGACCGGCTTTGCTGAATCTTCGGGGGACAAATACAGGCACGAGATTCAATATCCCTTGTCCCTTATCAAACGTTTCTGTGATTAAAGTTTTTTCGGACATATCTCATTATTATTAGTGATTTATTTTCCAGGTATTTCTGCCGTTACCGCGACAATGCCAAAAGCGGGCAGGGCCCCAAGCGATTCAAAAATCAGGTTTTCCAGCTTCACAGATTTATTCAGGTTGATCTCTATAATGCTCATCACACAAGATTCGGTGGCGACAGGAATGGAAGTGGACCACCAGATTGATTGAGGAAAATCCGGCGGTTTCCCTTCATCCCAATCCCTCATTTCCGGGCTCAGGAGCGGCAGGAGTTCATATGGATTCACTCGTGGCTCCCGCAGGGAGGCGAATGATGTTGGGTTCCTGTTAGATACCCAGTAATCAACATCACCCGGATAGCTCAGGGTCCGGCCATAGACCATTTCTTTATTCGAATAGACCGATACTCTGGCCACATCTGAAAAAATATCATGGTTGTCCACGAAGGGCAGTACCAGCAGGTATAATTTTCTGTATTCCTTGTTATCAAGTGGCAGTTTGTAAGATGTCTGCCCGGAGAGGTGGGAAACCGGGATAAACTTTTGTCCAGCTAGTTTGAAGGTAAGACCGGGGACCTCAGGCACCGCTATTTCACTTACGTTTTCCAATGCTTCCATGGGTTTTGGCCAGCCGTATGTGGAAAAGGTGAAGAATATGTGCGGGAATCCGGGCATGATCCGTAATTCATTCCAAAGGGTATCAGGGATCATGTCTTTTTCAGATAGCATTACCGGCATAAATTGACCTGGCTGGTCAGGCACCCGGAACTGGAACCTGACATCCAGTGGCGATACTCCCGGCAGGCTGAGTGAAGCATTATTCTCTCCTGATGTAAGGGCCAGGGCAGCTGGCAGGAATACATTCACGACTTGTTCAGATCGCGCTGGAAGGTCCACAGCAAAGCTTAAGATAGTGCCTGCAATTTCAAATGCAGCCTCACTGGTAACGGCTTCACTTGTATTATTCCTCACCTTCAGGGGAAGGACAAAGCCGTTGTCCTTTTTTTCAATATCTCCATGTGGACAGGCCTCGATCCTTGGCAATATGTTCAAGTCAATGGCCGCGATAAAAGCTATCCCATCCGGTGTTTTACAATCTGCAAATAAGGTTCGCCTTGAGAAATTCAACTGTCCCAGCTGGTTAAATTTCTGGTATGGATCAAGCAGGTTGTTTTGGACGATCCCGGCAAACGCTGTGGGGGTTAATTCATCTGTACTCTCCAGTACGCCATAACGGTCGACAATCCGCTCAATGTTGGCCCCTTCCAATGAGACAGACAGGGTTTCTCCCTGTGCAATGGAGTAGGGTGCTAGTATGGAATATTCAACCGGTTCAAACTCGATGTTCAAAGTGGTTTTGTCAGATGCTGGTGCATCGAAAGTCAGGATGATGTGATCTACGCCCGGAGTGACCTCAAATGGTACATCCCTGTTATTAACTTTGCATTTTTTTATATCCGATACCGGAAGCTGCCAATTCACTTTCAGGGGGAGGTCCCTCGTGGTATTGATCACATATTTAATGCGATTATTCTTGCTGGTATATGCCACCTGGAAATCAGGCAGATTCAGTTTTGCTTCGGGCCAGTGATCTGGAAATGAGGGAGACACTTCTATATAGCCTTTCGGGGTATATACATTTAATCCAAACAACGCTTCTGTTATGGTAGATATATAAAGTCCGGCAGGCGGGGTAAAATAGGCCGGGGTGGGTTCAGGACCTGTCTCCGGCCAGGCTCCGGGCCTGCGTGGATCCTGGGCCCATTCCGCCATGGTCTTCAGGGGTCGCCAGGCCAGGTTATTCAGTCCAGCTTTAGAGAATCCCATCGCCGCCCAGGGTTGCTGGGCTGCGCCGCGTTGCATGCCCCAGGTCGATACGTTATCAGGAACATGCCAGGCGAAGTTATTGGAAGCAAAAACGGCTCCCTGAACATCTGTCAGCCGGTCCCTTGAGTGCCGTATTCCGGAATACTGGTCATATTGATCCACCAGGTCATAAATGACCGGGTAGAGGTAGGTCTGGTATTGTCCGTCCAGTAAAATACGTCCCGTTGGATCCTTGTAATAGGCAAAACGGCCAAGATCGCTGAGCCATAAATCCCGGTAAAGGACCTGTTTAACCTGCTCAGCTTTTCTGAACCAGTGGGTGGCTGTTTCACCATCACCTGTAAATTCGGCCAGTTCAGCCCTTGTCATGAACATGTTGTAAAGTTCCATTGTCGGGACAGAACCATCATAGGGATTGGCCACAAAATCTTCCTGGTTCCCGATCTGGAGGCCCCAGGCGATGAGCAGATTCCCGTCCGGATCATATTCTTCCAGTGTTTGCTGGATGGCCCGGTCAACATAAGGGATTATTTGCCTGGCGAATTCCTTGTCCCCGGTATAGTTCACATAATGCCTGATCTGCCATACCCAGTAAGTATTGGCACCTCCCCAGTCCCGCCTTTTCATCCCCAATTTTTGGTGATTGGGATTCAGCATGGGAATGGCCCCGTTTTCAAATTGATTGTTGCCATGTTCAAGGATACAAGACCTGGATCGTTCCTCCTGTCCGAGCAGTTCAGCCGCAGGAGTCACCTGCATGTACCAAAGCGCCAGCCAGTGATGGAGGCATTCTCCCCATCCAAAGGGTTCTATCCAGCTGTATTCAAGGTTGTAAATGGCAGAAGCAAAAGCCTTATTCATCACTTCCTCCGGAGTCTCAATGGAGGATCCCATAAGGTCCTGGTAATATTTGTTCATTTGACCCTTCTCAGTCTTCACATCCATTTCTATCAAGTGAGGAAGATCGTCGGCTACTTCGGAAAAAACTGTCAGTATATGGCCTGAACCACCGGGCATGCGGACAAGTCCAATTTGAGTCTGGTCTGATCCCTTTTCCAGGGAGACCGGATCTGAGGAACTGACCCCTACATACAGGTTTTCTTTTCCACCGAGGAATTGCAAGCTTCTTTCATTCAGCCGGTTTACTTCCTCCAGAGCAAATACAGAATCACGCTTCATGACAGAGGTTTCAAATCCCCAGATAAGGTTAATGGTCTCAGCTCCACCAAGATATACCAAGACCTCCCGGGTGGGTTGGGTTTCCACTTCGTACAATACCGCACCTTTCCAGGATTCAGATCCCCTGCCGGAAAGCAGTGGAGTAATCCGTGTGACCACCCGGGTATCTGCGTAGCTGAAAACAGCCTTCACACCGCCCGGAAAATCCTCTACTTTTACATCTTCAAAATCAGAGGGGAAAATCGTTTTTCCATCGAATTCCAGGCAAGGCATCAGCTTCAACAGGAAATTGTAATCCTGGACCCGGAATTCATTTACCGGGTAGGTCAATATGGCGGAACTGGGCATATCGGTTCCGGTGCATACCACTGAATAATGGTGAGCGGCCATTCGTTTGTCTGTAATCCGATCTAATACCTGGGCGTTGGAGATGGTAACAGGTATAATAACCAGCGCAGTTGCTAATAGCAGGAGGTGGATTTTTGCTTTCCTTGTGGAATGCCCCGGCAAGGCTTCTGTGAGCAGGAGAAATCCTGCGTAAATGATATTTCTATACATATGATTTGTCTCTGTATTTACAAAAGTATCAGAGGCATCAATTTTTTTCCACACTTAATTTGATCAATACCGATACATTTTTAACATCACAGTAAATTTTATTTTAAAAAAAATACTATTATCACAGGTGATATTTGCCATGATTATTGAATCTGGATTGTTCCATGACCGACCATCCTGATGGTCATATCAACAAAAAGTACCTGCATCCCGCAATTCTTAATCAAAACCCCTGGCATATTGAGATGGGGTCATTGACTTTATTTTTTTAAACTGCCTGTTGAAGTTCGACAGGTTTGAATATCCGCTCTCGTAGCATATCTGTGAGATGCTCATAGATTTTTCTGACAGCAACCTGCAGGCGTATCCAATTCTGACCTCATTAAGAAAGGAGATGAAAGTTCTCCGGGTCCGCTCCCTGAAATATCTGCTGAAAGCCTGGGGGGTCATGCTGGCATAACTGGCCATGGTGTTCAGGTCCAGGTGCGTTGTGAAATTATCCAGGATGAATCCATATATTGCGTTTAACCTTGCTGATTCACTTTTATTAAGGTGCCTGGAATATCCTATACTTGATAATTCATTATATTGTTTACTATGTGCCAGAATGTGCAATACATTTAATAATTCCATGATACGTTCAAACTCATTCATGTGCATAATTCCCTGGATCATTTTAGTCACCTTCTGAATTTTAACATCATGAAACAGTATTCCCCTGTAGGATCTTTTCAACAGGTCATCTATTCTCCTGAAGGCAGAATTCTCAAAAAAACCGGTACCCAGGAAATCAAATGGAAACTGGATGACGATCTGCTTGGCAAGGACTTCCGAATCAGATTCTTTAGGCCCGTCCCAGCTATGAGGCAGATTGGGACCAAGCATGATAAGATTCTGACCTTGAAAGTCAGCGATGTAATCTCCGACATTAAATTTGCCCCTACCCTGGCTGATGAATGTGAGTTCAAACTCCGGGTGAACATGCCAGGGGATCTCAAATTGTGTAAAATGTTCCTCTTTTATTACAAATGATGATTCAGAAAACAGGACCTTTTCGAAGATTGGATCATGTGGCATATAAAACAATATTAGTACATTTTTAATAGTATTTATTAAGAAATGTTAATAAAGTATCAGTTATGATTAAATATGGTGAGGCTGAGCATTGATATCACTTATACTTTTGTTTATTGGATAGTAATTATCAGGTCGGTTTGCCAAATTTGTAGTATAACACAAATCAGCCCTGGATCCTATGAATAAAAAAACTCTCTATAATCAGAAATACATATGGATGATCACATTTGCCGCGGCAATGGGGGGATTCCTGTTTGGTTATGATTTCGTTGTGATTGGTGGAGCTAAACCGTTTTATGAACCATATTTTGATCTGATCACTCCCACACAAAAAGGTTGGGGAACCAGTTCGGCCATCGTCGGGTGCATTATAGGAACAATAATTTGTGTATTACTGAGCGATAAATTAGGTCGCAAACGATTGTTGATTTTTTCAGGATTTCTTTTCGGATTATCTGCTCTGGGCACGGCCCTGGCCGACAGTTTTTTTTCATTTAATGCCTATCGAATGATTGGGGGAGTTGCCATGGGAGCAGCTCTGAATCTTTCTCCCATGTACATAGCCGAAATTGCTCCTGCTGACAAACGAGGGGTCCTGGTCACAATCAACCAATTGATGATCATGATTGGTATCCTTGCTGCTCAGATTGTTAATCTACTGATCTCGAAGCTGGATACCGAACTGATTGCCAGTCCAACTACACAAATGATTAAAGAGAGCTGGAGTGGACTACTGGGGTGGCGATGGATGTTTGGAGCAGAAGCCATTCCTGCATTACTTTTCTTCATTCTGATGTTCCTTGTCCCAGAAAGTGTTCGGTGGCTGGTGAAAAACGGGCAGGAAAAACAAGCCTTTAAGATCCTGAAAAAAATGGGGGGTGATAAATATGCAAAAGACGAGGTCATGGATATTCAGCTCACCATTTCGCAGGAGAATGTTGCGCAAGTGAATTTCAAAGAACTCTTAAGCAGGAAAGTATTGAAACTAATTAGTTTAGGGGTATTTTTGGCATTCCTGCAGCAATGGAGCGGTATCAATGTCGTCATTTATTATGCTTCAGATATTTTTCAGGCCGCCGGTTTCAACCTTCAGGAGATGATGGTGCAAATTGTTGCCATCGGGTTGGTCATGCTGCTCTCTGTTTTTGTCACAATTTTCACCGTAGAGAAACTGGGTCGCAGGAAATTATTGCTGATCGCCACATCACTCATGGCTGTCGTTTACGGGCTGATCGGTGGCAGTTTTTATACAGGCAATACCGGGGCCTCTGTTATCGTACTGATGTTGTTAAACGTCATGTTGTATTCACTATCCCTGGCTCCACTTTTTTGGGTTGTCCTGTCTGAGATTTACCCGAACCGGATCCGGGGTGCTGCCATGTCCATTGGTGCCACTGCTCACTGGATTGCAAATTTCCTGCTTACCTTCAGTTTTCCTACTATCAAAGAGACCATTGGCTGGGCCAATAATTTTTGGCTTTATGGGCTCATCTGTCTGATGGGATTTATAGTATTGTATTTCTATCTGCCTGAAACAAAAGGCAAAACACTTGAAGACATAGAACGGGAAATTGCGGATTAATTTAAATCGCGTATAGGAGAAAACCTCTGCCTGTAAAGGTATCATCTGACATAGCCATATCATTGATTTGTTCAGTAAGTGGTGAATCATGGCCATGACTCCAACAAAGTATTCCAGGCAATTTGAATAGGGGATGGTTTTGTTAAAATGAATCAATATCTTAGTGCATGAATCAATCCTGACTCCCATGAGAAAACTGGCTCTTTTATCTTCTCTGATCATGCTTGTTCCTGTCGTGACCGCCCAGTACGGAAAAGTGTATGATAACCTATCCATGGAAAGCAAGATCCTTGGCATGGAACGCAAATATGCTGTTTACCTCCCACCTGATTATGAAACTTCTGAGCGCAGCTATCCCGTCCTGTATCTCCTGCACGGAAGCGGGGACGACCAGACCGGGTGGATACAATTCGGGGAAGTGCTCAGGATTGCGGACAAGGCCATTCTGAAAGGGACTGCCACTGCGATGATCATAGTGATGCCCGATGCCGATACAGGAAAGAAGGGATAGTTTAATGACATCAGCGGAGAATGGCGCTACGAGGATTTTTTCTTTGAGGAGTTATTGCCTTTCGTTGAAAAGGAATACCGGATCAAGGGCGAAAAGCGTTACAGGGCAATCTCCGGCCTTTCCATGGGAGGCGGGGGAACCTTTATGTATGCCCTGCATCATCCTGAGCTATTCTCTTCTGCTTGCCCGCTGAGCGCTTACTGTGGTCCTCTTACCATGGAAGACATGGACGACTACCTGGAATGGACTGAAATGAAGGCTGAATCTGAAGAACAGAAAGAGGCTTATTTCAAGCAGCACAGTGCACTGGCCCTTGTCGATGACATGTCTGCTGAGCAACTTAAATCAGTAAGATGGTATATAGATTGCGGAGATGATGACTTTCTTTACGAGGGAAATTCACTTATTCATATTGCCATGAGGAAAAAGGAAATCCCGCATGAGTTCAGGATAAGGGATGGGGTCCATAGGTGGACCTATTGGCGGGAGTCCCTACCCGAGG